>NZ_JBIPMN010000275.1:0-22319 GCF_044369115.1 Vulcanococcus sp. | reverse complement strand
TGTTCGCCACCAACCGTGGTGGTGCACTGGTGCGCGTGGAAGGCCTGCGCGGCTTCATCCCCGGCAGCCACATCAGCACCCGCAAGCCCAAAGAAGAGCTGGTGGCCGACTTCCTGCCCCTCAAGTTCCTTGAGGTGGATGAAGAGCGCAACCGCCTGGTGCTCAGCCATCGCCGCGCCCTGGTGGAGCGCAAGA
Organism: Vulcanococcus sp.; assembly: GCF_044369115.1. Taxonomy (GTDB): domain Bacteria; phylum Cyanobacteriota; class Cyanobacteriia; order PCC-6307; family Cyanobiaceae; genus Vulcanococcus. The sequence goes on along the minus strand of NZ_JBIPMN010000275.1, from coordinate 22,124 downwards.
TGAACCGCCTGGAAGTGGGCGAAGTGGTGATCGGTACCGTCCGCGGCATCAAGCCCTACGGCGCCTTCATCGATATCGGTGGTGTGAGCGGCCTGCTGCACATCTCCGAGATCAGCCACGAGCACATCGAGACACCGCACACGGTGCTCAACGTGAACGACCAGATGAAGGTGATGATCATCGACCTCGACGCCGAGCGCGGTCGCATCTCCCTCTCCACCAAGGCCCTCGAGCCCGAGCCGGGCGACATGCTCACCGACCCCCAGAAGGTGTTCGAAAAGGCCGAGGAGATGGCCGCTCGCTACAAGCAGATGCTGCTCGAGCAGGCCGAAGACAACGAGCCCATGGGCGTCACCCTCGACTGATCCCTCATGGTGTGCCTGCAATTACGCGGCACGGTGCTTGGCGATGTGGATGCGGTGCTGTTCGACAAGGACGGCACCCTCAGCATCAGCGAGCCCCAGCTCCTCACCCTGGCCAAGGCCAGGGTTTTTCTTTGCCTTGAGCAGGCAGTGCCGGCCCTCGAGCCAGCGGCTCGGCTCGAGTTGCAGCCGCTGTTGGAGCGGGCCTACGGCCTGCGTTCAGAGGCGATCTGTCCGGCGGGCATCACCGCCGTGGCCAGCCGTGATCACAACCTGATTGCCACCGCCACCGCCCTGGTGCAGGTGGGCATGGGCTGGCCCGAAGCCCTGGCCCTCAGTGAGCAGGTTTTTCTGGAGGCCGATCAGCTCGATGCGCGCCGAGCCGCGGATCAGGCCGCTGCCACCAGCACCACCACCGAGGGGCTGCGCCATTGGCTGCAGCAACTCCAGGCCGCCGGGGTGGTGTGCGCCGTGATCAGCAACGACGACATGGCCGGCATCGAGCATTTCCTGGCCAGTCATCAGCTCGGGGCCTTCTTTTCTGGTTTGTGGAGCGCCGAGCATCGCCCCCGCAAACCGGATCCGGCTGCGGTGCATGGCCTGTGCGAGCAGTTGGGCGTGCGCCCATCGCGCTGCGCTCTGATTGGTGATGCCAACAGCGATCTGCGCATGGCGGTGGCGGCGGGGATCCCCCATCAGCTGGCCCTTGGCTACACCGCAGCTTGGAGCAGTCCACCGCCGTTAGCGGAGCCCCATCCGCTGATCCACAGCTGGAGTGAGCTCAGCCTCTCGGGCCCGTAGGGTGGTGAGCTATTTGCCTACCCGCTGAGCGAATGAGCAGCACCGCCGGGGCGCCATCGCGCTACGTGTTCACCTCGGAATCGGTGACCGAAGGTCACCCCGACAAGATCTGTGATCAGGTGAGTGATGCGGTGCTCGACGCACTGCTCGCCCAGGATCCTGCTTCCCGGGTGGCTTGCGAAACCGTGGTGAACACGGGCCTGTGCCTGATCACCGGCGAAGTCACCACCACCGCCCGGGTTGATTTCAACACCCTGGTGCGCGGTGTGATCGACAAGATCGGCTACAGCGGCGCCCGCGCCGGTGGCTTCGATGCCAACAGCTGCGCGGTGCTGGTGGCCCTGGATCAGCAGTCGCCCGATATCGCCCAGGGGGTGAATGAGGCCGACGACCACGCCGGTGATCCCCTCGATCTGGTGGGCGCGGGGGATCAGGGCATCATGTTCGGCTACGCCTGCGATGAAACGCCCGAGCTGATGCCGTTGCCGATCAGCCTGGCCCACCGCCTGGCGCGGCGCCTGGCGGAAGTGCGCCACAACGGCAGCCTCTGCTACCTGCTGCCTGATGGCAAAACCCAGGTGAGCGTGGTCTACGAAAACGACCAGCCCGTGGCGATCGACACGATCCTGATCTCCACCCAGCACACCGCTGAAATCGACGGCATCTCCGAGGAGAAGGCCCTGCGCGAGCGCATCTCCGCCGATCTCTGGCAACACGTGGTGGAGCCCGCTACTGCTGATCTCAACCTCAAGCCCGCCAAAGACAGCACCCGCTTCCTGGTGAACCCCACCGGCAAGTTCGTGGTGGGCGGCCCCCAGGGCGATGCCGGCCTCACCGGCCGCAAGATCATCGTGGACACCTACGGCGGCTACGCCCGCCACGGCGGCGGTGCATTCTCCGGCAAAGATCCCACCAAGGTGGACCGCTCCGCCGCCTACGCCGCCCGTTATGTGGCCAAAGCCCTTGTGGCGGCTGGTTTGGCCCGTAAAGCTGAGGTACAGCTGAGCTACGCCATCGGCGTGGCCAAGCCGGTGAGCATCCTGGTGGAGAGCTTCGGCACCGGCGCCATCAGCAACGCCGATCTCACCGCCCTGGTGCAGGAGCACTTCGATCTGCGCCCCGGCGCGATCATCGAAACCTTCGGCCTGCGCCAGCTGCCCCAGCAGCGCGGTGGCCGCTTCTACCAAGACGTGGCCGCCTACGGCCACTTCGGCCGCAGCGACCTCAACCTCCCCTGGGAGAACGTGGAGGCGATCGCCGCAACCCTGAAGCAGGCCACCGCCAGCCGCGTTGCTGCCTGAACGGCTCGGCCTGGGCGTTGACCTAGGCACCAGCGGCCTGCGGCTGGCGGTGGTGAATGCCGCCGGCCAGCTGCAGGCTGAGCACAGCGCCAACTACCCCGCGGCGTTTGAAGATCCCTGCGGCTGGCGCGATGGTTTGCGTGCCTTGTGCAGTGAGTTGCCCGGCGATCTCAGGGCGGCGGTGGCCGCCATCGCCATCGATGGCACCTCCGGCACCCTGCTGCTGTGCCGCCCGGATGGCGGACTGGGATCGGGCCCTCTAGCCCGGGCGCTGCCGTATCACCTGGCCTGCCCTGAGTGGGCTGAAGCGGTGGCGGCTCTGGTGGGTGAAGCCGGGGCACAGACGCCCGCCGCCAGTGCCACCGGCAGTCTGGCCCGGGCGCTGAGGTTGCTGGAGCAGGCTCGCCAGTGCCCCGAAGCGGGCCCCTGGTGGCTGCGCCATCAGGCCGACTGGCTGATGGGTTGGCTGCTGGGCGACTGGCGCTGGGGTGAGGAGAGCAATAATCTGCGCCTGGGCTGGGATCAGCACCAGGGCGCCTGGATGGGCCGCCTGGCTGAGCAGAGCTGGAGCACCGCGTTGCCGCAGATCTGTGCCTCGGGCGAAGTGCTCGGCCCGCTCAGCCCTGCCGCCGCTGCCGAACTGGATCTACCCCTCGATTGCAGGGTGGTGGCCGGCACCACCGATGCCAGTGCCGCAGCCTTGGCGGCCGATCTGCAGCCGGGCGATGGCGTGACCGTGCTCGGCACCACCCTGGTGCTCAAGCAATTCAGCGATCAGCCTCTGCAGGGCCCGGGCGTGAGTTGTCAGCGGGTGGCGGGCCGGTGGCTCGTGGGCGGCGCTTCCAATGCCGGCGCTGGCGTGCTGCGCCGCTTCTTCACGGATGCCCAATTGATGGAGCTCAGCCGCCAGATCGATCCACGCAGCAGCAGTGGCCTGCAGCTGCGGCCCCTGCCCAGGCCCGGCGAGCGGTTCCCGGTGGATGATCCGGCGCTGGAGCCGGTGCTCGAGCCTCGGCCGGTGAGTGATGCCCTGTATCTCCAAGCGCTGCTGGAAGGGCTGGCAGCGATTGAGCTGGCGGGCTGGCAGCGCCTGCAGCAGCTGGGGGCGCCCCCGGTGCAGCGGGTGATCAGCCTTGGCGGTGGTGCCCGCAATCCGCAATGGCGCGCGATTCGCCAGCGCCTGTTGGAGCGACCTGTGCTCAACCGCCCTCAGTGCAGCGCCGCTCTGGGTATGGCCAGACTGGCCATCTCCGCTGTGGCCGCACGATGAACTCCCGCCTGCGTGATTGGTTGGCCATGGCGCTGTTCGTGGTGCTCGCCGGCTATGTGGGCTTTTCCGGTGTGCGGTTGGCCTTGCTGCTCTGGCAGCGCTTCGGTGTGGCCTGAGCCCCCAGAATCGGGCCCTCTTCCCCTGCCACCCCACCCATGGCTGCCGATCCCCTCACCAGCGCCGTCAGCGAGCGCATCTGCAAGCACATGAACGACGATCACGCGGAGGCGGTGCTGGCCTACGCGCGTCATTACGGCGGTGTGGAGGCTCCTCAGCAGGCCCGCATGGTGGCGGTGCGGCCTGAAGCGATGGAACTGGAGGTGGATGGTGAGCGCCTCGCTGTGGCCTTCGATCACACCCTCAGCGACAGCGAAGACGCCCATCGCACCCTGGTGGCGATGCTCCGGGCGATGCCCCAGACCTGAAGGCTTTAGCCAGGGGCCGCGGGGAATGCTGTTGGAAGCAGCCTCTCGGCCATGTGGTTCTCCCTCTGGCGCCAGACGCTAGATCTAATCAGTGCAGCGCGTTGCCGCGCCTGCAGTGGTCCGATCGAGCCGGGCGTTGCTGATTTCTGTGAGCGCTGTCAGGGGCAACTCGCCCTGCCGGAGGGCGGACTGCAGGGGGATCAGCCACTGCTCTGGTGTGCCCTAGCCCCCTATGCCGGTTCGCTGCGGGCGCTGTTGCTGCGGCAACGCCCAAAGGTTGATCCTGCGTTGATCACTGCTCTCGGCATACGGCTGCACACCTGCTGCGCTTCGACGCTGTCCGGGGCCCTGGTGGTGCCGGTGCCCAGCTGGAAGCGAGCCGGCAATCCATTGCCCCTGCTGGTGGCGCAGGCTTTGGTGGCCGCTTCCGGAGGGGCGGCCGAGCTGGCTCCAGCACTGCTCTGGCGCACCCGTCCCACGCTGGGGCAGCACCATCTGGGCCGCAGCCTGCGCCGCTCCAATCTCCACAAGGCTTTCGCTGCTCTCGCCTGCCGAGATGCAGCGCCCCGGCCCCTGTGGCTGGTGGACGACATCCTCACCACCGGTGCCACCGCCTGCGCCGCCGCTGAAGCCCTCGCCACGGCTGGTCATGCGGTGCAGGGGCTGTTGGCGCTGGCCCGAACCCCAGCTCCCGGGCGGCATCGCGTTCCCGCCGTGATCTAGTATCCGCAGGTCGCCACGGCGACGGGCCGGGATAGCTCAGTTGGTAGAGCAGGCGATTGAAAATCGCCGTGTCCCCAGTTCAAATCTGGGTCCTGGCATTGCAAAAGCGCAGAACAGCGCTTTCAACCTCCGGCAAAAGCCACCATGCCGATTCGGATTCCTGAGAAGGCTGGCCAGCTGTTCGATAACGCCGACAGCTTCGCCATGGTGTTCGATGCCGCTTGGCGGCAGCTGCTCGGCCGCGCTGATGCCGCCAGCTTGAGCAGCGCCGACAAGAAGCAACAGGCGCTCGAGGCCTGCGCGGATCACCCGTTCATGCTCAGCAACCCCGCCATGGCGGATCAAGTGGCTGATTTCCGCATCCGTCTGCTGGGGCTCTGACCCACCCCATAGGTTCCGGCCCATCTCCCGCATTCAGCGATGTCCAGCCCCCTCGCTCGTCTGCTGCGCCAGTTGAGCGCTGGCTTCAGCAATCAGCAGCAGGCTTTCGACAATCCGCCGCTGTACGCCCACATCCTGGTGAAGTTCCGGCCGCTGCCCCAGCTGGAGCCGGGTTCGCTGCTGCTGGATCAGTCGTATGCAATCAACTCAGCTGCCCCCTATCGGCTGCGGGTGCTGCGGGCTGAGCAACGGGGCTCGGAGTTGCTGATCACCAATCAGGCCATCGCCGATGAGCAGCGCTTCTGGGGTGCGGTGGATGACGCTGATCAGCGAGCCATGATCACGGCCGCCGATCTCAAGCCCCTGGAGGGATGTGCCTATGTGGTGCGTGAAACCAGCGATGGCTTCATCGGTGAGGTGGAGCCGGGCTGTAAGTGCATGGTGGAGCGCAAAGGAGCGCTGTCTTATCTGGTGAGCAGCTTTGAGCTGAGCGGCCGCGGCATGCGCACCATCGATCGGGGCCACGATCCCGCCACCCATGAGCAGCTGTGGGGATCGCTAGCGGGGCCGTTTGAATTCGAGCGCACCGACGATTACAGCCACGAACTACCGGCCGATTGGCTGGCTGCCTGAGGAGCCGAGAGTTAAAGCTGTGTAAGGGGCTGTGAAGTTTGGCGGCGTGCCATCAATAGCTCCGCCGCTGGTTTTCTCTCCCGCTATGGCCCTCTCGCTGCTGGCCACCAAGCCGATCACCCAGAACGCACGGGTGAACAACTTCTGCATCGGCACGGATGAAGCACCGCGCATCCAAGTGGATGTGGATGAGCAGATCGAGCGTGCTTATCGCCAGATCTTTTCCACGCGTGCAAGGTGGATCGCGAGCTGATGCTCGAGATGCAGTTCCGCAATGGCGATCCCACGGCCCGTGATTTCGTGCGCGGTTTGCTGATCTCTTGCGAATTCCGCGATGGCTTCTACCGCTGCAATAGCAACTACCGCGTGAAGGAGCAGCTCGTGGGGCGCGTGCTCGGCCGCGAGGTGCACGGAGATTAAGAGCGCATCGACTGGTCGATCGTGATTGCCAATCAGGGGCTGGAAGGCTTTGTGGATGCCCTGCTGAATTCCCAGGAGTATCTCGAGGCCTTCGGCTTGGAAACCTTGCCCTATCAGCGCTCCCGCGTGTTGGCCGGCCATGCCAAGCCGCAGCTGCCCTTCAACCAGCACGCGCCTCGTTACAACGCCTACTGGCGCGATGCCAGCGCTCGCCGCGCCCCGGCCAACCCATTCGGCGGTGGCGGTGCGCAGTTCAGCGGCGGTCAGATTTCGGCGGCTTGGGTCGGCGGCCAACCTCCCAAATCGGCGCAAACCATACGGTGGCCCTCGCCGCCATCAGTGACCTGGAGGTGCTGCGGGTGCTGCTCACCTCGGCCAGCGCCATGCTTGGCACCGGCCCTGCCGGTTGAGCCTCAGGCGCTCAACTCATCCATGAAGGGCTGTTCCTCCTCCTCCTCGGGGAAGGGGTTCAGCTCCAGTTCAGGTTCGTTGAAGCCAGTGTCTTGAGCGCTGGCTTCCGGTTGGGGCCTTTGCAGCGGATGCACGCTGGCGCGCTGTGGTGCGCTTTGCTCAGTGAGCAGATCCTCCAGCCGCGCAATCCGCTCTTCGGTGGCGGTGAGCAAGTCGGCCGAATCGTGGCTGAGGGTGTTGCTTTGCAGGTGCTGCAACCCCTCCAGTTGACCCTCCAATGCGCTCAGTCGTTCCTCCAGTTCCAGCAGGCGCAGGGTGAGGGTTTCACTCACCAGGCTGAGGGCCTGCATCTGTTCGCTGAGCCGCAGTTGCAACGCTCCAGCACTGGGGGATGCGCTCGCTGACATGCCTTGGGCCGAAAAGGATCTGGCCGGATGGTACCGATGCTGGCCCAAGCTGCCAGGCCTGCGCTTTGTAACGCTTCTGAAAACGTCCTGAGGATGTCATCCGGCACCCATTGAATCTGGCTCTGATGACAACTGTGCTGGCAGCCGATCCGGTGCGGTGTTTGGCCGGCACACCACCGCAAAGCAACAGGGCGTTCTGGATTGCTTCTGAGAGGGCAACAAAGCTTTCGCCGCCGTGGATCACCTCCACATGGCACCAACCGGAATACGGCAGGCGGAAGCAAAACAGCCGGTGCTCGAGCGCCTCTCCTCCGATCGTGATGGGATCGCCCTTGAGCAGGGTGAAATCGGAGTTCCCGAGCACGCCGGGGCCGTGCTCCTGCAGGAACATCACCTCGCGGCTCGGCCCGTGCAGAGCCTTCCACTGCTCAACGCGGCGCTGCAGGGTGCGCTTGCGCCGGTACCACTCCTGGCCGGGGTGGCTTCGCTCGAGATGCAGCAGCAAGGTCTGGGGTTCGAGCTCTGGTGCCTTCTCCAGCAGGGTCAGCAATACGCTCTCCCACACCTTGGCCAGGGCATCAGCACGCGTACGCGATTGGCGCCGGCCCTGATGCTGTTGGCCTTGGCTCTGCAGTTCACCGCGGTCAATGCGCTGAGCACTTCGCGCCGAGATGTTTACCGCATCAGCAGCGATCTGCTGGCTCAGGCCAGGGGCCCGCTTGGCCATGTACTGCTCCTTGATCCGCAACGACAGAGAGAGAGGGGGCGGCGGCGGCTCCGGATCGCACTTGGAGCCCTATTGTCGCGATCTGAGACTCGCCTGTCTGATTGTCGCCGAACAGCCAAACGGCGCGGATTACTGAAATGCTTCCAGGCCGATGAAAAACTGCTGATACTGATTCTCCTTGATCTGGTCAACCATTTCTTCATCAGTCAGACCCATTCAGGTCTTGATGATCAGGGCGCCCAGTGCCATGCGAAATGGCTTTGCCGGGGCGCCAAAGCCCTTACAGAAACGAGCTGCATACTCATCTTCCAGTTCGTCCCACGGGATCAGCGCAGCCAGCTTGATCCAGCGATTGTCACCGGATAGTTTTCCTCCAAGTGCCAGGAAGAAGTCCTCGAGCGAGAGCTGATCACGATGCTCACGTCGGGTAATGCCAAAAGCTATGAGCGGCTTTTGGGCGCAAACGAGGCCGATCCGGTATATTTTAACTGGCATAGCTGCTCATGTCCATTGCGCTGCAGTGGATCTGGCCTTTCTCGGGAGGTCCAAAGTAGAACGCGTCGGCCTTGCATTGTTTCGCCTTGGGGCTTGACTGAATCAACAGAGTGCTATCGTGATTTCACTGATCTCAGTCAAGTGACAAAACTTGCTGGTGCGCTAACGCGAATGCTGTCGGGCAGCTTTAGTAATCAGGCTCAGGCATTTGAGAACCCACCGCTGTACGGAAATATTCTCGTTCGGATCCGTCCGGTTCCTCATCTTCGGGCCCATAGTCTTCTGCTTGAGCAGGCCTATGCGATTGCTCCAAATGAACCTTATCGGGTCAGAGTTCTGCGGCCCGCTTATCTCGAAGATAGGACGCTTTCTATTCTGAACTTTTCTATCGAGTCGCCTGAGCGTTTTTACGGCGCTGTTGAAGAGCCAGTAAGGCTCGCAGAGCTTGCTGAGGCTGATTTAAGGCTGCTGTCTGGCTGCACCTATTGGGTGGATCAGACCAGTGAGGGATTCATTGGAAAAGTTGAACCTGGTTGTAATTGCAAGGTATTTCGCAAAGGCCGTGACTCCTATCTGCTTAGCGAGTTTGAGTTGACCCCTCAAACGATGCAAACCATTGACCGCGGCTATGACCCAGTTACCCATGAGCACCTTTGGGGCTCTATTGCTGGTCCATTCCGTTTTGAAAAGCTTTGCGACTGGAGCCAAGAGGTGCCGACTAGTTGGAATTAGCCTTGTGAAGGCGACCCTCGGTTGAGCCATGAAGCGCCTGTTAGATTCCGAGATCGATCGGCTCCGTCTCCTGTCTGGCGGCGAACGTGAACTGCGGTTTGATCGGGACGGCGAAGTGCTGAGGATTGACTTGCGTGAAGATTATATACAAATGTGGCAAGATGAGGCCGCTAATAATGATAACGCTGTCAATCTTTTCTTGGCCTGCGAGAGTTCTGCCGGCAACCTTGAGGCGACAAAGTTGACTTGGGTTGTCGGATCGGCCATTCGTCCTGAGTCTGTTCAAACCAAAGAGGAGTTCACTCAGATTCTTTTGAGCCTTGGAGTTTCAGGGAACCTTGCTTCCTTGGCTCTTGAGCATTGTCCAGGTTTGATTAGCACGATTGCTTGGGCCCTCTATTTCGAAAGGCACGGATGGCTGACGGCAACTCCCATCTGCAATCTTTGATCTGTCGGGCCAAGGTCTTTAATCCCGATCTATTCATCGACTTCCCCGCTGACCTTCATCAAGCTCTCGTTGAGGCGAATAGCAGTAAGCGTCTGCTCAATGATGCTGAACTGACTCAATTCTCTGCTTATTCCAGACTCCCTTTTGAGCAGTTGTTGGTGCTCAGGCGTTTGGTTGAACCGTGTGTTCGCGAGGCCCGTGCTGCGTTGGCCTCGCGGCATCCGGAGTTGTTCGTTGCCGGTGGGGCCTTGGCGACCCCAGCGCGAGCCGAGGCTTGTTGGCGTGATTGCGAGAACTTCTTTCGGGTTGTGATTTATGCCGTTGCCGCAGCCCGTCCTCGCTTTAGTGATCAGCAGTCCATCGACGCCTTAAACGAGCTCTATGGCCTCATGGGCGTCCCGACAGAAGGACTCGCTTTTGCATTGAACCAATTGAGTGCTATCTCGATCGCATCCTTCGAAGCGCTGTACAGCCACTCCCCAGTTGGAGCTTTGCTTCAAGACTCTTTTAATAATTTACGTGAACTGCTTTTTGGGGCCTCTGTAAAGAGCTAAGAAGTTTTTTCAGGCACCTGCAGCGGCCTATTGCACTATGGTCGCAGCGCATTGATGGTTAATGGCTCTTCCCCTCCTGGAAGCCCCCTATTCCACCCAGAACTCCCGGGTTCCCCTAACGGCCTCCCTGCAAGGTAGTGGTGCCACCTATGATCAGGACGCGCGTAAGGCTCTTGTTGAAAAGTCATATAAGCAGATTTTCTTTCATGCCCTGAAAGTTGATCGAGAGCCCTATTTAGAGTCGCAATATCTCAACGGCTCGATTACTATAAAAGACTTTATTCGTGGCCTGCTTCTGTCTGGTCGCTTTCTGCGCGACTACTACCAGTGCAACTCCAACTACCGCATGGTCGACCAGGTCATTGGGCGTGTCCTTGGCCGTCAGGTCTATTCCAACGCAGAGCGACTGCGCTGGTCGATTGTGATTGCGGAGCAGGGCTTCCCCGCTTTCGTTGATCAGCTGCTGGATAGCGACGAATACCTGTCGAACTTCGGCCTTGATCGGGTACCCTCCCAGCGCTCCAGGCTCTTGCCTGGTCGTGCGATTGGCGAGCTGCCGATCTATCAGCAATTCCCCCGCTACGGCTCGGATTGGCGCGATGTGATGGCTCAGCGGGCCCCTGTGCCTGCTCAGGCTTGGGCGTCGACCGGTCAGGTTTCTGACGCTTGGGCCAATGGTCAGCCTCCGGCTTGGGCGCTGAAGGTCTGGCTTGCCGTCGCCATCGTTGGCGGTGTCGAGATCACCCGTGTGTTGCTGACTGTCGCTCTGGGGGCCCTCCGCCACACCTGATCTCTTCGGACCCTTAGCGTTTCTCCTTGACGTCACTGAATCCAGTGCTCGACCTTCTGCAGTGGCAGCCCCCTGAAGACCTGCTGCCAACGGTTGGTTTTGGGGCGCCCCTGGATGCTCGAGGTGCCGATTGGAGTGGGCGGGATCTCGCTGGAATTGATCTTCGAGGGGCGGCCCTCTGCCGGGTCGATTTGCGTGGCGCTGATCTCAGCGCCTGTGACCTCGATGGTGCTGACCTGCGTTTGGCGCGTTTTGACGTGTTCACGCGCTTCCCTGAAGGGTTTGACCACCGCTCATCGGGAGCCGTTGGTCCTGGGGCCAAGCTGAACGGCGCTTTTCTGAATAGTGCGGACCTGCGCGGCTTGGACCTGCGTAGCTGCAACTTGATGGGGGCTTATCTCAGCGGAGCAGACCTCAGTGGTTCGCTGCTGGATGGCGTTCGCTTGGTCGGCGCTGACCTGCGTCATGCTGTTTTGCGGGGTGCTTCCTGTGTGGGCGCCAGCTTCTCGTGCTGTCAGTTGGACTTTGCCGATTTCAGGGCTGCCGATCTGAGCTCCGCCCGCCTCGAGGGCGCTGAGTCACTCTCTGGAGCTGATTTTTCGGGTTGCTTGGGACTCGACGCCGAGCGCTCTGCACTGCTGTCGAGGCCTTACAAGGAGTTGGACACCTGGAACCCCTTGACCCGTGAGACGACGCGGACCAGCCTCGAGGCCTAGGGCTTCGTTGAGTCACGCAACGTTGAGAAACAATTGGTTGATCTTTATGAAGGCGGGAGGCTCCTCGTTTCCTTTTCCCTGAGGATGATTCAGCTGATTACGTCCGCAGTCCATGCCCTTCGGTCCTGCCTCTCTCCTTGGGGTTGAGCGCTTTGTTCAAGAGAGTGAAGCCCCCCTCGAGCTCATCCCTGGTGATGACGACGCCAAGAAAGAACAGATCATCACGGCTGTTTACAAGCAGGTCCTAGGCAATGCCTACGTGATGGAGAGCGAGCGCCAGCTCGTCGCCGAATCCCAGTTCAAGCTTGGCGAAATCAGCGTGCGCGAATTCGTGCGCAGAATTGCTAAGAGCGAGCTCTATAAAGCCCGTTTCTTCGACGCTTGCCCCCGCTATCGCTACATCGAGTTGGCATTTCGTCACCTGCTGGGCCGCGCTCCTGTTGATTTCCAGGAGATGCGGAATCACGCCGAGCGCCTCGATGCCAAGGGCTACGACGCTGACATCGATAGCTTCCTCGATTCAGACGACTACCAGAACACCTTCGGTGAGTGGACCGCCCCCTACCAGCGAGGATGGAAGACCGAGAGCTGCGGGACCATGCAGGAATTCACATGGAGCTTCCAGCTTCTGCGCGGTAACAGCAGCAGCAGCCTGAAAGGTGATCTGGCTGGCATCTCCAGCAAGTTGGGCGGCGCCGCCTACCAGAACCGTCCCATGTCGGTTGTCCCTCCATCCTCGGCGAACTCCCAAGGTTTCAGCTTCCGTCCTTCGAAGAACCTGGCCGACGCGGTAACCCGTGTTGGTGTGGGTGCGTCCGACCAAGGCAAAACCTTCCGCGTCGAGGTCACGGCCTACAGCGCGAACAATGTGCGTCGCGTGTCCCGTTACACCCGCAGCAACCGCGTGTATTACGTGCCCTTCGACAAGCTCTCCGAGCAGTTCAAGCGCATTCACCGCGAGGGCGGAAAGATCGCCAGCATCACCCCTGTGAGCTGATCGTCAGGCCCTCGCTTCAGAACGAGGGCCACCAAAAGCTGGATGACTGAGCAGCGCCAACTGCTCAGTCATCTCAGGGAGCGAAACCTGCCATCTGACCAAGGATCTCCCCCATCTAATTTTCCCATGCCTGCCAATCGTTCGAAATCCCTCGGCTTTGGTGCCACCCAGCTGATCGAGGGTCCGGTCTCCTACAGCCGCACGCGCATTCCCGCCGGCGACGCGGCGCTGACCAACGGCTCCTTCCGGAATCAAGACCTCTCGCCCGCCCGTGACGAGTTCGCTCCGGACGACGAGACGGCCCTCGCCTTTGTCATTCGTGCGGCCTATCGCCAAGTGTTTGGCAACGTGCAGCCGATGGAGAGCGAGCGCTGCATCAGCGCGGAGTCCCGTCTGCGCCAAGGCGAGATCACGGTGCGTGAGTTCGTTCGTCAGCTGGCCAAATCCGAGTTTTATCGCTCCCGCTATTTCGAGGCGGTTGGCCCCCATCGATCTGTGGAGCTGAGCTTCAAGCATCTGCTGGGCCGCGGTCCCTCCACCGAGGCGGAGATCACCGCTCAAGTGGCCCAGATGGCCACCGGCGGTTTCGACGCCGCGATCGATCAACTTCTTGATTCCGACGAGTACTTCGCGGCCTTCGGTGAGGACACGGTTCCCTACGCCCGCAGCTGGGCTTCGGCTGCAGGGATGCCCCAGGTCAGCTTTAACCGCATCGCTGTCCTCGAGCAAAACTTCGCCGGTAGCGATACAGCCATTGGCGCCAGCAGCCAGCTGCTCGGGAACCTCGCCCAGGGCAACCGGCTCGCCATCAAGGTCCCGGCCCAGGTCTACCGGAGTGCTGGCGCTGCTGGTGGCTTCTCGGGCACCGGCTCAGCACGCACCGCCTTTACTGCGGTGAAGCGTGCCCTCTCCGATGGAGGCGATAGCGCACCTATCCGCGGGGATCTGTATGTCGGCTTCGGCCTGGGTCAGCGGGAACAGGAGGTCTTTGCACGCACGTCCGGTGATTCTGCCGGTCAGATCCAGGCGCTGATTCGCGCCTCCTACCGCCAGGTGATGGGTAACCCCCACCTGATGGAGAGTGAGCGCAACCTCACGGCAGAAAGCAAGTTCGCCGAGGGCGTCTCCAGCACCCGGGAATTCGTTCGAGCCATTGCCCTCTCTGCGGAGTACAGCCGTCGCTTCTTTGAAAGCAACGCTCCTTACCGCTTTGTCGAGCTGAACTTCAAGCATCTCCTTGGTCGTGCCCCCACCTCCCAGGCCGAGGTCAGCGAGCACATTCAGCGGCTCGCCAACGATGGCTACGAGGCCGAGATCAACAGCTACCTCGACTCCCCTGAATACCAGCAGACCTTTGGTGAGGACACGATTCCTTACCAACGCATTGCAACGGAAGCTGGTCGCTCCCAGGTGGCCTTCAACCGTCATCTTTCCCTGTCCCAGGGCTACGCCGCCAGCGATACGGTTCAGTCCGCCTCCAGCCTGGTCGCATCGGTGGCCACGAACAGTGTCCCAAGCAATTGGAACTCCACGACACAGCGCATCAACCGCGTTGCAGCCGCCTCGGGTACCACCGAAGCCACCGGCAAGCGCTACCGGATCGTCGTTCAGGCTCAGCCGGCAGGTGGTCGCCAGCGCACCCCTAACGCCAGCTATCTGGTGTCGGGCAAGGATATGACCTCTCAGCTGGGGTACATCCATCGCCGTGGCGGACGGATTGTCTCGATCACCGAGGTGATGTGATCCATTCTTGATCACGTCAAAAGCGATTGAAAACTCCACCTACCTCTTCAAATGACTGATTCCACCGCCGTAATTCGAGCTGCCTACCGTCAGGTGTTCGGCAACGCTCACCTGATGGACGAGGAGCGCTGCGCTTCTGCGGAAAGCTTGTACGTGAACGGTGACCTCACAGTTCAGGGTCTGGTCACCGCCTTTGCCCAATCCGACACCTACCGGCGCTTATTTCTCGAGAAAAACGGTCCCTACCGTTTCGTTGAACTCAACTTCAAGCACCTGCTGGGCCGTGCACCCCAGAGCCAGGCCGAAGTCAGCGAACACGTTCAGCGTCTCGCTAATGAAGGTTATGAAGCTGAGATCAACAGCTATACCTTCAGCGACGAATACATCCGGGCTTTTGGTCTCGATCATGTGCCTTCGATGCGTGGGGCATCCACTCAGGTCGGTCTGAGCAATCTGAGCTACACCCGTTCAGTCGTGATGGATTCCGGCTTTGCCGGTTTCGATGGCTCCAGCCAATCCCGTTTGACCCTCAGCATTGGCACAGCCTCTGCGCCAGCCACTGGGCCCAAGCTGCCTGGCCCTGGTGGCCGGGACAGCAAGCGCTTCACGATCAGGTGGACCACCGCCACACCGGTCGGTGTACGCCGACGTTCTGTGCAGACCAGCACAGCTCCCTACAGTTCCTTGAGCGAGGTCATGCAAGGCATTCACCGTCGCGGTGGCCGTATCCTTACTGTTGCGAACACTTAATCATTGACGCCTTGGGCCCCAGTCCAGCTTGGCTCTGAACGATGATTGACCCCGGAAGGTTGCCTTCCGGGTTTTTCTGTGGCCTACAGGCGCTCTACACGTCAACTCTGATGAACGCGAATTCCTCACGTCAGCGTGATCGTCGATCCAATTTTCAGGACAAAGTTTCAGATTCTGCCTCCCAGGCTGAATCTGCCATTTCGATGATGGTCGAGTCGTTGGTTCATATGGTACAGAACGCACGCAACGGTTCTGCCTCCAGCTTTGACGAGCGCATCTGAGCTTCGACTTAATGGATTTGGCGACGTTCGTTGAGCGCAGCGAAGGGACTTGGCGCTCAATGCGCAGTGGCCATTCCCTGGCCTTTCAGCAGTTTGAAGAGGTTCTCAGCCAGATCAAGATCGAGCGCCTTTCCCCCGCTGATCCGCAGGTTGTTGAGCTTCTTGAGTCCACCTCCCAGGATCCTGGGTTGATTCAGTCTCCGTTCCGAATGGAATGGAGTGCAGAGAGCGACTGGGAACCTGATGACCCCTCTGAGGTCTCCAGTGGATCCTGTGTCTTGGTGCCGGTCCCTGCTGATCCAAGTAGTGGCAGCCTGCTGCGCAGTGTTGGCTATGCCGAGGCTGAGCAGGCGATCTCTTCTTACCGCTTTCTCTCGGACGGCACGTTTGTGTTGAGCACAAAGTACGGCCAGTCCATCGCGGAGGAGCGCATCTGGTTCGTTTCTGAACATGTGCGCTGTCGCTCCTCTGTTCTCCGTACGTCAGAGGGCTCGGGTGTCCTGCAAACATCCTTTGCTTCTGAAGTCAGGAGGCTGACGCTCTGATGCACGAGTCGCTTCTTTTCGCCCGCACACTCTGCGGTCACTACAGCAATCGCGATCAGGCCCAGGCTGACCCGAGCAAGTTTGCTCACATCAATATTTTCTTTTTACCGCTTCCCTGGGAGGTGTTTCAGGGCCCAGGCTTCTACTCAGAGCAAAGTTATGACCACGATCCTTGGCGCCCGTACCGCCAAGGCGTTCATCGCTTGCGCGAAGGCCAAGCTGGAGCCCACGTTGTTGAGAACTTTGGTCTGAGCAATCCCGAGCGTGTTGCTGGTGCGCCGCAACACCGCTCACTCCTTAACGAAATCAAGAGTGATCGCCTGCAACCGCGCTGCGGTTGTTCGATGCATTTCAAGGGTGACGCTCAGCGGGGTTACGAGGGCTCGGTTGAGCCAGGTAAGGGCTGCTTGGTCCCCCGCGATGGCAAGCCCACTTATCTCGTCAGCGAGGTCTTCGTCGATCAGACCTCCTGGTCGAGTCGGGATCGGGGGTTCGACCCCGACACCGATCAGTTGGTTTGGGGTTCAGAGCATGGATTGCTCAAATTTGAGCGCTTGGCTTTTCTTGCGGACCATCTTCAAGATGACTGGCTCGTTGGCCTGAGCGACTAGTCGTCAGGGGGTTGTCTGATGCCGGTTTCTCCATCCGAGAACCAGTTGCGCGTATGGATTCGCTCCCAACATTTGATTTGCTTAGGAACGGATTTCATTTTTGAAACGGTTGATCAGGCTCAACTGGAGCGTTTTGAGCGCTGTTTGGAGGCCATCGGCGGTTTGATCCGCACGGTGGAGGCCGTTGGGAACTGGCCGATGGGACCGAATCGCGCCTTCAAAATCCTCCGGGCCACGGCCAGTGTGCCCCGGCCAGGGGGCGAGAAGCTTGTCCAGTATTGGGCTTCCCGCGGCTCAAGCCAGACCCGCTATAGCGAGATCAGTCGTTAAACGACTCGATCCTTGCCGTGACAAACGGGTTCGGATCGCTCCTGTGGATTGGTTGTAGTCCAAGCTGTTCCATCGCCATTATCGCCGCATACCGGCTTTCCCAAAACGGCGTCTGCTCGGGATCACTCCAACGTCCGAGCTCTTCATGGCATCGCTTGGGCAGAACTGTTGCCAGAGTCAAAATTGCGGCCGGTTTTGATTTCATGAACTGCGGACGCAGCGTGTCTGCGGCATCCAGCAACCAGTTCTCAATCACGCTCAGGGCAGCCTCGGGCCAATCCACGAGTTCTCGAAACAGGTGGATAAAGAAATAGTGGGCTCCGTAGTCGTTATGCGCTTCTTCCTCCCAACGCTGCTGGATTAATGGCCAGAGGGTCGTTGCAGATTGGCCCTTCAGGGTTTGAAGCGCGAGATAACAACGACTGAAGTCCGTGCCAAAAAATTCCTGTAGCAGGAAGGCTTGTTCTGGAGCTTGGTCATACCGATGCACCAGGACTAGATCTTCAGGCTCGTCCTGCAACAGTGCATCGATTGCTGTGGTTAGCGATAGACCCATGCACTCTTTTGCCCCTTCCGGCCAAAGGGCTTTGAGGGCTCTTGAGCGAAAGGCTGGAGAGACCGGTGCTTTCAGCACACTCGGCAATAGCTCGAGCGAATGGGCGTCGATGAGATCCTGGATAGCTGCCTGGCGATCCATCTGGTTTGGCAACACCAGGTGATCCTCGATGGCCTCGAGATGGTCTCGCTCGTCAATCAATTGAGCCATTGCCGCTCGGGCGGCGCCGCGGACACCTGGTTGCGGGTCTTCGATCAAGGGTCTGATGCTGGCGGCGGCCTCTTTGACCCCTAGGCCGGCCAGGCTTTGGATCACGACCCGCCTGTTCTGCGTTTCATCCTGGAGTAGGGCGATCAGGCGCTGATGCAGTGCCTGATCTCGGCAGTTGAGCTGTTGCAGTGCCCAGGCGCTGTTCTCCACTAGGTAGATGTCGTCGCTGTTCAAGCAATCGCCGATGACGGGTATGGCTTGCTCAGCCTTGAGATGACCCAGGACTTCCACCGCTTTGCGTTGCGCGAGTCTGGTGGATTGCTCGTCGCTGGGTTTCTTGAGCAGGGCGATCAGGGCTGCCTCGGAGGTCTCCCCTGGGAAATTGATCAGGTGAGAAGCCGCCATGTAGTAGTCGCTAGCGGCGTCAAGCTCTGCCTCAGGAAGCGTGAGGATGCGCAGAGCCTCTTCGTGCGACAAGCCCAAGTGGATGTTGTTGAAGCGACTCACCGATGCAACCTGCGACGCGCGCAGACGTTGAACACAGCGTCGACTTTGCTGCCTCAGGGGCCCTGGCCGCGCCCTCGTTAAGAACTGTCTACGGGCTGGCTTCGCCGACGGGACCCCGGCACCCTTAGGTCAGTCAACAGAAGGAACCCATGGGTCCGTCGCTCACCAATGCTCTGACTGTGACAACGGCCATTGGCACCGGCTTGTCACTGGCCACTCCCCGTCAGTTCCGCGTTCCCGTCGCCGCGCTTTCCCAAGCGATGCGCGCCATGCGGCAGAACGGATCCGCTGTCGTTGGGGTGCAACACCATTCCCAGCTCCAACTGGCGAGCGGCGCCTCCCACGAGCCCGAGCAACCCTGCGAAGCGGTTACTCAGACCGAAGCCAAGCCCCGTCGCCGGAACCGTAAAAAGCAGGGTTAGCCCCTCGCTTCAAACACTCCATCAGCGGGACGGCCTGCTTTGAGTCCGTCCCAATTGATGGTCTTGAGGAACGCGTCTCCGTTCGGCGTCTCCACGACGTCGACCCCCCAGCTTCCCTCTTGGAGCGGTGATCCCGGTATCCCCGGATTGTCCTTGCGTCCGCCCAAAGCCAGAAGCTCATGGTCTGCGCCATGCCCCAACGTCTGTCGCATGGCACGCCAGGCGCGAGGCAGTTCCACAGCTAGGGCAGTGGCTTCGAGCTCTGAATCAATCCTCACGAGCCAGTGGGGGTGCTCGAGGGCTTCAGCTGCGCTGATGTGCGGGCTGCTTGCTTTCAGCGTTTCCGCCAGCACTGCGGGGGGCAAGCTTGGTACGGCTTCCGAGTGAACCTGCAGGTTGTGGGAGAGAACGAAGCAGGTCATGTCAGCTCGAGGGCGACGTAGACCTTAAAGCTTGTGACCTGTGGTTGAGACGGTGATCTGGCTTGGTGCTCCAGGATCCCGATCCTCAGGGCTCTTCAGGCTGAGAAGCCTCGCCTTGAGAGCGGCGAATCAGCTCGGCGAGCATCTCCAATTTGGAATTTTCTGATTCAGAGGCACGGGTGGCCATCCAAGCCCGTGCCGCTTTTTGCTGGGCCAGCTGTTGCACAAGCAGTAGAGCCATTTCCCGGAGCTCTTCGAGGTCCGTGCAGTCATTGATCAGACGAACGAGCTTCTCACTTTCGAAAGAGGATTCAAGTGAGTGCTTGATCGGGTCCATCGAGGCCATGGATAAAAACGGTTAGTCCTTGGTCTGTTTCAGTGTGGCAAAACGACGGCGAACAGTGCGCTGGATAAACGCTAGAAGAAACACGCCCACAACCGCTGCGACCAAGGTGGCTTTCCCGCTGTCGAAGACACCAGCGCCAAGGGCAACAATCGGCAGGTCACTCACGACGACACTCAGGACTAAGGCAGGGAAGAAACGCTGCGGCGAGGTTCCAGCAAGCCCGAGGCCGTAACTCACGAAATCGAAAAACCCGGTCATCAAGAGACCAGTCATCAACAAAAAATTTGACTCAAGCCTGGAGCTGCTGAAACGCTCCACCACAGACATGGCCTTCTCCCCAACCAGTCGGCGCACAGGTCCTCTTCCCCAGTGGCGAGCCAATCCAAAAGCAAAGGAACAAGCGACGACATCGGTGACGGCGATCGTCAAAAAGCCGGCCTTAAAGCCAAGAAGAGCTCCCGCCAACAGGGAGTAAGCGGTGCTCGGCAAGGCCGGCAGAACAATGCTGACTCCGCGCAGCAGCATGATCCCGAGGGGTGCCCAAACACCCATGGCGCCAACGGCTTGACGGATCGGAGGCATGACATGGGCTTGAGCCAGCAGGGTCAGGCCAACAAACCCTGCCAGCACCAGGAGGACCAGCAGCACTCGACGCAGCGACGGGACGCTCAAGGTTCCTCGGGAGGGCACAGTCCAGTATTTTTTCACAACCACTTCAACCAACCAGACTCGCTACACTTCCCGTATCGAAGAGCTCATGAATAATTCAATGGAGGAGCAATAAATGCTAGATAGTCGACAGCAGATCGACCTGCGTGAACGGCAGAAAGCTCATCTAATCAAGGCTAACTCTGGGGAGTGGAAGAGCATTTTTGTTCGCATTGGCTCCAATCGAATTGAGCTTGAGCGCTTTCCATGTCGCCTCAGCGTGGTCGAAAAGAGCGGCTTGATCGAAGCTCAACTGACTTATCTGTCGTCGGGGAAAGTCGCGCGCTCCGCCTTTCGCGACATACCCGATTCAATGCAGATTCAGGCCGCTGGGCATTGGTCTCTCGGCCCCCAGTTCCTCACGCAAGAGTTTTGGACCACTGAGTTCTGCCTTTGTGGACCCCACGAGCGCCGTAGATCGGTGGTCCGTCAACGCCGTGACGGGCTGGAGTCGTTGGTTGTGATCGTGGAATGGAGAGCCGGGTATGCGTGTCCCCCTCTCTTGCCTGGGAGGGAAGGATCCCTCTGCCTTGAGCAATCCAGGGGCGACGCCACCTCGACCTTTGCAGTCATGGGCGAGGGCCTCCCACTTGGCTTGGGGCTCACGATTTCCCATACCCCTGAAGAGCAATCAACCACCTGGAGTTGGGACTCAGCGTCCATCACCCGGCGATACGGCTCAGATCGTCAACTCATACGGGAATCGGTGATGACTAGCCCTTCCTGAATTCCCGCAGGACCTCGGCATCTTTCTCCGGATCGATGCTCAGATCCGTCAAAACCAGTGCCTTGCCAATCGTGTTGATGGCGCACTCAATGGCGGCCAAGGACTCAGCACCGGCCGCACTCTTGCGGGCAGCGCGAATGACCGCTGGGGTGACAAACGCTGCAGCCTCATTGAGTTGAGTCGCAATCTGAGCCAATTGCTCATCCATCGTCGAGGGGGCCAGGGAGGTCGCCTTTGAGCATCTCATTGGCCGCCAGCCTCCGAAAGCATCGTGAGAAAATGAGACTTGCGCGTCTAGGCCCGTGTCATCACCCATGAAATCAAGGCTTTCCAGGCTTGCGCGTGGTGCAAGGGGCGGCAGCCATAGCTGTCTTCCGGCTCGGGCTGCAGCGGCATTTCACTGCCCCGAGCGCAGCGAAATGCTCACCACCTTTCTTTTGGTTGGCTCTTGGTCGTCAAGGACCCGGTTCGGGCGACTACCCCTCACGCTCAACCGCTGGGGGCAGTTCTGCGCAATGCGTGGCCCTGGGCTCTTGAGGGAGCTGCAAGTGTTCAATCGCAAGTCGGCGCCAGCGGTCATCACAGAGGCCAGGGGCCTTCCGCGTGGTCATTCGGCGGTTGCGCTGTGAGGCCAAGAAGCCCCGCAAACGGGCAAAAAAAGAGCCCCAAAAGGGGCTCGACGCATTTCTCTTGGTAAGAATCTAAAGAAAATCCGGCAGGCGATCAAGCGAGATCAATGACGCTAACAGAGGCGATAAGGCTGACTTATTCCTCGGTCTGTGAGGCGGCTCTGGCGGGCGCAACAATGGATCACCGAAGTCTTCCCCCAGTGGATCAAGCCTGGAAAGAGAGTGAGCAAGTCCGGCTTGAGAAGGTGCTGGGCATCGCGATGGCCAGTGGGAACAAAGAAATGCAGGCCAGCATCGAACGGGAGCTCGAAGCCCTCAAGCGCGAAGAGCCCTCCCCGCTGATCGCGGAATACCTCAACGAGAACGGAGAGATCCGTGCCGATCTCTAGCGCGCAGCTTACGTCGGGAATTCATTCAGCTCGGCCAGGGGATCCGGTCGCCCCTCGGCAATCGCTTTTGCCCGGGCGTAAAACCAGCTCCCCGCGGAATCAGACCGCACCAGGCTGGCGGCGATTTTGAGCCACTTCGCGCGCGATACTGGATCCATCTTAAGCCCTAAACACCCGAAACCTTCGTGGGCCCAGGGCCGCAGCGCGAGCCTGTTGGGGTTCGGGTCCCCGAAGGCGCTGACAGGATCCACGTCACGACCGCTCAATCTGTAAAATTTTGTAAAGACATGCCCCCGTTGTGTCCCAGCGCTTTGGTGTTATCGGCTGCGGCTACGTGGGTTCTGCGGTTTGTAGG
>NZ_JBIPMN010000134.1:0-7462 GCF_044369115.1 Vulcanococcus sp. | reverse complement strand
CGGCTGTTGCCGATGCCCTCGGTGATCGAGTTGCCCTCGCTGGCCAGCTCACCACTGGTGGCCCAGCTGTGAAGCGCGCTGCCGTGGGGGTCGGCCAGCACGCAGCGCACGCTTGGGTTCTGCTGCTTGAGGTAGAGGGCCACGCCGGCGTAGGTGCCGCCGGTGCCGGTGGCCGCCACCCAGGCATCCACCTGGCCGCCGGTCTGCTGCCAGATCTCAGGACCGGTGCTGTTGAAGTGGGCGCGGCGGTTGGCCAGGTTGTCGAACTGATTGGCCCAAACAGCGCCGGGGGTTTCCTCGGCGATGCGGCCCGAAAGGCGCACGTAGTTGTTGGGGTCGCGGTAGGGCACCGCCGGCACCGTGCGCACCTCAGCGCCAAGACTGCGCAGCAGGCCGATCTTCTCGGCCGACTGCGTTTCCGGAATCACGATCAACGCCCTGTAGCCCCGGGCGTTACACAGGTGCGTGAGGCCGATACCGGTGTTGCCGGCGGTGCCCTCCACCACCGTGCCGCCGGGCTGAAGCAGGCCCTGCTCTTCCGCTTCCAGCAGGATTCCCAGAGCGGCGCGGTCTTTCACCGAGCCGCCGGGGTTCATGAATTCGGCCTTGCCGAGAATCTCGCAGCCGGTGGCCTCGCTCAGGGCGTGGAGACGGATCAGCGGCGTGTTGCCGACGGCACCCACGAAGCCGGAGGTGATTCCCGGAGAGCTGGCCGCCATGCGCTCGCCACCACGCGTTCTGCAGTGGCGCGATCGTAGGGGCCTTGCTGCCACACCTAGGGTCGGCGCAGACGCCCCCACTCCATGGCGCCTTGCGCAGCCACAGCCCTGCTCCCCCGGCTGCGCCAGATCCGCCAGGCCAGCGAAGCGCTGATTGCGGGGCTTGAGCCAGAAGACCTCTGCCTACAGGGCATGCCCGATGCCAGCCCCGCCAAATGGCACTTGGGTCACACCAGCTGGTTTTTCGAGGAGTTTTTGCTGCGGCAGCGGCCCGGCTACGAACCGGCCGAGCGCGGCTGGGGCTATCTGTTCAACAGCTACTACGAGGCCGTGGGGGAGCGGCATCCGCGGCCGCAACGCGGATTGCTCACCCGGCCACCCATCGCCGCGGTGCTGGCCTGGCGCCAGCGGGTGACGGCGGCCCTCGAGCAGGCGTTGGAACACCTTGATCCAGGGCTGGTGGAGCTGGGCCTGCAACACGAGCAACAGCACCAGGAGCTGCTGCTGATGGATCTGCTCGATGGCTTCAGCCGAAACCCGCTGGAGCCGGCGGCGTATCCCGCCGGCTCCGGTGGCGTGGAGCCCGAGCAGACCTACGAAGCCGGCGCCGAGGCGGCCCCAGCCACTCCGAGCTGGATCGAGGTTGCGGGAGGGCTGGTGGAGATCGGTCACCCCGGGGGGAGCAGCGGCCCCGGCCCCTCGCCCGGCACCTTCCATTTCGATAACGAAGCGCCCCGCCACCGCATCTGGCTGGAGCCCTTCGCGATCGCCAACCGTTTGGTGAGCAACGCCGAGTTCGCCGCCTTCATCGCCGATGGGGGCTACAGCCGGCCGGAGCTGTGGATGAGCGAAGGCTGGGCGGTGGTGCAGCAACGGGGCTGGCAGGCCCCGCGCTACTGGCGGGGCGACTGGGAGTTCACCCTGGCGGGGCGACGCCAGCGGCAGCCCGAGGCACCGGTGCGGCATCTGAGCTGGTTTGAGGCCGATGCCTACGCCCGCTGGGCCGGGGCGCGGCTCCCGAGTGAAGCGGAATGGGAGCTGGCGGCGGCCGGCGGCGACCTGCCTCAGGCCTACGGCTGCCTCTGGCAGTGGACCGGCAGCCCCTATCGCCCCTACCCCGGCTTCGCGCCGGCGGCGGGCGCCGTGGGGGAATACAACGGCAAGTTCATGACCTCGCAATTCGTGCTGCGCGGCAGCTGCTTCCTCACCCCAGCCGGCCACGCGCGGCTCACCTACCGCAACTTCTATCCACCAGTGAGCCGCTGGATGGCGAGCGGCGTGCGGCTGGCGCGCGAGGTGGCGGCATGAGCAGTAGCGGTGCCACAGGCGTAGCCGCAGCGCCCCTTCTGGATCTGCATCCCGATCCGGCGGACATGCGCCAGCTGGTGGTCGAAGGCCTCAGCCGCAGCCCGAAGCAACTGCCGGCCTGGTTCCTCTACGACGCCGAAGGCTCCCGCCTGTTCGATCTGATCTGCCAGCAACCGGAGTACACGCTCACCGCCACCGAAACGGCGCTGCTCGAGCGGGAAGCTCCCGCGATCGCCGCCGCCCTGGGCCCAGGCACCCTGGTGGAATTCGGCGCCGGCAGCGCCCGCAAGGTGGCGCCGCTGCTGCAGGCCCTGGCCCAGCCGGCCTATGTGGCGCTCGACATCAGCGCCGAACACCTCGAGGCAGCCTGCACCCGCCTGCAGGGGCAATTCCCCGATGTGCCAATCCTTGGCGTGTGCTGCGACTACAGCCAGCTGGATGCCCTACCAGAGCATCCACTGCTCAGCGGCACAGCCCACCTCGGCTTCTTCCCGGGCAGCTCCCTGGGCAACTTCGAGCCGGCGGCGGCCCGCACGCTGCTGGCGCAATTCCGGCGGCTGCTCGGCCCCGGCGGCAAGCTGCTCATCGGCATCGATCAGCCCAAGGCGGTGGAGCGGCTGGAGGCGGCCTACAACGACGAGGCCGGCGTGTCGGCGGCGTTTGCGCTCAACCTGCTGCGACGGCTGAACCGCGATCTGGCAGGCCACTTTGATCTGGAGGCATTTGCCTACCGGGCCATCTGGAAGCCGGAGCAGAGCCAGATTGAGATGGCACTGGTGAGCCAGAGAGACCAACAGGTGGAGCTTGCGGGGCAGGTGTGGGCCTTTGAAGCCGGCGAAGCGCTGATCACGGAAACCAGCGCCAAGTACAGCCCCGCAGCCTTTCTGGAGCTGGCGGGCTCCGCCGGCTGGAAGGGAGCCGAGCGCTGGAGCGACCCGGCTGACGACTTGTCGCTGCACCTGCTGGTGCAGGCAGACTGACTCCAGCGGAGAGGCTCAGCATGTCGAGGGAAGAACAGCGCCGGGCTGTGCGCGAACTGCGCGAGAGCCTGATTGCCCAGCTGGAGGAGCTCTACGGCAACGCCTTCGAAAAGTTGGCCAGCCAGAACCTCGGCGAGGGCGGCATCGCCCGCCTCACCCAGCTGCTGCTGCGCTCGCGCGAGGCGGCGATCACGCCGCTGCAAGAAGAAATCGAAGCACCGCTGATCACCCGGGCGCCAGACAGCACTGAGGCGCCATGAGCCCGGCGGCCGACTGGCTCGAGCAGCTGGAAGCGCGGCTGGAGCAGCAGCTGGAGGCCTTCCTGCGGGCCAATCCCGCCCAGGAAGCGCTGCTCAACGAACAAGCGCGGCGCGACCAGCAGCAACGCCAGCGCCAGCAACTGCTGCAGGCTGAAGCACTTCGCAGCGAACTGCTGCAGATTGCAGCAGACGTGCGCGAGTGGCGCGATCGCAGCGCGCGAGCCAGCAGCGCCGGCGCTGCAGACCTCGCCACCCGAGCCGATCAGCATGTGGCTCAGCTGATGGAACGCGGCCGGCTGCGCTGGCAGGCACTGGAGCAGCTGGGCCGGGAGGTGCGGAACAACGTGGCGGCGGCGGCCGCACAACCCACTGCAGCGGCCCACACAAGCTCTGCCAGCCCAGCGAACGAGCCCCTCGATCAAGCCTGGGCGCGCTTTGAAGTGGACCAAGAGCTTGAAGCGATGCGGCGACGTCAACAGCGCAGCCGCTGAACACCGCTCAGCGAAGGTCGAACCGAGAACCATCGCCACCCAAGCCACAACAGCTCTGCGCAGCACTGTCCAAACTTCTGGACAGTCTGTACAAAAGGATGGATCGCGCCAGGAACGCAAAGGCCACCCCCCCTTCCGGCGCTAGCATGCTATCAACCACTGGAGGCCCATGGCGCAACTCTTGGTGCGGCAACTCGATCCCGCCGTGAAAGAGGCGCTGCAACGGCAGGCCCAACGCCACGGCCGCAGCATGGAAGAGGAAGTGCGGCTGATCCTGCGGCGCGCCGTTGAGCTTGAACCGCTCGGAAGTGCCGGCAACGCAGGTCTGGGGAGCCAGATTTCAGCGCTCTTTGCGGAGGCGCCCCTGGATGCACCGATCCAGGAATGGCGCGGCAGCGAGGCCAGTCCAGCCCACTTCGAGAGCGACGCCCAACCGTGATCCTGCTTGACACCAACGTGATCTCGGCCCTCATGCAGAGGCAACCGGATGCAGTGGTGGTGACGTGGCTGAATGCGCAACCACCCGAGCAGATCTGGCTACCCAGCGTGGTGGTGTTCGAACTGCGTTTTGGGGCCAGCATCCATCCTGAGCAGCGCCGCCAAGTGAAACTGCACCAACAACTCGATCAACTGCTGGAGCATCTGATTGAGGGGCGAATCGCGCCGCTCGATGGCCAAGCCGCCCAGCAGGCGGCGCAGCTGGCAGCCATGCGCCAGGCCAAAGGCACCAGCGTTGACCTTCGCGACACCCTGATCGCTGGCATCGCCCTCGCCCGCAGCGCGCAGCTCGCCACACGCAACTACCGCCACTTCAACGACACGACCATCGGACTGATCAATCCTTTCGCCGACTCCGCGGCATCGCACTGACCCCACCGATCGGCTTCCTGCTCTCCAAGCTGCTGCCGCTGTTTGTGTATCCCCTGGGGCTGGGCCTGCTGCTGCAGCTGGCCGGGCTGGGCACGGCGGCTCGGGGCCAACGGGGCTTGGGGCTGGGGCTGAGCGGCGCCGGTATCGGACTGATCTGGCTGTTTGCCATGCCGTTCACTAGCCGGCAGCTGATCTGGGGCCTGGAGGAACGCGCATCGGCACTCACGCCGGCGGCGATCCCCACAGGCGATGCGGTGCTGGTGCTGGGCGGCGGCCTCAAGCCGGCCCTGGCGCCACGGCGAGGCGTGGAGGTGTCGGAAGGGGGCGACAGGCTGCTCACCGGCTTGCGCCTGATGCGCGAGAACAGGGCGCCCCTGCTGATCACCAGCGGCGGCAGCATCAGCTTCACGGCGGCGGATCCAGCACCTCCAGAGGCGGTCAGCGCCCGGGAGCTGGCGGTGGAGCTGGGTCTCCCAGCGAGCCAGATCCTGATCAATCCAGGCTCCCGCACCACCGCGGAGGAAGCGCGCGACATCGGCGCTCTGGCGCGCCAACGCGGCTGGAAGCGGATCCTGCTGGTCACCAGCGCCTTTCACATGCCGCGCTCACTGGCCACCTTCCGCCAGCGCAGCGGCTACGGCCAGCCGACGGCAGGTTCAGTGGTGAAAAGTGTGCTGCCCGATGCCGAGGCGCTGCATCTGAGTAGTGTGGCGCTCAAGGAACATCTGGGCCTGGCGATTTACCGGCTCAAGGGCTGGTCGTGAGACCTGCCCTGATGCCCAGGATTACTGCTTAGGAGCCGGGGGCACCAGGCTGACGCCTTCGGGCGGAGGAGTGGGGTCGGGGTCGGCAATGAGCATGTGCTGGAGCACGATCTCCGGGCGTTCGCTATCGCGCCAACGGATGCGATAGGCGGGCATCTTGGTGCCGCGGCTGGTGGTTTGCTCCACGGGCTCCATCACCCAGCCGCGGCGGGAGCGGCCCTGGGGGTTGCGCTTCACCACCGCATCAGCGTGCTTGAAGCGGAAACCGACGCGCTCACCACTCATGGGATCCCGTGCCCCCGTCTGGGGGAGATTGCCTACTAGGGTTGATTATCCCATTGCGCGTCGCAGGGCCAATCAGTCGCCTGCTGTGGAGGCGGCGGCGCTGCGGGCTTCGGGGCGCAACAACGGGAAAGCGATCACGTCGCGGATCGAAGGGCTGTCGGTGAGCAGCATCACCAGGCGGTCGATGCCGATCCCCAGACCACCTGTGGGAGGCATGCCCACTTCGAGGGCCTGGATGAAGTCTTCATCCACCTGCTGGGCTTCGTCATCGCCGGCGGCCTTGCGGGCCATCTGGGCCTCCAGGCGTTGGCGCTGATCCACCGGATCGATCAGTTCGCTGAAGGCATTGGCGGTTTCGCGCCCCACGATGAACAGCTCAAAACGCTCCACCAGGCCGGGCTTGCTGCGGTGGGCCCTGGCCAGGGGCGAGTTTTCCACCGGGTAATCGATCACAAAGGTGGGTTGGATCAGATCGGATTCCACCGTTTGCTCAAACGCCTCCACCAGCAGGCGGCCCACCGAATCAGCCAGGACCGGAGCGGCCAGGCCCTTGGCCTCCATCGCCACGGCCGCTTCAGCACGCGAGGCAAAGGCCGTGAAATCCAGGCCGGTGGCCTCCTGCACCAGCTCATGCATGGTCACCCGGCGCCAGGGGGGCGTGAGATCGATCTCGGTGCCCTGATAACTGATCACGGTGCTGCCGCACACCTGCTGGCACACGTGAGCAATCAGCTGCTCCGTGAGATCCATCATGTCGTTGTAGTCGGCGTAGGCCTGATACACCTCGATCGAGGTGAACTCCGGGTTGTGCCGGGTGCTGATGCCCTCGTTGCGGAAGATCCGGCCGAGCTCATACACCCGCTCAAAGCCGCCCACCACAAGCCGCTTCAGGTGCAGCTCGGTGGCGATGCGCAGGGTGAGCGGTAGATCGAGGGCGTTGTGGTGGGTTTCAAACGGCCGGGCATCGGCGCCGCCGGGCACGCTCTGGAGCACCGGCGTTTCGATCTCGAGGAAGCCGCGCTCATCCAGCCAACGGCGAATCGCACTCACCGCCACCGCCCGCCGGCGGAAGGTTTCGCGGGTGTGGGGCGACACGATCAGATCGAGGTAGCGCTGGCGGTAGCGCTTCTCCACATCGGCAAGGCCGTGCCACTTATCGGGCAGAGGCTGCAGGCTCTTGCTGAGCATCTGCCATTGCTTCACCTTCACCGAGAGCTCGCCGCGGTCGGTGCGGCGCAGCGTGCCCTGAATACCGATCAGATCACCGGCATCCACCAGGGAGGTGATGTGAGCGAAGGCCTCAGGGTCGTCTGGCATCGAGGCGGCCAGGGTGGCCTTCTCGATAAACAGCTGGATCGGGCCGGTTTCATCGGCCAGGGTGAAAAAAGCGAGCTTGCCCATCACGCGGCGGGTCATGACTCGGCCGGCCACGGCCACGGCCACCTCGCGTTCCTCGCCGTTGGCCAGATCAGCGTGGGCCTGCTGCAGCTCGGCGGTGCGGTGGCTGGGCTCAAAGCGCAGCGCATAGGGCCCCTGGCCCAGCTCAGCCAGGGCCTTGCCTTTCTCGAGGCGGGTCTCGCGCAGCTCAGACAAAGGACCGGTGCAACTCAGCGTGCGGCCATCCTGCAGGAGCGTGGTGCAGCCAAAGCGCGGATCAGCCTCAGCCTGCCGCAGCCATTCCCGGCAGCTCACCCACGCGCTGGGAGGCGTAGCCAGTGCCGCGCACCGTGAGGATCAGCTCGGGGTTGCGGGGATCGGGCTCAAGCTTGCCGCGCAGGCGAGCCA
>NZ_JBIPMN010000132.1:0-7520 GCF_044369115.1 Vulcanococcus sp. | reverse complement strand
CCGGGCGAAGATGCCCCGGCCGCGCATGCCGCGCAGGTGGCTGATGCTGGTGAGCTTCACCAGATTGCGGTAGCCCACCGCGTTCTTGGCCAGCACCACCAGGTGGTATCGGCGCTCCTTCTTGGGGGGGTTGGGGTCATCAAGGGAGCCGTTGATGACATACATCTCGTTACCGATGATCGGCTTCACCGAGGTGCCCTTGCACAACTTGAGCAGCTCAATGGCGCCATACATCACACCGTGATCGGTGAGAGCCAGAGCCGGCATCCCGAGCTCCTCAGCCCGCTTCACCATTGCCGGCAGCTGACTGGCCCCATCGAGAAGGCTGTAGTCGCTGTGGTTGTGAAGCGGAACGAAAGCCACAGGCGGTGCCGCAGGGTTGAAGCAGTAGCACCAGGCTAAGGGTCCACCACCAGATTCAGGGCCTGAGCAGCGGCTTCACCGGCAGCAAACGCCAGCTGTGGCGTTAGGGCACTAGGGCAGCAGCCGGACGGCTCTGCATCACGCGGGCGGCCTGCTCGTAGTGCCACGCCACCTGCAGCAACCGCTCTTCCTGCAGCACGCCTGTGATCAATTGCAAACCGATCGGAAGGCCAGCGCCATCAAAGCCACAGGGCAGGCTGATGGCGGGCAGACCGGCCATGTTGGCGGGGATGGTGAGCAGGTCGGCGAGGTACATCGCGAGGGGATCCTCGCTGTGGGCGCCGAAGCCGAAGGCAGTGGTGGGAGAGGTGGGCGTGAGCAGCACATCCACCGACCCAAAGGCTCGATCGAAATCGCGGCGAATCAGGGTGCGCACCTGCTGGGCCTTCTTGTAGTACGCATCCACGTAACCGGCTGAGAGGGCGTAGGTACCGATCAGGATGCGGCGCTTCACCTCATCGCCGAAGCCTTCAGCGCGGCTGCGCGATGTCATCGCGGCCAGGCTGGCGGAGGAAGGATCGTCAAAGGTGGCGCGGTAGCCATACTTCACACCGTCGTAGCGGGCAAGGTTGGCCGAAGCCTCCGAGGGGGCGATCACGTAGTAAGTGGCGATGCCGTCGTTGAAACGGGGGCAGCTCACATCCACCAGCTCACAGCCCAACGCCTCCAGCTGGGCAGCGGCGGCCATCACCGAGGCCTTCACCTCCGGGTCGAGTCCCTCGGCCTCGAAACACTCGCGCACGATGCCCACCTTCAGGCCCGCCACTGGCTGTTGCAAAGCAGCGGTGTAATCAGGCACCGGGGCCTTGAGACAGGTGGAATCACGCGGATCCTCACCGGCGATCACCTGCAGCAACTCAGCTGCATCGGCCACAGTGTTGGCGAAGGGGCCCACCTGATCGAGCGAGCTCGCGAAGGCCACCAGGCCATAGCGGCTGACGCGGCCATAGGTGGGCTTGAGGCCCACAACACCGCAAAACGCTGCGGGCTGACGGATCGAGCCACCGGTGTCGGAGCCGAGAGACCCCACGCATTCACCAGCGGCCACGGCGGCGGCGCTGCCGCCGGAGCTGCCGCCTGGCACCTTCTCGATGTTCCAGGGGTTGCGGCTGGGCCCGAACACCGACGTCTCGGTGGAGCTGCCCATGGCGAATTCATCGAGGTTCGTCTTCCCCAGGAGCACCGCACCAGCTCCCCAGAGCCTGGAGGTAACGGTGGATTCATAGGGAGGCACGAAGTTCTCCAGCATGCGACTGGAACAGGTGGTGCGCACTCCACGGGTGCAGAGGTTGTCCTTAATCGCTAGGGGCACCCCGGCCAGGGGCGGCAGCTCCGCACCCGCGGCACGGGCAGCATCGATGCGGTCGGCGTCGGCACGGGCCCGATCGGCGGTCACCTCGGTGTAGGCGTTGATGCTGGACTCGACCGCCTCAATGCGGCTGAGGTGCTGATCGGTGAACTCGCGGGCGGACACCTCGCCGCGCTTGAGCTGCTCGCGCCACTCGGCGATCCCCATCAACCCTGCTGCAAATCCTGGGCCCGACGCTATCAGTCGGCACTGATGGTGAAAGGCTCGCTGCGGCGGGTGCGCAGCAGCGCGTGGCTTAGCTCAACGGCTCCCTCACTGCGCAGGTCAGCCAGGAAGGGAGGCAGAGCCTCCTCCAGGCTGCTGCGCCGCACATAGGGCCCGAACCAGTAGGTGACATCGGGCTGACGCGTCTCCACCCGCGCCCACCAGGCCAGACCAAGCCCATTGGCAACGCTGCGCAGGGGCTGGAACAGGGTGGTCATGGGGCGGTGGGAAGTGGATTCATTGTGGCCGTGAAAGCGGCAAACGCAGCCATCAGAGCTTGATATCGCCAGAGAAGCCGTCGGCGGCGCCGGGCGCCAGGGTCAGCACGAGGTCGGGCTGGGGCTCCGAGCTGGCATCAGGGGCGTCGAACTCAGGGGCGCTGTGGTCGCCGGTGAGCTCGCTCACCACCTGGTCGACAACCTGCTGTGCGGCTTGCGTCTCCTCGGGGCTGAAGGCATCGAGCTCGTCCATGTCTTCCACATCGCGGGTTGGGGCGTCAGCAACAGCAGCAGCAGCAGTCGCCGTGGTGGCCAGAGGTGTCGAAGGAATCTGAGGACGCACAATGCGGGGCGCCGGTGCGGAGCCAGTGATGTGCTTCATCCAGCCGCGGCGAGCCACCTCGTAGAGCACCATCGCGGTCGCCACCGAGGCGTTGAGGCTCGGGGTGGCACCCCGCAGCGGAATCCGCACCAGCTGATCGCAATGCTTGCGGGTGAGCATCGAGAGGCCAGAGCCTTCCGAGCCGGTCACGATCACAAGGGGACCATCGAGATCGGCCTCGCTCAGGGCCACACCGGCTTCGCCAGCAAGACCGATCACGCGGTAGCCCTCTTCTTTGAGGGTTTCCAGGGAGCGATTGAGGTTCACCACCCGCGCCACGGGCAGATGCTCAAGAGCGCCGGCGGCAACTTTGGCCACCGACCCGGTGAGCCCTGCGCTGCGGCGCTGCGGCAGCACCAGACCATGGGCGCCGAGTGCTTCAGCGCTGCGCACAATCGCACCGAGGTTGTGGGGGTCGGTGACCCCATCCAGCGCCATCAGCAACGGCGGCTCACCGATGGTGCGGCAGCCATCAATGAGACTGCCCAGATCAAGGGTGTCGGCGGCAGCAGCCTGAAGCACGATGCCCTGATGCACAGCTCCATCGGTGAGCTGACCGAGGCGCGCCCAGGTGACCTCCTCCACCAGCACGCCGCCAGCTTTCGCTTCACGCAGTAGTTGCATGAAGCGGGGCTGGAAGCGCATCTCCGGTGTGCACCAGATGCGATGGATTGGGCGATCGCTCTCAAGAGCCGCTTGGGCAGCATGGCGCCCCCAGATCAGATCGTCGGCCGGGCCTGCATTAAAACGCTCGGATTCACCGCTGGGGGCATCCACAATCAGCGGGCGGGAATCGGCTGGCTGATCGCGCTCACCCCGCAGAGGGCGGCGATCAGAGCGGCGATCCTGGAAGGAAGGGCGCGCACCAAAGCGGCCCTGGCCCTGGGGACGCCCCGGCCGGCGCTCAGTGCGGCTACCGCTGCCGCGGGCACCATCAAAACGGGGGCGGAACTCCCCATTTCGGCGCTCAGCGCCGGAACGATCAGAACCGGCGCGATCGGAAGAGCTGCGGTCAAAACTGCTGCGATCGCTGCCGGAGCGCTCAGCGCTCCAGCGATCAGCACCCGGGCGCTCAAAGCGAGGCCGATCGCCGCCTGGGCGGCGGGCACCATCAAAGCGACGCTCAGGGCGCGCGCGATCGCGATCCCCAAAGCGTTCAGAGCGCTCACCCCGCTCCGGCCGGCGGCCAAAACTGGGGCGATCGCCGCGCTCCGGGCGACTGGGGCGATCACCGCCCTCGCCACGCTCAGGACGCCACTCCCCACGGGGCGCAAACGGGCGGCGCGAACCACCCCGCGCATCAGGACGACCTGGACGTGCAGGGCGCGATCCTGCCGCCCCCGATCCCTGGCCCTGGTCCCTGCGGCGATCAAAACGGGGGCTCATGCTTCAGCGGGCAAAGGGGTTATCGGGTCGGCGTTCTCGAGGTGTGCCAGCAGCTGGGCAAGGCGGCTGGGGTCTTGAAGAAAGAGCCAGCCAACCATTGTCTCAAACCCCGTTGCCCGGCCATAAATTCCGGCCTCACCTTTGCGGGGTCCACGGCCGGCACGGTTGCGGCCTTTCCGTACCAGCTCTAGCTCCTCCGGCGTCAGTAGGCCATCGCGCTCCAGCACCGCCAGGGCTGCCGCCTGTGCATCAGCGCGCACTTCGGCCACCACTGCTTGGTGCAAGGCGCCACTTCGGCCCGGCTTGCGGCAGTGGCGAAGGCGGTGATGCAACTCCCACACGGCATCGCCAAGCCAGGCCAGCTGCAGCGGACCAAGATCTGACGTGATCGAAGCGGCCGGGATGGCCGCGAGCCAATCAGGCAGCGATGGATCCGAGGGCGGTGTCGAGGTCAGGCTGGAGATGGAGGAACTGCTCAAGTCTCACCAGTTTCACCGTCTGCACGACACGGGCATTGCCCACCACCAGGAATTGCATGGCCTGGTCATTGCAGAGCTTCGCCATCTGCACCAGGGCACCGAGTCCGGAGGAATCGATGAAATCGATCTTGCTCAGATCGATCACCAGCGGTTGCGGCGTGCTGGTGAGGTGCTCGGTGATGAAAGCAAGAAATTGCTTCTCGGAATAGGCGTCCAGCTGGCCGGTGAAGCTGAACAGCAGACAGCCGTCCTGCTGCTGAAAGCCACCGCGCAGAGACACGGTCAATCGCTGCAGATCAGTGATGGCTCCTGACCTCTGACGTTTGGGGCGCCTGCAGTGTAGTGACGGTTATCGGAACGGGCAGGACCGCAACAAAGCTGCATTGATGGGCAATGCCGGGGCCCCAGCCGATCAGCTCCGCCGTTCGGCCATCAGGGCCGCAAAGCGTCCGAAGTGATGATCCGCGTCGTGGGGGCCGGGGCTGGCCTCCGGGTGGTACTGCACGCCGAACACCGGTTTGTGGCGATGGGCCAGAGCCGCCACCGTTCGGTCGTTGAGATTGAAGTGGGTCACCTCCACCGCATCCGCGGGCAGCGAGGCGGCATCGATGGCGAAGCCGTGGTTCTGGCTGGTGATCTCCACCAAACCGGGGCTACCGCAGGGATGGTTAAGACCGCGGTGGCCGTAACCCAACTTGTAGGTACTACCGCCCATGGCCAGGCCAAGAATCTGGTGGCCCAGGCAGATGCCGAACACCGGCAGGTTGTTCTGCTGCAGCAATCCGTTGGCGAGCTCGATGCCGGAGGTCACCGCGGAAGGGTCTCCAGGGCCGTTGGAGAGGAACACCCCCTCAGGTTGAAGCGCCAGCACCTGCTCCAGGGACGCATCCGCCGGCAGAACGGTGATGTTGCAGCCATGGGCAGCGAGGCGCTCGAGGATGGCGCGCTTGATCCCGAAATCGATCGCCACCACCTTGTAAGGGGTGGAGGGATTGCTCTGCTGGCGCTGGTCGAACGCGGCGGGGCAGAGGCTGCTCCAGGTGTAGGGAGCGGAGGTGGTTACGGCCTGGGCCAGGTTGAGGCCAGCCATGGAGGGGGCGGAGCGCACCTGCTCCAGCAGCTGTTGGGGGGTGCTGCCATCGCTGCTGATGGCCCCGTTGATCGCCCCGCCCTCACGCAGATGACGCACCAGCGCCCGGGTGTCGATGCCGCGGATGCCCACCACATTGTGGCGCTGCAACCAGGCCTCGAGGCTGATTTCGCTGCGCCAGTTGCTGGCGGTCGGTGCCAGCTCCCGCGCGATCACACCGCGCACATGGGGAGCATCCGCCTCCTGATCCGCGCTGTTCACACCGGTGTTTCCCAGCTCCGGATAGGTGAACGTCACCAGTTGACCGGAATAGCTGGGGTCGGTCATCACCTCCTGATAACCGCTCATGCCGGTGTTGAACACCACCTCACCCACGGCGGTGCCACTGGCGCCGAAAGCTTCACCGCGCAGCACCAGGCCATCGGCCAGCACCAGCAGAGCGGGAGAGGAGGAAGGGGCTGTGGTCATGGCCCCATCATCCCCTTCAGAGGGATCAAGCCAGGGGAGCCGCGAGAGCTGAACGCAGCCGCTCCAGCCGCTGCCACGCAGCGCCGTTGGCCATGGCCTCGAGGGCCTGCGGCACAGCCGCCGCCACGGATTCAGCGCAGCCGGAAGCCCACAGCACCAAGGCGGCGTTGAGAGCCACCACATCGCGCTGAGCCGCCGTACCCCGGCCTTGCAGCACCGCCTCAAGAATCACCTGGTTGTCTGCCAGCTCACCACCGGTCAGGGCCTGCATGGGCGCCTCCGCCAGACCCACCGACGCCGGTGTGATCGTTTCAGCCCGCACCGAGCCGGCCTCCACCAACCGCAGCTCGCTTGGGCCTGAGAGAGATGCCTCATCCAGGCCGCCATGGCCATGCACCACCACGGCGCGCTGCAGCCCCAGGCGTGCCAAAGCATCAGCCATCGGATCGAGCAGATCCGCCGCTCCCACCCCGAGCACCTGAGTATCGGGCCGCAGCGGATTCACCAGCGGCCCCAACAGGTTGAACACCGTGCGCACGCCAAGAGCACGGCGCAGCGGCGCCAGCCCCACCAGGGCCGGATGCCAACCGGGAGCGAAAAGGAAGGTGACGCCAGCTGGCTCGAGTGCGGCGATCACCTGCTCCGCCGGCGCCTTGAGATTCAAGCCAACGGCTTCGAGCACATCAGCCGAACCCACCTTGCCACTGGCGCTGCGGTTGCCGTGCTTGGCCACGTGTGCCCCGCAGGCGGCGGACACGAAGGCCACAGCGGTGGAGATGTTGAACGTGTTGGCACCATCACCACCAGTGCCGCAGGTGTCAACAAGGGGCAACTCCGGTCTGGGCCCTGGCAGCGGGCAGGCCTCACGCAGCACCTGAGCCATCGCCGCCAGCTCCTCACCATTCACCCCCTTGGCCCGCAGGCCGACGAGCAGAGCCCCAGTGAGCACCGGCTCGAGCTCCTCAGCCAGCCACGCCTGCATCAGGGCCGTGGCCTGTTCGGCCCGCAGCGACTCCCCCTGCAACAGCTGCTCCAGCAGCGCGGGCCAGGATGAAACAGCGGCCATGAGGAGGCATCAGCTGGGGCTGATGTAGCAGAAAACTGCGGGTCAGGGGCTGTCTTGATCGGCGGTGTCAAAGCCCGAGCCCACGGCTTGCTCTTGGGCGTCAACACCAGGGCGGTAGCCAGCGGCCCAGATGGCGCGGCAGCGCTGGTTCAATTCGGCGTGGCTGAGGCCCCAGAGGCGCAGGGTTTTCTGCAGATCGTCTTGAAGATCGAGTGCGCCAGGGAAGCCGGCGTAGCGCATCAGCAACCGGCCAAGATCCACCAGCTGTGCATCAGCAGGCTTCTCGGTGGCCAGCAGAGAATCCACCAGCTCCCGATCACTGGCATACAAAGGATGCTGTTGCTCGGGCTGATCGCTGGCGGGCATCAGAACGTGCGGCTGGGCTGGCTCCCTAGGTTGGCAGCTTCCTGCGGTGCGTCATGGCAGCCATCCGGT
>NZ_JBIPMN010000013.1:0-22505 GCF_044369115.1 Vulcanococcus sp. | reverse complement strand
CCCTAGGAGGCTGCTGAAAAAGCGAGAGAAAGCCGGCCTATTGGCCGCTTCGTGACCGTTGTTGGCTCCGCGCCAATCAGATTGACCGCCTCCAATGGGCTGGCCAGCAGCTTTGACGAACCTGAATGCCTGGTTTGGAGGCTGGTTGGCGCAGTTTTTGGCTCCCTGATGACCGCCTTCATGACATCGCCCCCTGTGCCTTGAGCAGGTTGGTGATGCGGATCAGGTTGTAGGCCACCACATGCAGCCGGAACACCGCTCCCACCTTCGACCTGCCTCGGGCTTTGAGTTGCCGCAGGCCAGCTGACTGTTTGATCCAGCCAAACACCTGCTCGATTCGCTTCCTGGCATTGATCGATTGGGCGTAGCCCTGATGGCGTGCCGTGCGGCCATCAATCGCTGATCCACCACTGCGACTGAGGTTCTGCGCGACATGGGGCGTGATGCCACTGATGCGCAGGTCGGCCACGAACTCCCTGGTGTCGTAACCCTTGTCGGCACCCAGGGTTTTCTGGTGAGCACCCTTGAGGGAGCGAGCCATCCGCAGCGCTGATTCCCGCTCAGCTCGTCCTGTGGCTTGGCTCACTTCACTGGCCACTACCAGTCCGTTGCGGTTCTCCATGACGCAATGGCCCATGAAGCTCAGGAATGCGCCGACGCCTGGGGCTTTCTTGAACAACCGGGCCTCGTCGTCGCTTGTGGAGCGGTGGGTTTGGTTGGAAAGCAGCAGGCCGCGAAAGTCGCCCTTGGCTCGCTTCTTACCAGCGTTCGCAGCACCGCCAAAACCTTTGCCACCACTGGGCGGCGGCGGACCGTCGTCCAGGCCGTCGATGCGCTCCAACGAGCTGTGGGACGCCCAGGCCCTCAGCAAGGTGCCATCCACTGAGAAGTGCTCAGAACTCAGCAGCGGCTTGACTTCAGGTGCCGCCAACAGGAGTTCAAGGAACTTCGCCATGAGCTCCTCGTTCAAGAGACGATCACGGTTCTTGCTGAATGTCGTCGGATGCCAGACGGGATCGTCGGGGTTGAGGCCCACAAACCAGCGGAACAGCAGGTTGTAATCGAGCTGCTCGATCAGCATCCGCTCCGAGCGAATGCCGTAGATCGCCTGCAGCAACAGGGCCAAAAGCAGTTGCTCTGGGGGGATCGAGGGCCGGCCGCCTTCTGGGTAGAGCTTGCAGAAGGTCGGGTTGAGCCGATCAAGAGCCTGATCAGCCAACCGCCGCACCTGGCGCAACGGATGAGAGGCCGGGATTCGGTCTTCTGTGGAGATGTACGAGAACAGGGGGCCGGTGCGTTCCTGCTGGCCGCGCATCCATTCAGTGCCGTTGGCCCATTCTCCCGCAGCTGGCTGGCTTTTTCAGCAGGCTCCTAGATCGATCGGTCCACATGGCTCTCGGCCGCCAGGTGCAGCACCAGGTCCGGATCGGCCTGACGCACCGCTGCTGCGGTGGCCTCCGCGTTGGTGAGATCCACCCGCAGCAGGCTGTGGCGGGCCTGGCCGGCGGCATCGAGGGCCTGGGGGCCGAGCTCAGCGAGCACCTGCTCAATGCTGGGGAGGTCGCTGGCTTAGCTGCACTTGTCGAGATTGAACACCAGCGACTCGCTCTCTGCCAGCAGACGGCGCACCACCGCCCCGCCAATAAAACCGGCGCCGCCCGTCACCAGGATGCGGCGGCGGCCGGCGAGCAGGGCGGGAACGTCGGGTGGCGTGATTTCAGGCACGGGCGGAGGCGTACACTTGTACTAAGCTGGTGGCTGTCGGAATTGGGGCGGGCTGCTTAGGGTGGCTAGAGACTCTCGGGATCTGGATGCGCCGCTGCCCTGGTGGCGGCTGGGGTTCGACGGCAAAGCCCTGCTGGAAGCCGTTGTTGGCAGCATTGTTGGCCTGATTGCTCTGTTCTCCTCCTATGACCACGTCTACCTCCCCCACCGCCAGCTCTCTCTCCAACAGCAATGGGGTGTCTGGCTCATCGCTGCCTCCCTTCCGCTCGTTTTTGCGGATGCTCAACTGGCGGCGCGATCCCGAAAGGGAGATGCGGCTGAAGCAGCTCGAGAACGAAACCGAGCAGCTGAAGAAAGAAAGAAAGCAGATCGAGAAAGAAATCGAGTTGCTCGATTGGATGCTCTCCGAGCTCGACTTGATCGAGGCCGACTTGCCTTCCAGCTCGACCCCTCCGCAGGCAACCGCCGCACACTCCAGCGACTGCTGATCTTGCTCAACAGCCCGGAGGTAGCTGAGCTCTTTCGCCAGTCGCTCGCCTGAACCAAAGGGTGATCTCATGTCACTGCCTCCAGTAGCTGCCGCAGCGCCTGGCGCCAATGGGTCGGTGGCAGATCCAGCGCTTTTCGGGTGCCGCTGCAATCCAGCAACGAATAACTGTGAGGTGGGGTGGATCTCAACCCAGGCCGTCGGCCTCTGCCGGCAGAGGCTATTTCCGATGCGATGAAGTCAACCGCCTGCACACGGAGAACGCGAGCGCTGCGGCGCGTTCATTCGACCGTTCGGAGCTGGTTGCAACTGAGGTGCTGGCGAAAGGCCTGCACCGTGCTGAGCAACCCCTCCGCAAGGGGAATACGGGCTTGCCAGCCCAGAGCCGCCAGTCGGCTCACATCCAACTGTTTCTTCGGGGTGCCGTCGGGCTTGCTGCTGTCCCAATGGATCGTGCCGTGATAGTGGGTAGCCGTAGCCACGTGTTGGGCCAGTTCGCGGATGCTGATATCCAGCCCGGTGCCCACGTTTAGAAACGCCAGCTCCTGCAGCCCTGGCTGCCAACGTTCAAGAGCAAACACACAGGCTTCAGCCAGATCATCCACATGCAGAAATTCCCGCCGTGGTGAGCCCGTGCCCCAGCAGGTCACGCTCGGATGCTTGGCTTGGGCCGCCTCATGGAAGCGGCGGATCAATGCCGGCAGCACATGGCTGTTGATGGGATGGTAGGTGTCGCCCGGGCCGTAGAGGTTGGTGGGCATCAGGCTGATCGCATCAAAGCCGTGCTGCCGGCGAAGCGCCTCACAGAGTTTGATACCGGCGATCTTGGCAACCGCATACCACTCGTTGGTGGGCTCCAACGGCCCGCTGAGCAGTGCTTCCTCCCGGATTGGCTGCGGCGCCAAGCGCGGGTAGATGCAGCTGCTCCCCAGAAACAACAGCCGCCGTACGCCGCTGCGCCACGCGGTTTCAATCACATGGGTCTGAATTTTGAGGTTCTCGAGCAGAAAGTCGACTGGGTAACTGGTGTTGGCCTCAATGCCACCCACCTTGCCGGCGGCCAGCACCACCACCGAGGGGTGACAGCGAGCGAACCAGGCACTCACCGCAACCGGATCGAGGAGATCAAGCTCCTGCCGGGTCACGGTGAGGATCTGGGTATAGCCACCTCGCGCCAGGGCGCGACAGATGGCACTGCCGGCCATACCCCGGTGGCCTGCCACAAAGATCCGGTCGCCTGGGGTCACGAGCGGGATCATGCGGGTTGGCCCCACTGCAGGCCCTCACAACGCTGGGAGTGACGATCAAAGCCCACATCGACTTCGGGGCAGAGCCGAGCCGGTGGGTCACTGCTGCAGA
Organism: Vulcanococcus sp.; assembly: GCF_044369115.1. Classification (GTDB taxonomy): domain Bacteria; phylum Cyanobacteriota; class Cyanobacteriia; order PCC-6307; family Cyanobiaceae; genus Vulcanococcus. Next base: position 18,934 of record NZ_JBIPMN010000013.1, on the reverse strand, counting down.
TCTGCCGCCGGAGAGTAACGCCCTGATCCGATGGTTCGTGCGTAGTTCGCCCGCACAGGCACGGCAAGCACTTGATGCCCGTGCGCATTAATACAGGCCTGCGCGGGTCTGTTCCGTCGACTGTGGGTTGGTGGGCGGCGGCCCCTCCATCGAGCCCACCACCTTGAACCCCTGTTGGCGCAGGATCGCCTCCTGTTGCGCTTCTTTCTTGTCGTGCGCCACCATCTCGGCCACGAGCTGCTCGAGGGTGGTGGTGGGCGTCCAGCCCAGCTGGGCATGGGCCTTACTGGGATCGCCCAACAGAGACTCCACCTCCGCAGGCCGGGAATAGCGCGGATCGATGCGCACCACCACCTCACCGCTGCTGCGCCGGCCCACCTCGCCGGTGCCAGTGCCCTGCCATTGGATCTCGCCCCATCCCAACTCGGCAGCACTGAGCTCAATGAAGCGACGCACACTCTCCTGGCGTCCGGTGGCGATCACGAAATCTTCGGGGATGCCCGGCTGCTGCAGCATCCGCCACTGCATCTCCACATAGTCGCGCGCATGGCCCCAATCACGCCGTGCATCAAGATTCCCCATATACAAACAGTCGTCTAGACCCTCGCTGATACGCGCAAGGCCCCGGGTGATCTTACGAGTCACAAATGTCTCGCCACGCCGCGGCGATTCATGATTAAACATAATACCGTTGCAGGCATACATACCATAGGCTTCGCGGTAGTTCACAGTGATCCAGTAGGCATACAACTTAGCCACGCCATAGGGGCTACGAGGATAAAAGGGAGTGGATTCCTTCTGAGGAGCCTCCCGCACCAAGCCATAGAGCTCACTGGTGCTGGCCTGGAAGATCCGCGTATGCACGAGCCCCAATGTCCTCACAGCCTCAAGAAGGCGCAAGGCACCGAGAGCATCGGCATTAGCCGTGTATTCCGGCGCCTCGAAGCTCACTGCTACATGACTTTGGGCGCCGAGATTATAAATCTCATCCGGCCGCACATGCTGAATGATGCGAATCAGATTAGCGCCGTCAGTGAGATCTCCATAGTGAAGGATTAAACGCGGATCAAGATCATGGGGATCTTGATAAAGATGATCGATACGACTGGTATTGAAGCTGCTACAGCGACGCTTGATTCCGTGCACGCGGTAGCCCTTGTCCAACAAGAGCTCGGCGAGATAGGAGCCGTCCTGGCCAGTGATCCCAGTGATCAGAGCTGTTTTGCCCAACGTGTTCCCACCATCCCTGAGCACCAAAGCTACGACCGATCGCGCCATCCAACCAGCCCGCACAGCAGGATTCGCTAGGCAATCGACTGGCGATGCATCGACGAGCCGAATGCATTGAATACGCGATCAACAGACCGGGATAACGTCCTGCTCTGATCAACAGCGACCACACCAGGGTGTCGATCCACTTCAGTGGGACTTCAAGGTTCATCAATCAGCAACTTCAAGGCGCTGCAGCGCAGCTGCGTTGAATACGAAATACCTGGCATGGGCGTCCGGGTGGCGTCGGTCAACGTGCTTGTGGATACGCTGCAGCTGGTTGCGGTGCTGTCACCAACACCATGCGGTGAGCCACCTGAGCAACACCTCTAACCGCACGTCACCTCACTCCTCTTTATGACCTCACCTCTGCCTAACGAGGAGCCGGCCGTGGCGTGGATTCCCGTGTCGATCGGGGAACTGCTCGACCGGCTCAGCATCCTTGAGCTCAAACTGCGCTATCTCGAAGGCGAGGCCATCAATCGCCTCGAGCAACAACGCAAGCTGCTGCTTGAAGCGCGTGCTGGTGTTAAGGGCACGATCGATCCCAGCTTGGAGCAGCGCCTCGCAGCCGTGAATGCTCAGCTCTGGGATGTGGAAAACAAGATCCGAGCCCATGAACAGGCCGGTCAGTTCAACGACAGCTTCATCCACCTTGCCAGGCAGGTTTACCTGCTCAATGATCAGCGCCATGCCCTCAAGCGCCAGATCGACCTCAGCAGCGGATGCCCTCTGCTGGAAGACAAGCTCTACGGCTAACGGCTCCGCGACGCCCATCGGCCGGCGTTCCATCCAGCTGGGCGCTCAGGGCGGCGGAAGCGGATCGCGCTCACCACGATCGAGGCGACCGATCAGGTAGCCCACCGCACCGCCCAGCAGAAACCCCTGCAGCTGCCAGAGCTGCTTGCGGTAGCGCCAAGGCAGCCCCCCGAGCTGAAGGCCCAACACCAACGCCACCGCCACACTCAGCCACACCACGCTGCGGCCGCTGGAGCGCAGACGCCCTGGTCCTGGGGTTGGTTGCAGAGGATCAGGCGCCATCATCCACGCAGCACACTGGTGTGAGCCTGACGGCTTCTGCCTCCACGGTCTACCCCGCCCCATGGCGCCCTTCACTGTCTGCACCGCTGTTGGTGCCAGCACAAGCAGCAATGCCCTACATCGGGCAACCCTCAACTGGGATGTGCTGCAGCTGGAGCAGATCCTGGTGGGTGAAACCGATCTGCCGCCACATCCCAAGCGGCTCGTGCGAGCCGAGGTGGCGAGCACGAGCCGCGATGAACCGGCTCTGGCGGAGCTGCTGCGCCTGGCCGCCGAGACAGCCAGTCACGACTGGCTGTTGCTGGTGCCCTCCGATGCGCTGCTCACCCCTGCTCTGGTGGACAATCTCTCGCAGCTCTGCCGGCCAGGTAGCCCGCGCCGACTGGTGATCGGGCGAGCCTGGCGGCTGCCGGAATCGGAGCTACACGTCGACGACGCCTGGGAACTCCACCTGGATCGCAGCGGCAAGCTGGATCCTGCGGGCGCCATAGCCTGGCTGTTGTTGCCGCGGGGAACGCTGCTGGCCGCGCCGGCAGAGCTCAGCTGCTGCCCCGCCGCCGCCGCCAGCTGGTTGATCAACAGCGCCCAGCAGCTGGGCTGGCCTGTGCTCGATGCCAGCGCCGCCGCTCCGCTCGTGCGCCCCATAGCCGCCGCGGCAGCCGAGCAGCCGTCTTGGGCCCGTAGCCGCCACGCCAGTGGGGTGGTGTTGCCCCATCGCCCGGGAGCGCCCCTGCTGAGCCTGCTGCTCGCGGCACCCCAGGCCCAACTGGATCAGCTCAGAGCAGCCCTCTGCCCCTGCCCTTCTCTGCCCTGGGAGGTGGTGGCCCGGCCAGTGGAAACACCGGAACTCGGTGGGGAGCTGGCCGCGGCCTGGAACAGCGCCCTCGACCAGTGCGACGCCGCGATCGCCTGGCCGATCAGCCACAACCTGCCGCCACTGGCGCTCCTGCCCGTGCTGCTGCGCTGCTTCGAGCAACCCGCCGTGGAGCTGGTGCAGCTCGGGCCCCTGCCCACACCAGGCGCCCTGGTGATCCAAACCGCCTGGCTGCGGCGTCTCGGAGGTCTGGCCGAGCAAGGCAGCGCAGCCGAGGCCTTCAACGCGCTGGAACAGAACGCTCGCCGCCGCGGTGCCTGCTGCCTGAACCTGCCGCTTCCAGCGTGTGCATCCACTGCTGGAGGCGCTGCCACAGCGGCCTGATCTGCGGCAGATCGGCTTGGAGCAGCCCATCGTGCTCCTCAATCGCCCGCAGCAGCTCCTGGCGTTGCTGATCGAGGGGGTAAGCCTGCAGCAGGTCGGCCAACTGCCGCAACAGCTGCTGGCCTAAACCAGCCCGCACCACACCCTGCATCAGACCGATCCACTGAGCTCGCAGCGACCAGCGCGGCACCGGCAGCAGCACAAACTCCAGATAACCCAGGGCACGGGCAGGGCTGTAAGCCAGCTCCAGGCTTTGCAACCCCAACTGCCAGGCAAGCTCCCGTTCACCCCGCTGCCGCTCCACCAGGGCCTGCACATGCAGCACCAGGCCCCGTTGCTGGGCGCTCAAGCGCTGAGCCCGCAGCTGCTCAACGCAAGCCAAAGCCGCATCCAGCTCACTCTGCTGCAGGTGCTGCTGCAATGCCTGAAACTGAAGCGAGCTGGCCGAGGCGGCACGGGCGGACGAAGTGGCGGAGTTCAACGGCGTGATTCAGGTGCTGGCGGCAGAGCCTGCGCACGGCGGCACAGGGTTCAAGCTCTGCCAATTCTTCCGCTATGCCGCGGCGGAAGGCCAGCGCCAGGTGCAGCTGTGGATGCCTCCCCAGAGCCGCATCCCGGCGGGATCGCCATGGCAGCCGCTGCTGGATACCGGCTTCCTGCGCCCTCAGCCCCACCCCAATCCAGCGCTGTTGCTGCTTAGCGATGCCGCCGACTGGCGAGCCGCACAGCGGTTCTACCCCGGCCGCCGCAACCTGCCGAAGCTGCAGCTGCTCTGGGGCGACGACCTGCGCTGCTGGGGCCATGGTGCCCGTGACCAGGCGGCGATCCGGGTGGCTCTCGGCAGCTCGGTGGCGGAGGTGCTCCAGCGCTGCAGCCGCTTCCGGGAGCCGCTGCACACCATGTCCGTGGGCCTAAATCCCGAAGACCTGCCCGCCGCAGTGCTGGGGGATCGCGGCGATCAGGTGTTGATCCTGGCGAGTGCCAACCCAGGTCTCGGTCTGGCGTTGCAACACAACCTGCGCCAGCGCCAGTTCAACTGCCTGTGCGAGCTCACTCCCTGGCCATTGCAGCGATGGCTGACGCTCCTGAGCCATGCAGCAGTCGCCGTGGTGCTGGCCCCGCCCGCGGGGCAACCGAGCCTCGGGCTGCACCGGCTTGCCTCCATGGCGCTGCGCACGCCGCTGGTTGCTGAACAGCGTGATCCCGATGACGGGCTCTGCCGCGATGGCGCCAACTGCCTGGTGCGCCCTGGGGATCCCGCCGCATTGGCAGATGCAGCAGCAGCCCTACTCGACCCTGCCAACAGCGGCCTGCGCGCAAAGCTGGTGGATGGGGGCCTTGCCTCCCTGGTGCGCCACCGCCGGGCCCGCGAACGCCTGGAGTTCAACCAGCTGCTCGAGCAGCTCAGCCTGCATTGGCAGCAGGCGATCCGCTGCCATCCTGAACTGGAAACCTGACCCACCGTGCCGCCTGATGAGTGCTGAGTTTCCGCTCACCAGCCCGCAGCTCGAGCGGGCCGAACGGCTGATCAGCCACTGCCTCAGCGCGCTCGAGCAAGCCAATCAACGCCGCAGCCAGGATCGCCAGCGACTGGCTTTCGAGGTGGAACAACTGTTGCTGCCGCTCGATCAGCTGAGTGGCGGGCTCTCGGGGGTGATCGAATCCATGGCGGCAGACCGCCAGGACAATCGCTTACAGCGCTGGCAAGGCCAACTGCAGCAGCTGCTCGATCCCCTCGATAGCAGCCTGCAGCTACTGCGCGATCTCCGCGTGACCCTTGAGCACGACCCGACACCGGCTCCCGGTGCCACCAACACTCCCCAGCAGCAGCAGAGTCAGCAGTTGCTGCAGCTGCTGGCGCTTCGCCAAAAACAGGTGTTGCAACTGGAAAGCCAGGTGATCGAGCTGCGCCAGCAACTGTTCGACCTCCAGCAGAGACCTGAACCAGAAGCGACGGCCGAACCCGCAAAAGAGCCCGCCGCTGCTCAGGCGAACACACCGAGCCTCTTCAGCTGACGCTCCGCCTGATCCAGAAAGTCCCGAAACTGGATCAGACGGGCCTCGGGACCAGCCGGATCCAGACCTGAAGGCTGCTCCGCCACCAAGGCGGCCGGTTCCAGGCTGGCCAATAAATCCAGGCGGGCCAACGCCTGGGCGTGGGATTCGGCATCGGAGCGCAGATCACACTGCTCCAAGAGCCGGCGATAGGCAGCCCCCGCCGCAGGCCAGTCGGCTCGCTGGAGAGCCGTTTCTCCCGCCCACCAGAGCTGTTGCTGCCGCGCCTGCTGCAGCAGTGCGGCGATCTCCGCCTGGTCGGGCTGGAGCGCCAGGGCTCTGGTGAGGGCGGCGATCGCTGCATCCCAATCCCCAAGGCGCAAACTGAGTTCTCCGAGCAGGCGCTCGGCCCGGGCCAGATTGGAATCCAGGGCCAACGTTTGTTGCAACAGCTGCTGAGCGGCGATGTCGTCGCCGCGGCCCACCGCCGCTTCCGCCCGCAACAGCAACAACGCCGGCCCCGGCTCGGGGCCGAGAGCGAGGGGTTCCAGCAGCGCATCGGCTTCCTGCCAGCGCTGCCGGGCCAGGTAGGCCTGGGCCAGCAACAGGCTCAGCGGCGCCCGTTCAGGCAAGGACACCACCCGCTGAGGGTCCCCCAGAAGCGGTGCGAGCTGCGCGATCAGGGCATCCAGCTCACCGCGGCGCCATCGCAACTGCGCCAGGCTGAGTTGCACCCGCCCCGCCTGGGGCTTCACTTGCAAAATCTGCTCAAGCACCGCTTCGGCTTCAGCAAAGCGGCCGGCATCGAGATGCCCCTGGCCCAGCTGCAATGCCCGCGCCACGTCGGCAGCGGAGGCACCCGGCCCCAGCTGCGGCACCGCCTCCCCCAGGGCCCATGGGTCGTCAATCACACCGAGGGCTTGGCGCAGGGCCGATGACTCGCCGACACGCCGCTCCGCTTCCTCCAGCACCACCCGTGCCGCATCGGGAGAACCCCGGCGGCGTTTGAGGGCCGCCAGGGCCAGATAGGGCTCAGGTCGGCTGCTGAACCGTTGGGTCAAATGTCGCCACAGCGTTTCGGCCTGCACCCAGTCGGAGCGCTCCTCATGGCTCTGGGCCAAGCGCTGCCATAGCGCCCAGTTCTCACCATCCCGCTGGAGTGCCTGTTTACAGAGCCGCTCCACCTGCTCCCAATTCTGTTGCTGTTGGGCTCGGTCCAATTCCGTCAGGATCGGCTGCAGCCACTCCGCGAGCTGCGCGCGCAGGGCATCAGCCGGGTTGACGCTGGGTGAGGGATTCGGCTGAAAAGCATCCATGGGAGATCGTCTGGAGAATCGCCGCCGAGTGCTCCCGGGGTGACTTCAATCCTTCCATTCAGTCAGCCACTGGCGCAGCCAACTGCCACGGGGATCGTGGCGCAGGCGGCGATGACTCAGCCACCACAGTCTGTTCAGCGCGAAGCTCACTTGATTGTGGGATGCAAGATCAGCATCACAGGCGATCGTGGCGCTCGCAGCGGTGTTCAGGTCAGCCATGGGCGCTTGCAGTTCGGGGAGCTCCAGCCACTGCACCATCGGATCGGCCCGCAGGCGATCGCGATAGTCCAGGTCCTCGCAGTAGGCGGGATGGAATCCCGGATCAAACAGCCCAAGCCTGTTCCAACAGAGCGCCGTAAGCAGGAACGCTGAGAACTGTTGCGGCGCCGGCAGCAGCGGCATCAGCTGCGGCTCACTGCCATTGAGATGCAGCAGCGCCCGTTGCAACACGCCAGGCCCAAAAACAACGTCGTTGTTGACCAACAAGCAGAGCGGAGCCGAGGGGAACGCGCGCAGGATCAGATTCCAACTCGCGGCCACGCCTGCGTTGCCAAAGGGCCGTGCCACCACAACCCGGGCAATGCCCGGATATCCCTCACGCTCCAGACGCTCCAACAGCTCTCTAACAGGGCCTTCGGCGCTGGAGCCGCGGCTGTTATCCACGATGGCCAGGGTTTCAACCGGATGATCGAGGCTGTCGAGCATCCGCTGAAGCAGGTCAGGTCTGTTGAGGATCGGCACCCCCAACAACGGCAATGCCGCCGCCTCCGGCAATGGTGCCGGCCTCACCCGATCCATCCCCTGCCAGAACAGTTCCAGCAGGTAGTGGTCGCTGGTGCGCTCCACCACATCTGCCAGACAACGCCACAACTCCGGTGCGCGCAACTGCTGCCGCTGAGGGTGCTCCGGCAACGCCACCAGATAGGCCTGCAGCCAATGGAACACCAGGCTGCGGGCCTCCTGAAGCCTGCCGGCCTGCAGCGCCGCATCCACCCTCTGGCCTGGATTCACCTGCAGCTCAGCCATAGGGGGCACTGTGGCAAAGGCCTACGGTGCCGCCAAGCCCTTCTCCAAACCTGTGACCCTGCGGCTCACCAACACCCTCACCCGCCGCGTTGAGGAGTTCCGGCCGATCGAGCCCGGCAAGGTGAGCATCTATTGCTGCGGTGTCACCGTCTATGACCTCTGCCACCTGGGCCACGCCCGCAGCTACATCGCCTGGGACGTGCTGCGCCGCTACCTGCGCTGGAGTGGCTACGCGGTGACGTTCGTGCAGAACTACACCGACATCGACGACAAGATCCTCAATCGCGCCGCTGAAGAAGGCAGCTCGATGGAGGCGGTGAGCGAACGCAACATCGACGCCTTCGTGGCCGACATGACGCGGCTCAACATCCTGCCGGCAGACCGCATGCCGCGCGCCACCCGCAGCCTTGATGCGATCCGGGCCCTGATCAGCGAACTGGAGGCCAAAGGCGCCGCCTACTCCGCCGATGGTGATGTGTATTTCGCCGTGATGAAGCACGCCGGCTACGGCAAGCTCAGCGGTCGCGACCTCGAGCAACAACAAGACAACGCCGCCGGCCGCGTGGCCTCCGAGGAAGAAGCCCGCAAGCAACACCCCTTCGACTTCGCCCTCTGGAAAGGCGCCAAACCCGGCGAGCCCAGCTTCCCTTCACCCTGGGGTCAGGGCCGGCCGGGCTGGCACATCGAATGCTCAGCGATGGTGCGCGAGGAGCTGGGCGACACGATCGACATCCACCTCGGCGGCGCCGATCTGGTGTTCCCCCACCACGAGAACGAAATCGCCCAGTCGGAAGCGGCCACGGGGCAGGAGCTGGCCCACTACTGGCTCCACAACGGCATGGTGAACGTGGGCGGCCAGAAGATGAGCAAATCGCTCGGCAACTTCACCACCATCCGCGCGCTGCTGGATTCCGGTGTGTCGCCGATGACCCTGCGCCTGTTCACCCTGCAGGCCCACTACCGCAAACCGCTCGACTTCACAGCCGAAGCGCTCGACGCCGCGGCCACCGGCTGGAAGGGCCTCAACGCCGCCCTTGGGCTAGCCAGCGAGATCGACGCTGCGTCAGAGCGCGCCACCGAATTGCCGAGTGCCCTCGCTGCGGCCCGCGAGCGCTTCGCCACCGCCATGGACGACGACCTCAACACATCCGCCGCCCTGGCGGTGCTGTTCGAGCTGGCCAAACCGCTGCGGGCTCTGGCCAACCGGATCGAACGGGGCGACGCTGCAGCCCGCGCTGAAGCTTCAATGCCTGAGCTGGCCGCCCAGGCCGGCCTGCTGCAGGAGCTGGCGGGAGTGCTAGGCCTGCAACACGAAACGACAGAGGCGCAGCCCCCGGCCGGCGAAGGCAGCCACGAGGCCGGCTTGAGCAACGCGGACATCGAAGCGCAGATCGAAGCCCGCCAAGCCGCCAAAGCCGCCAAGGATTTCGCCACCGCCGACGGCATCCGCGAGGCACTGAAGGCGAAAGGCATTGAATTAATCGACAAACCCGGTGGAATCACCGAGTGGCTGCGCAGCTGACGGCTTGAGCGATCAGCTGCCCGGCCGCTGCTGATCGCGCATCATCGACTCAATCTTGCGGATCCGCACAGCAGTGGTGCTCCACACCTCCTTGCGGAAACCAGGCTGACACTGCTCCACCAGCTGCTCGATCGGCTCACCCCGCTCGAAGGCATCCCAGAGCTCGCGCTCGAGCCTGGCGCGCTCAATGAAGTTGAAACGCTGCAACCACTGCGGTCCGAGCGTCATGGAATGGGCCTCTCTGCTGCGGCCAGTTAAGCGCCGCCCGACCAGCTCTTCGCCAGATCCACCACCGACACGATCAGCCCCAGGCTGATCACAGGCACCGACACCCAGCGCAGGCTCCAGAGCAGCAGCCGCAGCAGGCGGGGCGAGGTGCCGGAGCCGCGCAGATCGCTGCTGAGGCGCTCCGGAGCCCGCCACCCCATCAGCAAAGCCATCAGCAGGCCACCGGCGATCAGGCACACGCCGCCAAACACGGCATCCATCTTTTCCAGCACGGCCACATCCAGGGCCGAAGGCAGACCGATCACGGCGATCACCACCACCATCAGCCACACAGCCCGCGGGCGGCTCCAGCCCATCCGATCCATGAGCGAACTCACCGGCACCTCCAGCAGCGACACCGAGGAGGTGATCGCCGCCACATAAGCCAAGGCAAAGAAGGCCGCCGCCACCACACGCCCGGCCAGCCCCAGAGACCCCAAGCCCGTGGGCAGAGCAATAAACAGCGTTCCCACAGTGCTGCTGCTCACCACATCCGCCAGGCCGAAGCTGGCCACGATCGGGAAGGTGACGCAGCCGGCCATCAGCCCCACGGCCGTGTCCATCCCCACCACAGCCACGGCTTCACCAGGAATGCCACTGCGGCGATCGAGATAAGCGGCGTAGGCCAGGATGCAGCCGATGCCGGCCCCGATCGAAAAGAAGGCCTGGGTAAAAGCGTTGCGGATTGTGGTGAGATCGGTGAGCTTGCTGGCATCCCAGCGGAGCAGGAAGCCGGCATAGCCCTCCTGAGCAGCGGGAAGCGCAGCAGCCCAGAGCAGCAGCGCCAGCAACACCGCAAACAACAGCGGCATGCCCCAGCGCGACAGGCGCTCGATGCCCGAACGAATGCCGGCCGCCACCACCAAACCGGTGAGCGCCAGGCTCAGCAGATGGCCCAGCACCGCATCGCCACCGCTGCTGATGCCGGCAAAGAACGTCTCAGCGGCAGCGATATCCGCCGGCAGTGGCGAGGTGAGGGCATGCAGCAGGCTGCGGCCGGTCCAGCCCATCAGAACCGCGTAGTAGCTGAGGATCCCAACGGAAGCGGCGATGTAGAGCCAACCCAGGGGCAGCCAGCGGCGACCACCGGCCGTGATCGGCGCCACCAGCGGCGCATGGCCGGTGCTGCGCCCCAGCACCATCTCCGCCACCAGCACCGGCAGACACACCACCGCCACGATCACCACGTACAGCAGCACAAACGCCGCCCCACCGCCCTGGGAAGCCCGGTAGGCGAAGCCCCAGAGATTGCCGAGCCCCACAGCACTGCCCGCCGCGGCCAACACGAACCCCAGCGAGGAGCCCCATTGCTCTGGCGGCCGTCCGCGCTCCGCACCGATCTGATCCGCCATAGGGCCGCTGGCCAACGTCGCCCCAGTTTCCCGGCTGCGGCTGCGCGCCGGCAAATCGGGGAATGCTCTGGGAAGTTTCGCCGCCGAGGCATCCATGGCTCGATCACCCGCCTCCTCTGGGGCTGGGGATAGGTCTGCAGCACTGTCCAGAGGCGGATATCCATGGATATCCCCCTTTGGACACCCCGCCACAACAACACCCCACCCCCACCACCAAGCCGATCAAGTCCCACATCCCAGGCCCCGCAACGTGCGAATCGGGCGCTGGGGAAATGTGCTGGCGGTGCGGCTGCCGCAGTCCCTGAGCGATCTACTGCGTCTGCAGATGGGCGACGAGCTTGAGCTGCAGCTGCTCAGGAGTGGGCAGGTGCTGCTCACCCCCGCGATCCGGCGCAGCCGCCTGGCACTGGATGCGGCCCTTCAGCGGAGCGGAGAACAGCCATGACCCGCCCTTCACTCACCTACGTTGACAGCACGATCCTGTTGGCGTTGATCAGCGCAGGGCCGACAGGAGAGGCCGTGCGCCGCTGGTTCCGGCTAAGCACAGACGCCTGGATCAGCAGCGAAATCGCCCTGACCCGCACACTCATGAACCTTCCCAGCGGCCGTGAAGGCAACCGGGATGGGCAGGACCTGCTGCGGGCACTGCATGCCGGGGTGGCGATCCGGCCCCTGCCCCTTCGACTGCTCTGCAGCACTCCGCTTCCCCACCGCCGAACCCGTGGTGCGCCGGAAGCTCTGGCCATCACCGATGCGCTGGAGCTGGCGAGCGCTCGGCTCTGGCGTTGCCGTTGGTTGATCAGCAACAGTGAGTCGCTCCAGGAGGCGGCCCAGGCTGCGGGATTGAGCTGTTTCGGCATCGGCGCTCCCCCTGCAGCGGCACCAACCGCCACCGCAACAGTGGGAGACTGACCGCGCCGTTCGCCGATCCCGCCGTGAAAGCCCTCTCCGTGCTCGGCTCCACTGGCTCGATCGGCACGCAAACGCTCGAGATCGTGGAGGAGTTCCCCGATCGCTTCCGGGTGGTGGCGCTCACCGCCGGCAACAACCTCGACCTGCTGATCAGCCAGATCCAGCGCCACGCCCCCGAGGTGGTGGCCCTGGCCGATGCCGAGCGGGTGGCCGAACTGCGCACCCGGCTTGCGGCTCTGGAGCCTGCGGAGCGCCCGGCCAAGTTGCCCGAGCTGGTGGGCGGGCCCGATGGGCTCTGCACCGCCGCCGCCTGGCCAACAGCTGATCTGGTGGTGACCGGCATCGTGGGCTGCGCCGGCCTGCTGCCCACCCTGGCGGCGATCCGCGCCGGCAAGGATCTGGCCCTGGCCAACAAGGAAACGCTGATCGCCGCTGGCCCAGTGGTGCTGCCGGAGCTGGCGAAGTCCGGCTCGCGCCTGCTGCCAGCCGATTCCGAGCACTCCGCCATCTTCCAGTGCCTGCAGGGCACCCCCTGGGCCGACACCGCACGTCTGAGCACCGGCGTGCCCACCCCAGGGCTACGCCGCATTCAACTCACGGCCAGCGGCGGCGCCTTCCGCGATTGGCTCCCGGAAGACCTCCACAAGGCCACCGTGGCCGATGCCACCAGCCATCCCAACTGGAGCATGGGCCGCAAGATCACCGTGGATTCGGCCTCGTTGATGAACAAGGGCCTGGAGGTGATCGAAGCCCACTACCTCTTCGGCCTCGATTACGACCACATCGAGATCGTGATCCACCCCCAATCGATCATCCACTCGATGGTGGAGCTAGCCGATTCCTCGGTGTTGGCGCAGCTGGGCTGGCCCGATATGAAGCTGCCGATCCTCTACTGCATGAGTTGGCCTGAGCGCCTGGACACCCCCTGGCGCCGCCTCGATCTCACCGAAGTGGGCTCCCTCACCTTCCGCAAGCCCGACCCGGCCAAATACCCCTGCATGGAGCTGGCCTACGCCGCGGGCCGCGCTGGCGGCACGATGCCGGCCGTGATGAACGCCGCCAACGAACAGGCGGTGGCGCTCTTCCTCGAGGAGCAGATCCACTTCCTCGATATCCCGCGGTTGATCGACGTGGTGTGTGATCGCCACAAGTGCGACCTCAAAGCCGATCCCTCTCTGAACGACGTGCTGGCCGTGGACGCCTGGAGCCGCCAGGCAGTGCGTGAAGCTGCAGCCCGGCTGAGCACCACTGTTCATTCCCAGGCGCCGGCTGCGCTGCCGGCGTGATTTCCCACCACCTGCTGCTCTGCGCCACCCCAGCCAAAGCGCTCTGCTGCCCCGATCCAGCCGTGGGTATCGCCAGCTGGGACACACTCAAACGCCTGGTGCGCGCCTGGGGCCTCGAAGATCCATCACGGCCCGAGGGCATCGTGCTGCGCACCAAAGCCGACTGCCTGCGCATCTGTGCCGAGGGGCCGGTGCTGTTGATCTGGCCGGAAGGAATCGTTTACGGCGAAGTCACGGTCGAGCGGATCGAGCGGATCCTGCGGGAGCACGTGATCGGTGGCACGCCGATTGAGCCCTGGATCTTGAAACGGATGCCGTTCAGCGCTGCGCCAGCAGGCGCTGGAACCAGCGCGCCGTGAGCCGATCCCCCCAGTTCCCGGGGGCCGAGCTCGCTCGTCCAGCGCCACAGCCATCACAGCGGGCATGAAAACCGTTGTGCCCACCAGCGGTCGTGAGCAGCACCTCCACCCCTGGCAGCTGCAAGGCCGCCAGATCGCGGGCCGCCGCCACCGGCACCCAGGGGTCATCGATCGCATGCAGCACCAGGGTGGGCGGCAACACGGCTACCTGGGCTTGCAGCTGCAGCAGTGGACTGGCCTCTTGGTAGTAATGGTCCACCGAGTCGTACCCCCAGCGAGGGGCTGTGATCGCGGCGTCAAAGGCCAGGATGCTGTCCATGGGCCCCACGGGGCCCCGGCCGGCCAGTGACTCCCGCTCCGGTTCGCTCAGCCCGAAGGGATCAGCCAGGGTCTGGGCCACAAGGCGCTGCAGCAGCCAGCGCTTGTAGATGCGGTTGCGGGGGCGCTCGATCTGGGCGGAGCAGGCGCTCAGATCCAAGGGCGAGCTGATCGTCACCAGCCCATCGAGTAGGCCAGGCCCGGTGAGCAGGGCGTTCAGCAGCTTGGTGCCCCCCAGGGAGATGCCCATGCCCAACAGCGGCAGGCCCCCCGCCAGTTCGCGGGCGCGGGCCAGAGCCGGTAGTAGATCGCTGTTGCAGCTGGCGGCATAGGTGCCGCGGGCCAGCTCCCGCCCCGGGCCGGCGCCGCGCATGTTGAGCCGCAGAACCGCAAAGCCGGCGCGTTGCAGCGTGAGCCCCATCCGCCGCAGACCACTGCGGCAGCTGCTGCCCCCCAGTCCGTGCATCAACACCACTAGCGCCCTGGGCTCGGCCCCGCCCAGGGGCGGATCCAGCAGCGCCAGCAGCTGATCGCCCCTCCCCACAGGGATGGTGATCGGCTCGCCGGCCTCAGGCGGTAGGGCCACCGGGCGCAGCGTGTCCCGCAGGGTCTGCAGGTCGCCGTTCAGCCAGGGCAGCCGCGGCCGGAAAGGCTCGAGGCCCAGGGCCGCGGGGAGGAGGGCCCCGGGGAGCTTTGACTCAGACAGATCAAGCGGCTTTTCCGACACCCTGGCTGCGCAGTTCTGTGCAGAGCTGCTGCAGCACCGCCTTGGCATCGCCAAACACCATGGCCGTTTGAGGCAGCTCGAACAGCGCATTCTTAATGCCGGCGTAGCCAGCCCCCAGGCTGCGCTTCACCACAAACACCTGGCGGGCCTGATCCACCTCCAGCACTGGCATGCCGTAGAGGGGGCTCTGGGCGTCGTTCTTGGCGTCGGGATTCACCACATCATTGGCGCCGAGCACGATCACCACATCGGTGCGGGGGAACTCCGGGTTGATCGTGTCCATCTCCAGCAACTGCTCGTAGGGCACATCGGCCTCAGCCAGAAGCACATTCATGTGGCCGGGCATGCGGCCGGCCACCGGGTGGATGGCATAGCTCACCTCCGAGCCGTTCGCCTCCAGCAGCTTGGCCAGCTCCCGCAGGGCGTGCTGGGCCTGGGCCACCGCCAGGCCGTAGCCCGGCACGAACACCACCCGCTCAGCGTTCTCAAGAGCCATGGCGCATTCCTCGGAGCTGCAGCTCACGATGCGGCTGTAGCCCGCCTCATCGCCGCCGCCTCCCACTGGTGCGCTGCCGCCGAGGGCCCCGCCGAAGAGCACGCTCACCAGCGAGCGGTTCATGCCGGTGCACATCACCTGCGTGAGGATCAGGCCGGCCGCACCCACCATGGCGCCGGCCACGATCAGCAGCTGGCTGCCCACCACAAAGCCGGCGGCCGCCGCGGCCACGCCGGAATAGGAGTTGAGCAGTGAGATCACCACTGGCATATCGGCCCCGCCGATGGGCAAGGTCACGCCGATGCCCAGCAGGCTGGAGGCGGCGAGCAGCAGCCACAAGGGTGCACCGGTGGGATCGCCGGGCATGGTGAAACCACCCACCAGGGCAGCAATGGCCAGGGCGATGTTCAGGCCATGGCGCACGCCGCTCTGGGTCCAGCCCGGGGTGCCGAGCCAGCCCTGCAGCTTGCCCATCGCAGCAATCGAGCCCGTAAAGGTGATCGCCCCCACGAACACCGAGATCACGATCGAGATCAGCTCCACTAGATCAGCGCCGTCGCTGTCGTAAAGGGCCACGGCCATGGCCACCAGTAGCGAAGCCATACCTCCGCAGCCGTTGAACAGGGCCACGGTTTCGGGCATGGCCGTCATCGGCACGCGCCGGGCTGTGATCAGGCCGAGCAGGCCACCGATAGCGGTGCCGATCGCCATCCACAGCCAGGCGATCGGATCGGGTTGCAGCTGCAGCAGCAGCCCAAGCACCGCCAGGCCCATGGCCAGCGCCGCCAAACCGTTAGCCGAGCGGGCAGAGCGCACGGTGGAGAGACCCTTGAGCCCCAGCGCCAGCAGCAGCACCGCCAGCAGATCGATCAGATAACCGAAGAGATCCAGCACGTTCATCGCCCGCCTCCGCTCTTCTTGCGGCTAAACATGGCGAGCATCCGGTCGGTGACCAGGAAGCCGCCGATCACGTTGAACAAGGCGAAGCCCAGCGACACCGAACCAAGGATCAGCAACGCCGGATTGCCCTGGGCGTTGGCGATCAGCGTGATGGAGGCGAGCACGGTGATGCCGCTGATGGCGTTGGCGCCGCTCATCAGCGGCGTGTGCAGGGTGGGCGGCACCTTGCCGATCAGCTCGAGCCCCAGGAGGCTGCCGAGCAGCAGCACCCACAGGGCCTGGGAGAGGCTGGTCATGTCGCAGCTCCTGCCGTGGCGTGGTGGGTGAACAGACAACCGCTCACGATCGGATCCTCCAGGTTGAGTTGCAGTGCAGTGGGCTCGCTGCCGGAGGCTTCAAGCAGATGCTCCAGCAGGGAAGCCACGTTGCGGGCATAGAGGGCGCTGGCATGGTTAGCCACGCTGCAGGGCAGTTGATCCGCCCCGATCAGCTGAACGCCGTGGCGGATCACGGTGGTGCCGGGCTGCGCGCCTTCGCAGTTGCCGCCCTGGGCCACCGCCAGATCCACCACCACGCTGCCGGGGCGCATGTGCTGGAGCATGGCGTCGTCGATCAGGCGCGGCGCAGGCCGGCCCGGTACCTGGGCGGTGCAGATCACCATGTCGGCCAGGGCCAGCTGCTCCGTGAGCTGGCGGCGCTGTGCCGCCAGGAAATCCTCCGTGGCCTGCTGGGCATAGCCGCCGGTTTCACCGGGCTTCTGCTCCAGCTCGGGCGGATCGATAAAGCGCCCTCCGAGCGATTCCACCTGTTCTTTGGCGGCCGCGCGCACATCGCTCACGTAGGCCACAGCCCCAAGGCGCCTGGCCGTGGCCAGGGCCTGAAGCCCAGCCACGCCAGCCCCGAGGATCAGGGCGCGAGCGGGCTGGATCGTGCCAGCGGCCGTCATCAGCATCGGCACGTAGCGATCCAGAGCGGCTGAAGCCAGCAGCACCGCCTTGTAGCCGGCGATGTTGGCCTGAGAGGAGAGCACGTCCATGGTCTGGGCGCGGCTGATGCGCGGCAGCAGCTCAAGGGCCATCGCCGTGAGGCGCTGCTGCTCCAACTGTTGCTTGAGGCTGTCGTTGCCATGGGGCTCCAGCAGGCCGAGCAACAGCGAGCCGGGCCGCAGGGCTTCCAGCTCGCGGCGTTGCTGGGCGATCGAGCCGGCTTGCACCGCCAACACCACATCCGCCTGGCTCCAGTGCTCGGCGGCCGCAGCGGCCGGATCGATCAACTGAGCACCCGCCTCGCCGTAGGCGGCATCGTCAAACCCGCTGGCCGCACCGGCCCCTTGCTCCACGTGCAGCAAACAACCGCGGGCACTGAGGCGCCGCACGGTTTCTGGGGTGACTGCCACGCGCGTTTCACCGGGGCGGCACTCCCGCGGCACCAACACACGAATCAAAAACTTGCCGCCTTCACGTCACAACAGCCCAGTGTTCGCCGGGTTCACGGCCAGCGGCAACGCTTTTCTCAGGCGTGTGCTCACATCCGCACACGCCTGGCAAGGCCGCGTTCAGAACAGCGGCAAGAGCTCCTGCTCCAGGCAGCGAGCCTGGGGGTTGGAGCCCTGCTGACGCAGTTGGCGGGCCCGCAGGATCATCGGGTCGAGGTCGCATTCCAGATCCAGGGCGCGCTCAAAGCGCTGGCGCAGTTCGTCGGGGCTGAGAGAAAACGGGGAACGCTCGTTCATGGGCTGGCGGGTTGAGGCCCGGGAGCGGGGTGATGGCCGGAAGTTAAGGACTCCAGCGCCAAAACGAATAGGTAGAAACCCTCATCTTTTTTCGCTGCCTGCCAACAAAATGGCGGGATGGCTTCGCTGTCGTTCGATCTCGGCCTGCCCCGGCGCCCGCTGCAGGTGCTGCAGGCGCAGCGCCCGCAGCCAGTGCTGCAGCCGCGCCAATGGCAATCACAGCTGCTGCAGCTGCTGCGCCGGCGGCTCGAGCGCGAAGGCCACAAAGATGTGTTGATCAACGCTGGGCCCGGCGCCGGCAAAACCCTCGGCGCGCTGCTCAGCTTTGAGCGGCTGGAGCGGGAAGGCCGGCTGCAGCGCCTGCTGGTGTTCTGCCACCGCAGCTCGATTGCCAGCCAGTGGCTGGCCTCCGCGGCTCGGCTGGGGCTGAATCTTCAGGAATGGCAGCCCGGGCTGGAACTGAGTGATCGCCCCGGCCAGTCTTCCCCCCACGGCCTGCTGCTCTCGTATCAAGCCGCTGGGCGCAACCTCGCCGTGCTGGAGCAGCAGCTGCAGGCCGCCGCCTGGGGCCCCTGGCTGGCCATCGCCGATGAAGTGCACCACCTGGGACTGGATCCCGATGAACCGGAGGCCACCGCTTGGGGGCATGCCTTCAGCCGCCTCAGCGCCGGTGCCCGCCTGCGCCTGGGCCTCACCGGCACCCCCTTTCGGGCCGACAACCTGGCCTTCTGCGCCGCCCGCCGCATCCAGGTGCACGACGGCCAGGAGTGGGTGGAGCAGATCGCACCGGATCTGAGCGTGGAGCCGCGCGAACTGATCGCGGCAGGGGATGTGCGCCCGCTGGAATTCCGCTTTCAAGACGGCTGGGTGGATCACGGCCGCCAGGGAGAGCTGGGTGATAGCGAGCGCTCGCCTCTATCGCAGGAGCAGCGCGAGAGCTGGCGCGCCCGCAACCTGCGCCGCGCCATCCGCCTGGGCGACAGCAGCAGCATTGCCCTGCGGCTGCTGCTCAATGCCCGCCGGCGCCTCGAGGTGGTGCGGCGCGAGCACACCGGTGCCGGCGGCCTGGTGATCGCCCGCGACATTGCCCATGCCCGCCGCATCTGCGGCCTGCTGGAGGAGGAGGGTGATCGGGTGCACCTGGTGCACTCGCAGGATCCGGATGCCGCTCAGCGCATGGAGGCCTTCAAGGCCGGCGAGGCCGATTGGCTGGTGAGC
>NZ_JBIPMN010000012.1:0-22636 GCF_044369115.1 Vulcanococcus sp. | reverse complement strand
TGACAACTACATCGCCATTGGCACGCTGCTGCCCGACCAAGCCGACGAGCTCACCAAGCTGGCTCGCATGGAGCTCAAGCACATGAAGGGCTTCACCGCTTGCGCCAACAACCTCGGCGTGGTGGCCGACATGGCCTTTGCCAAGGAGTTTTTCGCTCCGCTGCACAACAACTTCACCACCGCCCTCGAAGCCGGCAAAGTTCCCACCTGCCTGCTGATCCAGGCTCTGCTGATCGAAGCGTTCGCCATCTCGGCATATCACATCTATATCCCTGTGGCCGATCCCTTCGCCCGCAAGATCACCGAGGGCGTGGTGAAAGACGAATACACCCACCTCAATTACGGCCAGGAGTGGCTCAAGGCCAACCTCGAGAGCTGCCGTGAAGAGCTTGAGCAGGCCAACCGCGACAACCTGCCCCTGATCCGTCGCATGCTGGATCAGGTGGCCGCCGATGCCGCTGTGCTGCACATGGATAAGGAAGATCTGATCGAGGATTTCCTGATCGCTTACCAAGAGGCCCTCACCGAGATCGGCTTCAGCACCCGCGAGATCGCTCGCATGGCCGCCGCCGCCCTGGTGGGCTGAGCATCGCCAGCCTCAAACCGGCGTTGCCCTTTAATCGGGTGACTTCAAGGCCGGTGTGTCACCAGGAGCATCTGCACGCATGTTTGGTCTGATCGGTCACTCCAGCAGCTTCGCCCAGGCCCAGGAAAAGGCCCGCGAGCTGGGACTTGAGGAGATGGCCGAAGCCGACATGCTGGCCTGGTGCTCCGCACCGCCACAGTTGCTGGAAACCTTCCAGGTGACCAGCCGCACCGGCCAAACCATCGAAGGCACCTACATCGACTCCTGCTTCGTGCCGGAGATGTTGAGCCGCTTCAAGACGGCCACCCGCAAGGTGCAGAACGCCATGGAGATGGCCCAGAAGCAGGGCATCAACGTGACGGCCCTGGGCGGCTTCACCTCGATCATTTTCGAGAATTACGACCTCTCGAAGTTCCAGCAGATCCGTAACACCACCCTGGAGTGGGAGCGTTTCACCACCGGCAATACCCACACCGCCTGGGTGATCTGCCAGCAGGTTGAGCGCAACGCACCGCTGCTGGGGATCGATCTCAGCCGCGCCAAGGTGGCCGTGGTGGGAGCCACCGGCGACATCGGCAGCGCGGTGTGCCGCTGGCTCAGTCAGAAATCCGGCGTGGGCGAGCTGTTGCTGGTGGCCCGCCAGCAACAGCGCCTGCTCGACCTGCAAAGTTCCCTCGGCGGCGGCACGATCCTCAGCCTTGAGGAGGCCCTACCCCAGGCGGATGTGGTGGTTTGGGTAGCGAGCCTCCCCCAGACCCTCAGCATCGATCACGACAGCCTCCGCAAGCCCTGCCTGATGATCGACGGCGGCTATCCGAAGAACCTCGACGCCAAGGTGGCGGGCGATGGAGTGCACGTGCTCAAGGGCGGCATCGTGGAGTTCTGGCAAGACATCGGCTGGCAGATGATGGAAGTGGCCGAAATGGAAAATCCCAAGCGCCAGCTCTTCGCTTGCTTTGCCGAAGCAATGCTGCTGGAATTTGAGGGAATCCACACCAACTTCAGCTGGGGGCGCAACAACATCTCGCTGGCCAACATGGAACTGATCGGCAATGCCTCGCTGCGCCATGGTTTCCAGGCCATCGGACTCAACCCTGCCCAACTGAGTCGGGCAGCCCAGGGCGGAGTGGAACTGGCGGCTGCTTGAGCCCCGTCTAACGATCTCCACGCCCGTTCAGCCCAGCCCAGCCCCTCTCCTGCTGCCATGGCCCGCCGTCCGCTGCTTGATTTCGAGAAACCTCTGGTGGAGCTGGAGGAGCAGATCGAGCAGATCCGCCAGCTGGCCAAGGATTCGGAAGTGGATGTGAGTCAGCAGCTGCTGCAGCTGGAAACCCTGGCTGCGCGGCGCCGTGAAGAGATCTTCACCAACCTGAGCCCGGCCCAGAAGATCCAGGTGGCGCGCCACCCCCAGCGCCCCAGCACGCTCGACTACATCCAGGTGGTCACCGATGAATTCATCGAGCTGCATGGCGATCGCCGCGGCAACGATGACCAGGCGCTGGTGGGCGGCGTCGGCCGCATCGGTGATCAGGGGGTGGTCCTGCTGGGTCACCAGAAGGGGCGCGACACCAAGGAGAACGTGGCGCGCAACTTCGGCATGGCCTCACCGGGCGGCTACCGCAAGGCGATGCGGTTGATGGAGCACGCCGATCGCTTCCGGCTGCCGATCTTCTCTTTCATCGACACTCCTGGCGCCTACGCCGGACTCACGGCTGAGGAGCAGGGCCAAGGGGAAGCGATCGCCGTGAACCTGCGCGACATGTTCCGCCTGCGGGTGCCGATCGTGGCGACCGTGATCGGAGAGGGTGGCTCCGGCGGCGCCCTCGGCATCGGGGTGGCCGATCGGCTGCTGATGTTCCAGCACAGCGTTTACACCGTGGCCAGCCCCGAAGCCTGTGCCTCCATCCTCTGGCGCGATGCCGGCAAGGCTCCCGTGGCCGCCGAGGCGCTGAAAATCACCGCCCCGGATCTGCTCAAGCTGGGGATCGTTGACGACATCATCCCCGAGCCCTCCGGAGGCAACCACTGGGCGCCGCGCCAGGCGGCTGAAACACTGAAAGCGGCGTTGCTGCGCCACCTGGGTGAACTCCAAGCGCTCAGCGAAACCGAGCTCACCGACCAGCGCTACGCCAAGTTCCGGCGGATGGGGCGCTTCCTCGAAGCCGGACAGCAAGATGCCAGTCTCAGCTCTTAAGGTTTCCTTTCGTTTCGTGGACGGCCGCCTGGTGGTCCAGCCCGTTTGACCGCCAGTTCCACCGGTTCATCTCCCACCGCCTTGATTACCGGTGCCTCGCGAGGCATCGGAGCCGCAGCGGCCAGGGCCTTTGCCCAGGCCGGCTATCAGCTGCTGCTGGTGGCGCGATCCCAAACAGACCTCGACGGCCTGGCTTCCGACCTGCGCGGCCATGGCCAGCAGGTTGAGACAGCCGCACTCGACCTGGCGGATCCCGCCGCGATTGCGCCTGGCCTGGAAGAACTGCTCAACCGCGGCCTGAGCCCGAGCGTGGTGATCAACAACGCCGGCGCGGCCTACACCGGCAACCTCGCCGAGATGCCCCTGGATCGCTGGCAGTGGCTGCTGCAGCTCAATCTCACCAGCGTGTTTCAGGTGTGCCAGGCGGTGCTGCCGGTGCTGCGCCGCGAAGGCGGCCAGATCATCAATGTGAGCAGCCACGCTGCCCGCAACGCCTTTCCCGAGTGGGGCGCCTACTGCACCAGCAAAGCGGCCCTTGCGTCCTTCAGCCGGTGCCTCGCTGAAGAGGAGCGCCAGCACGGCATCCGCGTCTCCACGCTCACGCTCGGTGCGGTTAATACGCCCCTTTGGGACAGCGAAACGGTCCACAGTTCATTTGATCGCCGTGCCATGCTTGCCCCAGAACGCGTGGCCGAGGCGCTGCTGTCTCTGGCCCAGCAACCTGCCTCCCAAGTCGCGGAGGACATCACCCTCATGCCCGCCGCTGGCGTTCTCTGATTCGCCGCGCGGGATTTATCCATGACTTCCACTCTTCCTTCAAGCGTTTCCGGCCAGCTGGCACCCGTGAGCCGCCGCATTCGCGATCGTCTTGAAGCTGCTGGCGTTCCCTACCTCGCCAACGACAACATCGCTGATCACCTCGCCGAGGGTGAGCTCGAACAGCTTGAAATCGAGGTGGCCGGCAAGGTGCGTGAGCTGCTGCGCAGCCTCGTGATCGATATCGACAACGACCACAACACGGAGGAAACCGCCGAGCGTGTGGCTCGGATGTATCTGCACGAAGTCTTCAAAGGCCGCTATCACGAGCAGCCGAAGATCGCCAGCTTCCCCAATGTGAAGAAGCTGGATGAGATCTACACCGTGGGGCCGATCACGGTGCGTTCTGCCTGCTCCCATCACCTGGTTCCCATTCTCGGCAACTGCTGGATCGGGATCAAACCTGGCGATCGCGTGATAGGCCTATCGAAGTTTTCCCGCGTGGCGGATTGGGTGTTTTCACGCCCCCACATTCAGGAAGAAGCGGTGATGATCCTTGCTGATGAAATCGAGCGTCTGTGTGAACCACAGGGCCTGGCGATTTTGGTGAAGGCGCAGCATTACTGCATGAAGTGGCGCGGCGTGAAAGAACCCCAAACCAGCATGGTGAATTCAGTGGTCCGCGGCGATTTCCGCCACGACCCCAGCCTCAAGGCTGAATTCTTCGAGCTGGTCAAGCAGCAGGAATCTCTCCTGCTGACCTGAACAGCCGTGCGCCTGAGCCCTAGGGCTGCACAGGGCCAACTGGTTGCGAAGCCACCCGCTTCGCCGTGCCGTTCTCGTTGACAACGGCCACCACCATCACGCTCTGGCCAATGTCTACCGGCGCAGGCACATAACTGGTGCCATTGGCTCCTTCGATCAACACCCAGCTGCGCTGCCCCGGCTTGATCCGATACCAGTGGTAGTTCGCTGTGGGCAGTGCAGCCTGAGCATCAGCAACGGCTGTAGCGGTGAGGACCGCACCCACAGCAGCATTGCCATCGAGCACCAGCTGCTGCAGGCCGTTGATGCGCTGCTGCACCACACCCTCGAGCTGGATATCCGTGGAGATCTGCTGTTGCAGCTGCTCGATCTGCAGCTGCGGGCTCTCATCCACACCGGGGACGCACTGAAGCGTGGCGCCCACCAGCCGGCATCCCACCAGATCCTGCGCCTGTAGCGGCAGCGCTGCTGCGATCACGGCAGCCGCGGCCGGCAGTGCCAGGCCGAGCGCGCGTTGGAGAGGAGCACGGAACAAGGGCATGGGGGGAGCCTTCAGGTGGGCCGATCCTGCCGGACTGCAGCCACCGCAGCCACGAGTTGCGCCACCTGGACGAGATCTTTGTCGCCGGGAGCACGCTCCACACCACTGGAGGCATCCACTCCCACCGGGGGCGAGGCCTGAAGCGCCTGCAACGCCCCGGGCAAGCGCTCTGCCGTGATGCCGCCCGCCAACCACCAGGGGAGTGCCGGCCGGAAACTCTCCAGCCATTCGATTGGAATGCGGTGGCCGGTTCCGCCCAGCTGATCGGGCACCCAGGCATCCAGCAGAAGGGCATCCACCACAGAGGCGTACGCCTCGGCCCGCTCCAGATCAGCCTGGCTGTGAATGCGCAGAGCCTTCCACAGGAGCAGCTCAGGGCCGAGCTGCTCGCGCAATTCGGCGCAGCGCTCGGGTGTTTCGGCGCCGTGGAGCTGCAGCACCTGATGACCAGCCACCGGCCCCAGCTGCGGCAGCTCAGCTGGTGTGGGATCCGCCACCACCAGCACCCCCAGGCAACCGGCTCGGGCCGCAGCCACCGCCTCAAAGAGCTCCCGCCGATGCTCTTGCGCCAACCAACGTGGCGACTGCGACACGCCAATCACACCGATGGCATCCGCTCCCAGGGCCGCCACCGCAGCCGCCTGTTCAGCGGAGCGCAGCCCGCACACCTTGAGCAGCATGGCAATCAGCCGCAGCAGCGAGGCCTTTCTAGGATCGAGCCATTCGGAAACACCGTGTGGGCGAGGGCTGGCAGCTGCTGAAGATCCGCGGCATCCCCCTGCGCATCCATCCCAGCTGGTTCGTGATCCTGGGCCTGGCCACCGTGGCCTTCCAGCAGCAATACAGCCAGCAGCTGAGCGGCAGCGGCAGCAGCCTCGAGCTCTGGGGGCTGGGCCTGCTCACCGCCGTGCTGCTGTTCGTATCGGTGTTGCTGCATGAACTCGGCCACTCGCTGGTGGCTCTTCAGCAAGGCGTGCAGGTGCGCAGCATCACCCTGTTCCTACTAGGGGGCGTTGCCAGCGTGGAGCGGGAATGCCCCACCGCCCTGGGTTCGTTGATGGTGGCGGCAGCTGGACCGCTGGTGAGCCTGATCCTTGCGGCCTTGCTGCTGGGGGCTGGCCACAGCGCCGCCCATGCCTCGCCGCTGCTGGGCGCGATGGTGAATGAGCTCGGCGGCCTCAACCTGGTCCTGGCGCTGTTCAACCTGCTGCCCGGCCTGCCGCTCGATGGGGGGCTGATCCTGAAAGCGCTGGTATGGCAGTTCAGCGGCAGCCAGCGCAAAGGCACGCAAGTGGCCACCGCCACGGGCCGCTTTCTCTCCCTGGCAGCGATCGGCCTGGGTGTGGTGCTGTTGCTGCGCGGTGCCAGCGTGGGGGGCCTGTGGCTGATGCTGCTGGGCTGGTTTGGCCTCGGGGCTGCCCGCAGCCAGAGTCAGCTGCTCGCCCTGCAGGGGGTGCTGCGCCAACTCAAGGTGAAAGATGCGGCCCAGCGCCGCTTCCGCGTGCTCGAGGCCGACAGCACCCTCAAACAATTGAGCCGCCTTCGCCTCGGCGATGGCAACGGCCTCGCCGACTGGCTGCTGGTGACGCGCCAGGGGCGCTGGCAGGGCTTCATCACCGATGCCCCCCTGCAACAGCTGCCCGTGCAGCGCTGGCAAGACGAGCGCGTCGGTGATCACTTGCAGCCCCTCGAAGAGCTGCCACAGATCAGCGCTGAGGCTCCGCTATGGCAAGCCGTGCTGCAGCTCGATCAGCCCGACACACCGCGGCTACTGGTCATGGGCCCGGCAGGGCTGCCCAGCGGCACGCTGGAGCGGCCGGAGCTTGCTGAGCGCGTGTTGGAGACGTTGGGCGTGCGCCTGCCCCAGGCCATTCTCGAGGCGGCACGCCGCCAGGGCGTCTATCCGCTAGGCATGGGGCTGGCCCCCGTGGCCCGCAGCATCGAAGCCAGCAGCGAAAGCTGAAACCCGTTTACACGCAACCCAACGGTTCCAGCTCCCGCGCGGCAGCCCACTCCCCCGGGCTGAGGGGCTGAGTGATCAAGCCTCCAGGGCAGAGATGCTCCTCGGCGGCTTGGCGCAGCTGCTGCTCGAGCTGTTCAGGGCCCCACGGCAGGGGAGCCAATGCTGGCGGATCGGCCTGAAACAGCCGCTGCCACAGCGCCGCCGGCGGATCGAGCAACAGGCTGCCGTGCTGGAGCAAGGCCTGGCCATGCCAGAGCTGAGCGCTGCCGATGCGTTTGGCTCCACGGGTACTCACCAGATCGGCGGCGGTGGCGGTGGCGAAGCAGCTGCTGCGCTGGGCCGCAGCCGCGGGGCTGGCCTGGCCAAAGTGCAACGGCTCTCCAGCGTGGGCAAGGGCCTGCTGCAACCAGTGGCAGCAATGGCGATACACCGCTTCGCGATCGCGTGTGGGGGGTGTGAACACCAGGGCATAGGTGAGCTCGCCGGCATGGAGCACCGCCCGGCCTCCACTGGGGCGACGGACAAGCTCCACAGCTTCCTCGCGCCACTGCGAGGGCCAGCGCTGCTGGTGCCGCCCCAGCGAGAGGGTGGGGACACTCCAGCGATACAGCCGCAGCA
This sequence comes from Vulcanococcus sp., assembly GCF_044369115.1. GTDB lineage: Bacteria > Cyanobacteriota > Cyanobacteriia > PCC-6307 > Cyanobiaceae > Vulcanococcus. Next base: position 15,213 of record NZ_JBIPMN010000012.1, on the reverse strand, counting down.
TCGGCGGGCCACCGGCGAGCAGTTGCTGCAGCATCCAGCGATCAATCGCCATCTGGGTGGCAGCGGGCGCCGTGATCGGCGGAATCCAACGCCAGGGCAGAGCCGCGTTCAACCGCACTCAGGGATGCTGGAACCACCTTGCCGCGGCCGCGCATGCCCTGGGACCTATTGCCGCTGCTGCCGCTGGGCCTGGTGGCAGGGCTGCTCTCGGGTCTGCTGGGGATCGGCGGTGGCTTGATCTTTTCGCCACTGCTCCTGGCCATGGGTCTCACGCCGCACCAGGCGCTGGCCACAAGCACCTTGGCGATCCTTCCCACCACCCTGGCCGGCAGCTGGGCTCACCTGCGCAGCGGCCAGGTGCCGGCCCGCGCCGTGCTGGCGATTGCCGCAGGGGCGATTGCCGGCGCCCTGGTGTTCAGCCGCGCAGGCGATGGCCTCAAAGGCTGGCATCTGCTCGGCCTTCAGGCCCTGATGTATGGGGTGCTGGCCCTGGTGATCGCACCGCGCCGCAGCGATCAGGCGGATGCGCAGGAGCAGCTGCCGCTGGCAGGCCTCAGCGGCGTGGGGTTAGTGGCGGGTTGGTCGAGCGGGCTGCTGGGCGTTGGCGGGGGCCTGGTGATGGTGCCGCTGATGGTGCGGGGCCTGGGGATCCGGGTGTATCAGGCGATCCGGCTGAGCACGATTGCGGTGTGCGCATCCGCCGCAGCCGCAGCGGTGACCTTCACAAGTGATGGGCGGGGCCATGTGGGCATGGGATTGCTGCTGGGTGGCGCCGCCGCCTTGGCATCCCAGTGGTCCGCATCTCGGCTGCAATCGGTGAGCGAAGCCAGGCTGGTGCGGCTCTTGCGGCTGCTCTGCGTGCTGCTGGCTGTGGATGCCACCCGGCGGGCAGTCACCCTGGCGCTTAGTTGAGCCCCTGCCAGAAACCGGCATCCAGCTCAAAGCCGAGCACCGCCGCCATCTGCTCGAGGTTGCCGCGGCAGTTGAGGCCATGCCCGCGCGACCAGTGATCCAGCAGGAACAGCCGGTGGGTCATCCAGAGCTCCAGGCTGTCGGGGGAAAAGCGGATGCCTTCGCTGCGGCTGAAGCTGTGGGGCAGCAGCATCGCCACATGGCGGGTGAGCTGACCGCTGCTGCGCTCCAGCAGCAGCGGTAGCCAGGGGCAGAGCGCATCGGCCCGCAGGCTCCACACCCGCAGCTCGGGGATCTCAGAGAGCTCGCGCGGATCGTCGCTGGCGCGGGGCCACTCGAAGCTGAGCTCGAGGCTGCCGCTGTGCTCCAGCAACGCTTCGGGCTCCAGCGAAAACCAGGGCTCCAGCGGAGCGAGGCTGCGCTCCAGCACCTGCTGCTGCGCGATCAACACGGATCCTGCAGAGGTCAAGGCGGCGGCCGGCAATCAAGCCCGACCGTAGCCAGCAGCTGCGGCGGAGGGGTATCGAGCTGTGACAGGCCAAGGCTCAGGCCCTGGCAAGGCCCTGCAACTGCGGAAGAATGAGCTGGATTTCTGCTTTGAATCAGGCCATGACGTCCCTCACCCAGGCTGAAGTGCTGATTGCCCTGGTGGTGGCTGCCCATGCGGGCGTGCTCGCCGTGCGTCTGGCCGCCAGCCTCTACCGCGCCTGATCCCTTGGCAGCGTGGTTAAGGCCTGCTAAAAGCGGGCCACAACCACGCTCATCAAACCTTGAGCCTGCCCCGCACCGCCCAGCCATCGCAGCGGCGATCAGCGCCACGGGGTCATCACAGAACTTCTGGCCTTGCGCCAAGGTCCGCCGCACAGGTTGCGTCAACGCCACCACCTTCCCTGCGGCCCTCCACGCCAGCCCAGGAAAAACTCTGCAGCGGCATTGGTCTCACCTTGAAGGTGGGACTTGGACTGGTGGCCGTGGTGAGCCTGGTTCGGCTCGGCGGTGCCTACCGCGAACGCCTGGATCGCTACGGCGAGATCACCGCGGTGCTCAACATCCAGCAAGCCAAGCTCAACAAGGCACAGCAACGCTTCGACAGCCTGTTCACCACCGGCGGAGAACAGCGGCTAATCCAGGAACAGGATCAGTGGATTGCCCCAAACCGCATGCGGGTGGTGTGGACCACAACCGGCGCGGCGCCATTTCCAACTGTTGAGCAGCCACAGCCCAGCGCCGAGAAGCCGCAGCCCACTCGATAATTTGAGGCCCGCCGTATTCCGGGCTTCATGGTGGTCAGCAGCAGCGCATCCAGCTCCAGCAGCAGCCCCGGCGCTGTCTTGATCACCGGCACCACCTCCGGGGTTGGCCTCAATGCCACCAAGGCCCTCGTGGACCGGGGTTGGACCGTGGTGACCGCTAACCGTGACCCCGTGCGGGCTGCCGCTGCCGCCGATTCCCTCGGTATCCCCAGCGAGCGGCTGCATCACCTGCGCATCGACCTCGGTGATCTCGAGAGCGTGCGGGTGGGCGTAGAGACCCTGGTGAGCTCCCTGGGCTTTGGCCTCGATGCCCTGGTGATCAATGCGGCCGTCTACAAGCCGCGGCTGAAGCAGCCAGAGCGCTCACCCCAGGGCTACGAGCTCTCGATGGCCACCAACCACCTGGGCCACTTTCTATTGATCCAGCTGCTGCTGCCCGATCTGCAGCGCTCCCAGCATCCCTCCCGCCGGGTGGTGATCCTCGGCACCGTGACGGCCAACTCCAAGGAGCTGGGCGGCAAGATCCCCATCCCCGCACCGGCCGATCTGGGCGATCTGAGCGGCTTCAAGGCCGGCTTCAAGGCGCCAATCGCCATGGCCAATGCCAAGCCGTTCAAGCCGGGCAAGGCCTACAAGGACAGCAAGCTCTGCAACATGATCACCACCCAGGAGCTCCATCGCCGCCTGCACGACTCCACCGGCATCGTGTTCAGCTCGCTCTACCCCGGCTGCGTGGCCGACACGCCCCTGTTCCGCAACACGCCCAAGGCATTCCAGAAGATCTTCCCCTGGTTCCAGAAGAACATCACCGGCGGCTATGTGAGCCAGGCCCTGGCGGGCGAACGGGTGGCTCAGGTGGTAGCCGATCCGGACTTTGCCGCCTCCGGCGTGCACTGGAGCTGGGGCAACCGCCAGACGAAGGGGGGCAAGCAGTTCAGCCAGGAACTCTCCGATAAAGCCAGCAATCCCGACACCGCCGTGGGAGTGTGGGAGGAATCGATGAAGCTGGTGGGACTGGCCTGAGATGGCCGCCACCAGGCCTCCCGCCATCCTCTGCATCGGCAAGAACTACGCCGATCATGCGGCAGAGCTGGCCGACTCCGGGACTTTCAAGCTGCCGGAGCGGCCGGTGCTGTTCTTCAAGAATCCAGCCAGCGTGATCGGCAACGGCGCAGCGATCGAGCTGCCGCCGGTGGTGCACACCGACGACCGCGATCCCCCCATGGGCGTGGATTATGAAGGGGAGCTGGCGGTGATGCTGGGCTGCGATGCCCGCGATGTGCCCGAAGTCCAGGCCCGCGAGGTGATCGCTGCTGTGGCCTGCGCCAACGACGTGAGCCAGCGCTGGTGGCAGTGGCATGGCAGCGGCGGCCAGTGGTGCCGCGGCAAGAGCTTCGACACCTTCTGCCCTCTGGGAGAACCCACACCGATCAACGCCATCGCCGATCTGCAGGATCTACTGCTCACCACCCGCCTCAATGGCGAGGTGGTGCAGCAGGCCAGCACCAGCACGATGATCTTCTCGGTGGCGCGCCTGATCAGCGAACTCAGCCAGGGCACCACCCTGCTAGCCGGGAGCGTGATCCTCACAGGCACGCCGGCAGGCGTGGGGGCTGGCCGCAAGCCACCCCGTTTCCTGCACGATGGCGATGTGGTGGAGGTGGAGATCAGCGGTGTGGGCTGCCTCAGCAACCCGGTGTGCAACCGGAGCTGAAGCAGGGGCGCTCAGCCAGAGAGCTCAATCGAAGCCCAACAGATCGAAGATCTCCCGATCCTTGAGCGATTCGGCCTCGAGGGGCTGCACGCTATCGAGCATCGACTGAGCCAGGCGCAGATATTCGTTCTGCACCGCCTCCACCTCAGGAGTGGATTCCATCTCGAAGATCGTGCACTTCTTCAGACGTGAACGGCGGATCGCATCGAGATCGGGGAAATGGGCCATGGTCTTCATGCCCACCCGCTCGTTGAAGCGATCAATCTGATCGGTGTCTTTGGAGCGGTTGGCCACCACGCCACCGAGGCGCACCTTGTAGTTCTTGGCCTTGGCCTGGATCGCCGCAATGATCCGGTTCATCGCGAAGATCGAATCGAAATCGTTGGCGGTCACGATCAGGCAGTAGTCGGCATGCTGCAGCGGCGCCGCAAAGCCGCCACACACCACATCGCCGAGCACATCAAAGATCACCACATCGGTGTCTTCCAGCAGATGGTGCTCCTTGAGCAGCTTCACCGTTTGGCCGGTCACGTAGCCGCCGCAGCCGGTGCCGGCCGGCGGGCCACCGGATTCCACACACTGCACGCCGTTGAAGCCCTCGAACACAAAGTCTTCGGGGCGCAGCTCCTCGGTGTGGAAATCCACGGTTTCGAGGATGTCGATCACGGTGGGCACCATCTGCTTCGTGAGCGTGAAGGTGCTGTCGTGCTTGGGATCGCAGCCGATCTGCAGCACCCGCTTGCCCAGCTTGGAGAAGGCGGCTGAGAGGTTGGAGCTGGTGGTGCTCTTACCGATGCCGCCCTTGCCGTAAACGGCAATCACCAGGGCCCCCTCCTCGATCTGGAGGCCAGCCTCTTGATGCACCTGAACACTGCCTTCACCGTCAGGCCGGGTGAGCGTGGTTGTCATACAGGCGGGGCTTGGATTCCTTCATCCAACCCCTGCACAGGGGAATCGCAACAGCTGTTCGTGCAAAGCGAAACATCGCTCCCCAGGCTGTGCGCATCCCCACACGCAGGGCATTCACAAGCCGGACTGAGTCACTGGGTATAAATACCCAATTTGCAGCCATTCAATTATGATTGGATGTAGCATGACAAGCCAAGCTGTTTATCAACGAACAAGCACCAGGGTGGTGCTGCAAGTAGTGAGCATCCGTGATGCTCAGCGACTGAAGTGAGCCTTCGCCTCATACAGCGCTTCGCTGTCGATCACCGCTAGCCCTCGCTCGCGGGCGTACGTCTCGGTGTTCTTGCGCACCTTGCCGCGCACGAAGAACGGGATCTTGGCCAGCTCCGCCTCACCCTCAGGGCTCCAACTGAGGCCAACTCCAGCAGCCGCCCTCCACAAATTCGAAGTCGTGGCGGAACATGCCGATCAGGTGTTCCTCGAGGCCCATCATCAGCGGATGCACCCAGGAATCGAAGATCACATTCGCCCCCTCGAAACCCATCTGCGGGGCATAGCGGGCAGGCACATCCTGTACGTGCAGCGGCGTGCTGATCACCGCGCAGGGGATGCCGAGCCGCTTGGCGCTGTGCCGCTCCATCTGGGTGCCGAGCACCAGCTCTGGAGCCGCCTCGGCGATGGCGGCCTCCACGGCGAGGTAGTCGTCGCTGATCAAAGGCTCAACGCCAAGGTCAGCTGCGGCAGCGCGGAGCTCGCGTGCCATTTCACGGCTGTAGCTGCCGAGGCCCACCACCTGAAAGCCCAGTTCACGGCTGGCGATGCGCGCAGCAGCGATGGCATGGGTGGCATCGCCGAACACGAACACCCGCTTGCCGGTGAGATACGTGGAATCCACCGAACGCGAATACCAGGGCAACCGCGAGCGGCGCTCGGCTTCGCACACCCCATCGGCACCGGGCTGCAGTTCCGCCGGCAGCTCGAGACCCAGCACGCCGTGCACCTCGCGCAGGAAACCCACCGTGGCGCCGATGCCGATCGGCACCGTGCGAACGCAGGCCATGCCGAATTGACGCTCCAGCCAGCTGCAGAGCGTGCCCGCCAGCTCGGGGTAGAGGCACACATTGGCGTCTGCTGTGGGGATGCGCTGCAGATCCCCTGGCCGTGCCCCCAGCGGCGCAACCACCGCCACATCAATGCCGTAGCTGCCCAGCAGCTGGGTGATCTCGCGCACGTCGTCGCGGCAGCGGAAGCCGAGCAGCGAAGGGCCCAGCAGGTTGAGCCGCGGCCGGCGGCCTTCAGCGCGCCAGCGGGCTGAATCAGGTTTGGGTGTGCCCGGGGCCGGCAGCTGCGGCTTGAGCAGGCCGCGCACCAGTTGATAGAAGGTTTCGGCGGCTCCCCAGTTCTCTTTTTTCGAGTAAGCGGGCAGCTCCAGATTCACGATCGGGATGCCGCCGAGATCCATGCCGGCAGCCAGGGCGCCCGGTTGGTCTTGGATCAGCTCGGCGGTGCAGCTCTCGCCCACCAGCAGCGCCTCGGGCTGGAAGCGCTGCACCGCATCGGCGATCGAGCGCTTTACCAACTCCGCGGTGTCGCCACCGAGATCACGGGCCTGGAAGGTGGTGTAGGTAACGGGCGGGCGCTTGTCGCGCCGCTCGATCATCGTGAACAGCAGATCGGCGTAGGTGTCGCCCTGGGGGGCATGCAGCACGTAGTGCACCCCCTCCATCGAGGCGGCGATGCGCATCGCGCCCACATGCGGGGGGCCTTCGTAGGTCCAGAGAGTGAGTTCCATCGAGTCGGGCCTCAGGCGAACGAGAGAGCAGCGCGGCGCCGCAGGGGCCGGGCAAAGAGTTCGGCCAGATCAGCGGCCTGATCAATGCCATGGATGGGGCTAAACACCAGCTCGATCGACCACTTGGTGGCCATGCCTTCGGCCTCCAGAGGATTGGCGAGCCCAAGACCGCACACCACCAGATCCGGACGCTGCTCGCGCACCCGCAGCAGCTGGTTATCCACGTGCTGGCCCTCGCTGAGCTGAGTGCCGGCCGGCAGCAGCACCAGCTCCTCCGCCATCAGCTGGCGATCGAGATAGGGAGTTCCCACTTCCACCAGCTCCATGCCGCACTCCCGCGAGAGGAAGCGGGCCAGGGGAATCTCCAGCTGGGAATCCGGCAGCAGGAAGAGCCGTTTGCCAACCAACGTCTCCCGTTGGGGAGCCAAGGCGCGGCGCCCCCGCTCCACCAGGGGATCCAGCACCGCCGCCGCCTGGGCCGGCGCGATGCCAAAGGCAGCAGCCCCCGCGGCCATCCAGTCGCGACTGCCCTCCACCCCGAAGGGATAGGGGGCGCGGATCAGCTCAGCGCCGCGATCCACCAGGGCACGGGCGGTGCCGCTCAGAAACGGCTGGGCCAGCAGCAGCTTGGTGCCGGGGCCCACAGCAGGCAACTCAGTGGAGCGCCGCGGCGGCAGGCTGGCGACCCGCTCAATGCCGAGCTTGTGGAACAGGCCGATCAGCCGGTCTTCCACCGCATCGGCCAGGGTGCCCGCGATCAGCAGCTGCTGCTCCGTGCTGGAGGGCAGCAGCGGAATCAGGGCCTGCAGGGCGCCATCTTCCCCCTGGGTGAAGGTGGTTTCGATGCCGCTGCCGCTGTAGTTGAGCACCATCACCCGGCCGGCGTGCTGGCGGTTGAGGCGCTCGGCGGCCTTGGCGAGATCGAGCTTGATCACCTCGCTGGGGCAGCTCCCCACCAGAAACAGGGTGCGGATCTCAGGGCGACGTTCCAGTAGCTGGGCCACCAGGCGATCAAGCTCCTCATTGGCATCGGCCAGGCCGGCCAGATCCCGCTCTCCGAGGATCGCGGTGCCGAAGCGCGGCTCGGCAAAGATCATCACGCCGGCGGCGCTCTGGATCAGGTGGGCGCAGGTGCGTGAACCCACCACCAGGAAGAAGGCATCCGGCATGCGGCGGTGCAGCCACACGATCGAGGTGAGCCCGCAGAACACCTCCCGTTGGCCGCTTTCTTTGAGAGGTGGCGGCAGATCCGTGTCTGCCGATGCGCGTGTGGCGATGCTCGATGCCATGGCCGGCCTCCTGCCGTGCCCACCCTCGCTAGCGCCAGCCGGAGGTTGCAGCAAACCCCCTGTGCACAACCCTTAAACGAGCGGTGTTGAAACAGCCACAGGCCGCCCGCCTGCGCTCACTTCCCAGGCAGGGAGCGCAGCGCTTCCTCCGAGCCCATCACCACCAGCAGCTCGCCCTGGGCCAGCACATGGGAAGCGGGTGGATTCACATCCAGATGCCCCACAGGGCCAGCGGCCAGCACGTTCACGTTGAAGTGCTTGCGCAGGTTGAGATCGCGCAGGGAGTGGCCCACGAACGAACTGGGCACCTTGATCTCCTCGATGCAGCTGCGGTCGTCGAGGCGCAACTGCTCCAGCAGGTTGGGGCGCACCAGCTCGAGGCCCAGGCGCTGGCCCATCATTTTTGAAGGGAACACCACCCGGTCGGCGCCCACCCGCTGCAGCATCTTCATGTGCAGATCGCTGGTGGCGCGAGCGATCACCTGCTTCACCCGCGTGCCCTTGGCGTCTTTGCAGATCAGCGTCGCGGTGATGCTGGCCTCGATCGGTTCACTCATCGCCACCACCACCGTTTCCAGATCGAGCACACCGGAAGCGCGCAAGGCCTCCTCATCGGTGCAATCCACCACGCGGCATTCGACCGAGGGATCGAGCTGGCGCAGCTCATCGATCGCCCGTTGACTGGAATCGATGGCAAGCACATCTGCTCCCGCCCGCACCAGCTCCGCACACACCGAGCTGCCAAAACGGCCCACACCGATCACCGCGAATCCGCCACGGCGGTCGTCGCCATCAGCGCCCCACTGCCACCACTGATTCACGGTTGCCCCTGCAAGCCCACCTTTTCTAGACGTAGAGGTCTTCCCTGGGGTAGCCCACCCGCAATTGAGGGCGGTTGCCATAGAGCGCCGACAGCAGCAACAGGATGCCGATCCGGCCCACAAACATGCCCACCATCAGCACCAACTGACCCCAGCGGTTGAGGTTGGCGGTCACGCCTAGATCCAGGCCCACGGTGCCGAAGGCCGATACGCAGGTGAACAACTTCTCGAGAAAGCTGAAGCTCTGATGGCCGCTGACGCCGGCCGCCGTGGGGCCCACACCCAGGAACAGCGCCATCAGCACCACGAACAGCACCGAGGCCAGGGTGACGCCCACCGCCCGTAGCACCGTGGCATCGGGAATCTGGCGGCGGTGCATCAGCACATCGCTGCGGCCCTCCAGCGTGGAGCGAGTGGCCCCCATCAGGATCGCGAAGGTGGTGGTTTTGATGCCGCCGCCGGTGCCACCGGGGCTGGCGCCGATGAACATCAGCAGGATCATCAACAGCAAACCGGCATCGGTGATCGTGTCCACCGAGAGCGGAATGGTGTTGAAGCCAGCGGTGCGCGTTGTGATCGACTGGAACACCGTGATCTGAAGCTTCTGCCAGAGGCTGAGCTGTCCCATCGCCGAGGCGCGATAGCCGAAGTGCTCGGTGATCAACAAGCCGATCGCACCCAGCACGATCAACAGCACCGTGCTGCGCACCACCAAGCGGGTGTGGAGATTGAGGCGGCGCAAGCGGCGCAAGCGCAGGCGATTGGCCCAGAGGTCGTTAATCACCCGCCAGCCGATCCCCCCGATCACGATCATCGAGGCGATCACACCATTCACTACGGCGTTATCGCGGTAATCGATCAGGTTGTTATCCCAGAGGCCGAATCCAGCATTGTTGTAGGCGCTGATCACATGAAACAGCGAGGCCCAGAGCCGTTGGCCGGGCTGCTCAATGTTGGTGAAGCCGAAGGCGTAGAGCACCACCGCGCCAAGCCCCATCACGCAGGTGGCGGTGATCAAGATGCTGTTGAAGGTGGGGCCGATGCCGCCCACGCCGAATTCATCGAGGGCACGGCCTTTATCAAGCCGATGGCGCAGACCCGAGCGCCCCTGCACGAATCCCTGCAGGAAGGTGGTGATCGCCATCAGGCCCAGGCCACCGGTGATGATCAACGCGGCCAGCACCACCTGGCCCACAAAGGTGAGATCGTTCCCCACCGAGATCACCGAGAGCCCAGTCACGGTGATGGCCGAGGTCACGGTGAAGAGGGCCTGCCAAAGGCCGACGTCGTCGGTGGAGCAGAGCGGTGAGGCGAGCAGGAAGGTACCCACCACGATCACCAGGAGGCCCGTTAGCACCGTGAACTGGGGCACGGTGAGCTGATGACGCCAGCGCTGCAGCGCCTGAACGGGATTGCTCGGGGACGAGTTCATCCCGCAAACCGTAGGTAAGGTCCGGTCCAACCCGCATCCCCGCCCAACCAATGAATCCGATCGTTGTGCTGCTGGCGATGGCAGCGCTGATCCTGGTGGGCTCGGCCTTGGCCTCCAGCACCGAGGCGGCGATGCTCACCGTGAACCCGATCCAGGTTCACACCCTGGTGCAGCAGCGCGTGCCGGGGTCGCGCGCGCTTGAGCGGATCAAGGCCAGGCCGGGCCGGGCGCTGGCGCTGCTGGTGGTGATCAACAACCTCTTCAACATCTCCGGTTCGATGCTGCTCGGCAGTCAGGCCGATCACACCTTCGAGCAGCTGCCCGGAGGCACCGCCGCACTGCTGGTCTTCAACATCGGCTTCACCGTGGCCGTGATTTTGTTCGGCGAGATCCTGCCGAAGGCGATTGGCAACAGCTTCGCCATGCCGATCTCCCTGGGGGGAGCGCGGGTGCTGCTGCTGCTGGAGCGGCTCACCCTGCCGCTGCTGCTGCTACTGGAGAAGCTGATGCCGGCGATCACCGCCGAGGCCGATCTCACCACCAATGAACGGGAAATTCATCTGATGGCACGGCTGGGGTCTCAGCAGGGCCAGATCGAGGCGGATGAAGCGGCGATGATCGGCAAAGTGTTCGCCCTCAACGACCTCACAGCAAGGGATCTGATGGTGTCGCGCGTGGCGACCCCCTCACTGCCAGGAGCCGCCAGCCTCGAATCAGTGCGCCAGGAGATCCTGGCCGCGCCCGACGATGCCTGGTGGGTGGTGCTGGGTGAAGAAGTGGATGAGGTGCTGGGGGTTCAGAGCCGCGAGGAAGCCTTGTGCGCCCTACTGCAGGGCGGGGGAGCGCGGCTTGTGTGTGAGCTCTGCGATCCGCCTCAATACGTGCCCGAGATGATCCGTGCCGATCGGTTGCTCACCACGTTCCGGCGAGGGGATCGCAGCTCTGTGCGGGTTGTGGTGGATGAATTCGGGGCTTTCGTGGGGCTGGTGAGCGCCGCCGACATCCTCGGGGTGCTGGCCGGCTGGAAAAGGCTGCCCGACAACACAGGCGGAACTCAAGACTGAGCGTGGCGGCGACGGTGCTGATGTTCAAGCAGCAGCCAATAGCCGCCACCCAGCATGAGGGCGCTGACCAGACCCACCAGCAGCGAACCAAGCAGCAGCCTGCCACTCATCGCCACCCCAAGATCCCAGAGGGGCGCTTGCTGCAGCTCCTGCAGGCTGGGGAAGGCAGGCCCTGGCCCCAACAGCAGGCAGCCCAACTGGTAGTTGAACCAGTAGAGGGGCAGATAGGTGAAGGGATTACTGATCCAGGTGCCCGCTGCCGCCAGGATGTGGTTGCCTCGCACCACGCTGGCCAGGGCGACTCCCAGCACGATCTGCAACCCGAAAAACGGAAAGCACCCCATAAAGATGCCGGCCGCCAACCCCCTTGCCCGCTGACCGTGACTGCCCTCGTGGTGCCACAGCCACAGCAGCCGTTGGCGCAGCAAACGCACCAAGCTCTTGTGACGTGAGGGGCGGCGAGCTGTGGAACGGGCACTTGGCCGCACGGGGCTCAACAATCAATCAAGACGCACCATCCTGATTGATCGCTGAGCCAGCCGGAGGGCTTAAATCCCGAACCAGCGGCAGATCAGGAACGGCACCGTGATCGTCATTGCAATGGTGAGCGGGAAGCCGTAGCGGGCGATGTCGAGGAAGCGATAGCGCCCCGGGCCAAACACCATCAGATTGGTCTGATAGCCCACAGGACTTAAGAAGCTCTGGCTGGCGCCGAACAGCACCGCGTAGATGAAAGCGATCGGCGGCTGATCGAGGCCCTGGGCGAGCTGGCCCGCGATCGGAATCAACATTGCCACGGTGGCGGCGTTGCTCATCACCTCGGTGAGCAAGGTGGTGAACAGGAACACCACCAAAAGCGCTCCATACACCGGCCAGCTTTGAAGCCCCAGCAGCAGGGCCTTGGCGAAAGCCGCTGCCAGCCCGGTTTTTTCCAGAGCCACGCTGAAGCTCGCCAGGGAGCCCAGCAGCAGGATCACATCGAGGCGAATTGCCCGCTGCAGTTCGCCCGGGCGCAGGCAGCCGGTAGCCACCATCGCCACCGTGCCAAGTAGCACCGAAGCCACCAGGGGAATCAGATCAAAGCCAGGCAACAGGATCACCAGCACGGAGATCAGCAGCGCCACGCGCTTGCGGCTCACGGTGGGGAGATCCTTCTCCAGCTGCTCGAGCACCACCAAATCATTATTGGCCTGGAGGCCGCGGATGGCATCCTTCGGGCCCTGGAGCAGCAGCACATCGCCCTCGCGGAGCTGAACCCGGCCCAGCCGCTCACGCAACACCTCATTGCCGCGGCGTAGGGCAAGCACGGTGACGTTGTAGCGCTGACGGAATCGCAGATCCCGGAGGCAATCGCCAGCGAGGGTGGAGCCGGAGGGCAACAACACCTCCACCATGCGCTGGTTGTTCTGTTGATCGGGACTGCTGAGGTCCTCCGAGGTCGGAGCCAGCACCACGGTGTGGTCCTGCTGGAGGCGCAGCAGATCTTCGCGGCTGCAGCGAAGAAGCAGGCGATCACCCAGCACCAGAGTGCGATCGGCCAGAGGAGGCATGAAGCGCTCCGTGCCGCGGTGCAGCTCCAGCACATCCACATCGAAGCGGCGCTGCAAGCGGCTGCCATGGAGCGACTGACCGATCAGCTCTGAGCCGGGAGGAATCTCCACCTCCGTGAGATAGCCACTGCTGGAAAGCGAGGCGATCAGGTCGTCGTCATCGGTGCCGCGATCGGGGAGAAAGCGATCGGCCAGCAGCAGCATCACCACACCACCAATCGCCCAAACCCCGATGCCGATGGGGGTGAAGCTGAACAACCCGAAGGCCCCGTAGCCCAGCTTGCTGCTCACCTCACTGGCCAGCAGGTTCACCGAACTGCCCAGCAGGGTCATGGTGCCGCCGAGCACCGTGGCAAACGAGAGCGGCAGCAGCACCTTGGAGGGGGAAATGCGGCGGCGCTGGCACCAGCCCTCAATCACGGGCAGCAGGCTGGCCACGATCGGGGTGTTGGGCACAAAGGCCGACACCGGACCCACCGCGGCCACCATCACAGCGATCATCCGCTTGGGGCTGCGCACGGCATCCGAGCCGATCAGGGCCCGCAGCCGATCCAGACCGCCGCTGCGAAACAAGCCAGCGGAGAGGGCGAACAAGCCCATCAGGGTGATCAAGGCTGGGCTTCCAAATCCCTCCACGGCTTCAGACGGCTTGAGCACTCCCGCGACCATCAGCAACGCCGCGGCCAGCAGACCAACAAGCTCGGGCGCGAGCCAGCCGCCGATGAACAACACGACGGCCCCAACCAGGACCAAGAGAGTGATCAGAGCTCCGGGCTGGAGCACTGCAAGCAAGAGATCAGCCACAGGAGGCGCACGCAGGAGCTCACGATACAACGGTGTTCAGATCGGATTTGCGAAGTTATTAGCCCATGGGGCGGCTTGCAGGCGCAGGACGCGGGAATCCTTCTTTTCCGAGCGCGTTACCGTTGTTTGAGTGACAGACTGATCGCAGCGCCTACCTGCCCAATTGGGGTTCAGTGCGAAAACCACGTATGGCCTCCAGGCCTTGATGGAGCTAGCGGATGTGCAATCCAGCGGAGGCCTCCTGCAGGTGGCCGAGATTGCTGCAGGCAGGCCATCCCTGAGCGCTATCTCGAGCAAATGATGACCAGCCTGCGCCGAGCAGGGTTCGTACGCAGCGTCCGCGGCGCCCGCGGCGGCTACACGCTCTCCAGACCAGCTGCTCAGATCAGCCTGGCCGATGTGATCGCCTGCCTCGATGGCACCGCTGAGCAGCCTGATCCGGCACAAGGCAGCAACGAGCTGCAGGTGATCCGTGCATTCGGGCAGGAGCTTCGCCTGCAAAGGGATCGACTGCTCAACAGCACAAGCCTCTCCGATCTCCTCACTGAACGGGATGTGCGCCTGCAAGCTCAGGCGATGTATTTCATCTAAGGCGAGCTCAATCAGCGCCGGCCACACCAACAAACGCAGCAGGCTGCGTTCACCCTCAGGCAGAGGCCAGCAGGGTCAGATGATGCAAACCCTCAATGCCCTGCCAACCGAGATAAACCCCCAGCACGAGTGCAAACACCCCCACCAGCCATTCGGCCCGGTGCACCAGCCAATCGTTCACGCGCTCGAGAGACACGCGCAAACCCTCACCATTCATGATCCAGAGGATCGGTGGGAGCAGCAGTAAGGAGGCGGTCACGGCCACAAACACCGCTCCCACCTCTAGATCACCACGCAGGCTGGTGTGGTTGGTGAGCAGCATTCCCCCTTCTTTCACGTAAAACACGAGGTTTTCCGGGCTCACCAAGGCGCAGCCTGCCCCGAGCCCAACCAAGGGAAGTCCATCGAGCTCTGGCAGCCGGGTCATCAGCTGCATGGCCCAGTTCTCCTCACCGATGGCCACGGCCGGGGTGAGCTGAAACAGACCCAACCCCACCAAGGCCCCCGCACCGATCAGATCGATCAAGACCTGACCGCGGCTGCCCAGGTGCATGGCCCAGCTCAGCCGCCCGCCGATCAACACCACGGCGCTGAGAGCGCCGCCATTGGCAAGCACCCAACCCATGAGGAAGGTGCCGCAGCGCCGCAGCGGTTGGGAGCCCAGCAGCAGCAGAGCCACCAGGGCGATGTTGAGAGGGCTGAAGGAGATGCCCAGGCCGAAGGCCAGGGTCTGGGTGAGCCAGTGGAACGGCAGCATGAAGAAGGAGCGGCTGCTCAGCTGGCGCTCATCTTCAGAGATCCAAGCTGGCGGCTGTGACGATCCGCCCGCCAAACAAAGGCCAGTTGAGGGCCCAGTTGCATTTTCAAACGCCTCAAGACACAGCTCTTTTCAGCCTCCCTAGCGTTGACAGATCTCACAGCCTTCGCCCGTGGTCAATCCTTTGCAGCCGCTCGGTAATGCCCTGCAGCATCGCCGGATCTGGTTGGCCTCCACGGCGCTCGTTGTGAGTGGAGCCGCTCTCAGTGGCTGCCGCCCGCCGGACACCCAGGCCCTCAAAAAGATTGCCTGTGAGCAGGCTGCA
>NZ_JBIPMN010000129.1:0-7791 GCF_044369115.1 Vulcanococcus sp. | reverse complement strand
CAGGGAGCTCTGGCCGGAGAACATGGGTCAGCTCTGATGGGCAGGCTCCCCGAGTGGGGCTCTGCGACCCGAGATGGAGAGCCCCCGCTCAAGCGGCGGTTCTGCCGACCAGTGCTGTGACCAACCAGGCCGTGATCAGCACAGCAGGAAGCATCAAATGCATCAGCCCAGCCCCAGCTGTCCGAGGATGCCCTTGCCGCTCAGCGCCTCGGTGGCAATGGCGATCAAGAACCCCAGCATGGCCACACGGCCATTGAGGGTTTCAGCGAAGGGCACAAAGCCGGTGCGCTGGTACGGAATCTCGAAGTCGGATCTAGCCATGGCGGTCAAGCATTCGTTATGAAGCTTAATGCCTGTGTTGTGGTCAACGGTTCGTCAACCCTGCAGAAGCCCACAACGTCAATACACGTGGCTAGTCGCGATTTCCCCACTAGCGATCCGAGTGAGGAGCGCCTGATAATCGAGCTGGGCTTGATCCGCGTGCCCAACGGCTTGTTCGAGCATGGCGGCAGCAAAGGCTTTAGACGATCCGATCGCAGCACAGATCGCCCCGCGGTCGCCGCTGCGCGCGTGGGCCTTGGCCAGGGTCCAGCTGCAGAGCCGGCCGTAATCCGTGAGTCCCTCGGCATCGAGGAGCGACACATCCACGGAGAGTTTCCAGTCGCGAAACTGACGCCAGTAGTAGTGATTGCCTGCGGGTGTGCTGGTCCATCCGAGGAAGGGGTCACTGGCGGTCTGCATCAACCGCTGCCCCTGCACCACCCGCTGCCCCTGATGCTCAGGGGTAGACAGGCAAACATAGGGCGCCAACACCGAAGCTTTCGCCTGCTTGCTCTGCAACACCAACACCTCTTCACCGCGTTGATCCACCCATAGGCCAATCGCACAGTGCGTGCCCACCGAGCCAACGCCAACCGCCTTAAATGCCGTGTCAACATGGCGGAAATTGGACAGCAACGCTTGTAATTCGGGGCGAATATTGGCCAGGTAGAGCTCATACATGTCCTGATGCCACTCGTCCCGCGACTTGTTGTAGTCGAGCCATTTTCCCTGAAACTCAGAGAAGCTGAAGATCAGGGGCGGATCGTGGCGGATGCGCAGCTCTCCTGAACGATCCTTTTCACAGAGCTTGCTCACGGCCTGGCGACTGTTCCGCTGCTGAGCTCGGGCCGCCAATGACTGAAGCAGGCATTGCAGAGATTTGCTCTCGGCTTCCTCAATCAACCGATCAAGATCCAGCTGCATCACCCACATCTCCAACACCGGTTTAGCCGCAAATTGCGCCATGGCCTTGGCATAGGCGCGTACTGTGCGGCGACACACCTTCTCTTGCTGCTTCACGCTGAGATTGAGATCACGAGCCGCAAGAATCATGCTGGCCGCGAGCCGCTGCACATCCCACTCAAACGGGCCGGGATGGGTTTCGTCGAAATCGTTCAGATCAAACAGAAGCTGACGCTCCGGTGAGGCGTAGAAGCCGAAGTTCAACAGGTGTGCATCCCCACAGAGCTGGACCATCACCCCGGAGTGTGGTTGGCGGGCCAGGTCCGCCGCCATCACAACCGCTGTACCCCGATAAAAGGTGAACGGACTCACCGCCATCCGGCTATGGCGCACGGGCAAGAGCCAATCAAGCCGGTCTTCCTCCTGTGCAAGCACCAGATTGATCGGATCCGGGCGATCCACCAGCACCGGCGTTTGCATTGAGACGCTCCTCCAGCCCAACTATCAGCGTGAAGATCACGTCGAAGGCCTACAAGCGATTGTCATTGAGTGTGACGTGCCAAGGCTGAGAGCACTCACGTGGACAGTTCGAAACAGAGACGTCCATACCCCCCCCCACCCGTGAACGGCCTGGACAAAACAACGGAAGGTCGATCCCAGCCTCTAGCCCTTGCCAGCCGCATCCGCTGCCAGAGCCCGCTTGGTCATGCCGTAATGGAGCAATGGATCCCTGTATTGGCGCGGCATGCGCTCGTGAAGCATCACCAGTCGGTGCCAACAGAGCGTGCGCTGAATCTGGGGGAGTGTTTTCCCTTCTCGGATCAAAATTCTCAGCGCTTTGCAGTAGGCCGGGTAACTGCCTTCGAGCTGCCCAAGGGTGAGCGATGGTTCATCCCCTCGGGCCGAGCCATTGCGATCGGCCATCCATGCCCCCAGGGGTGTTTGCTCAAACCTACGTCGCCGTGGTCCACCCCCGTGGCTATGACGGGGTCGAGCGTGCCGTGATGAGGACACGCTCTGGGGACATGCAGCTCCCAGGGGTTTTGAACATTCACCCTGGGGGTTTCCCCATGGCTCGATCAGGCAGTCGTGCAGTAAGGTGATCAAGATTCAACGATCACTCTCCAGTAGGTTTCGACTCCAGGCGGCGGGTTCCCAAGATTTCTCCACCCGGCCAGCAACTTTCTTCAGGGCCTTCAACGAATCGGGTTCATACTTTTAGTGCGTTTCATGACAATTTATGTAGGCAACCTCTCCTTCGATGCCGAAGTGGAGGACCTTCAGAGCCTTTTTGCCGAGTACGGCTCTGTGCGCAAGTGCAGCCTGCCGCTCGATCGCGACACCGGCCGCAAACGTGGGTTCGCTTTCGTTGAGATGGCCAACACTGCCGACGAGCAGAAAGCCATCGACGACCTTCAGAACGTGGAGTGGATGGGTCGGATGATCCGGGTCAACATGGCAGAACCTCGCACCGGCGGTTCAGGCGGTGGTGGCGGCGGCGGAAACCGCTGGTGATTTGTTGATCATCCGATCTCGAGCAAGTCGCCCTTGATGGGCGGCTTTTTTGTGTTCGATCTGCTGTTGATCAGAAGCGAGACATCGCGGCAACCTTGGCCAATTTCTCGCCATCGAGGCCATCGAGTTCCTGCAACTGCAACAGGTTCTCTTTCACCAGGCTGGCAAACACGAACAGGATCCCTTCCAGGCGGAAGTCGAAGCGCCCTTCCATCGTGTGGCGCTCGATGCTCAAAAAGTCGTGAAGGGCCCAGACGGACTCCACGGTGCTCAGGCTGGCGGCCTGGGCTTGCACTGTGGCAGTTAGTTGTGCCACTGCGCGCTCGAATGCCGTTTGAACGGCGGAGCGGGCAATCGCCTGTTCGCTCTCACTCCAAGTGTCCACAACTGCTTCACTCATGGGTGTGACACCGTTGTCTCCGACACTACCGGAACTGTTGCTGCATCGCGAGCACGAGGTTCAGGTTCATGGCCCGGGCAGATGGCAACTGAAACCAGTTGAGCCCTGGGTTCTCGTGATGTTCTCGGTGGTAGCCGAAATGAAAACAAGCCAGAAGCGAGAGCCAGGGTGGCAGGTTCAGGCTGATCGGATGGGCGTTCTGCTCCGGTACGCACTGGCCGCGGTGCGGCAGGTAGGTGCCCACAACAAACAGTTGCAATGAGCTCAGCACCAGTGGGATGGTGCCAACCAGCAAAACGCGCAGCGCTGCACCTCTCCAGCTCAACGATGTTGCCGTGGCGGTTAGGCACACCAGAAACCCCCAGCAACCAAGCAGGCGCAGCATTTGGCTTGCACTGAGATAGCCCAGCAGGAATTCCACGTACCACCGCAACAGGCTACGGCGCTGGTCAGCGGGAAAGTCTGGATCGAGAGCGGTGCCTGGGTGTTGGTGGTGACGCTGATGCTGCCGCTGGCACCGGGCATAGGAAACACCCGCATACGCCATCAAGGCCAGGGCACCAATCGCGTGATTGGTTTTAATGCGCTCAGGGCAAACCAAGCCGTGCATGGCATCGTGGGCCACGATGAATAGGCCGGTCTGCATCTGGGTGCGCAGCAGAACAATCACCAGCACAAGACACAGCGAATCGTGGGTGATCGTGGTGCCGAGGGCTAGGGCCAGTGAACATCCCCAGCCCAGAATCAACACACCATTGAGCAGCAGGCTCAACGGGCAAACTTGAGCAGCTCAGCCGGCGAGGCGAGTAGGTCGATTGCCACGAAGTAAATCTTGCCTTCGGGGTTGAGCAGGAAGCGCCAGGCCACATTCATCCCAATGCCCGCACCAAACCAGGGGGTCTGCACCTTGCCGGTCACCTTGATCTGGGTGAAGCCATCGTTGGTGGGCTCGGCGTAACCACGCTCCGGCAACAGCTTCAGGTTCTGGCAATCCTCGCGGAAGAAGCGCAGGATAGCTTCGCTGCCCACGATCGGCTTTTGGAACGGCGGCTGAAGGGCGCCGTCTGGCAGGAACAGCTGGATCAGGTTGTCAAAGTCGTTGGCATTGAGCAGATCCATGTAGTTGTTTACCGTGGGGTTGATCACGCCCTCGATGAAAACCTTCTTGCGCTGCTCCTCGGGAGTTGGAGGCGCCACAGGTTCCATCACCCGTTGGCCTTCTCCCTTAGCGGGATCAAAGCCCATGTCCACCACGAAATTGCGCAGCAGCGTGATCTGTTGACCCTGCTCTACAGCCTTCAACGACGACAGCACAGCTGAAGCGTTGGCGGACAGTTGATAGCCCTCGGGGATCGGCGCCACGCTGCCGGCCGCCATCCACTCTCCCAGTTGGTACCAGAAACCCAGCTTGATATTCACCGACCAGGTGGCGTAAACGCGGCTGATCGGGGTGTCAGCGCTGTTGGCTAGATCACACATCACCTGGCTTTGCTGCTCAAACGACATCGCCTTGATCTCGTTGAGGGTGCGCTCAGCAAATTGCATGCGTGCGGCGGCCGGAGCCGCCACCGTGATCGTGTTGCCCATCTCGAGATAGGCGTACCAGATCAAGGCGAGCTGGTCCTCGGCACTCAGCAATTGAAAGCGTGCCGTGATTGCCGGCACCACGTCTGCCGTGCGCGTGTCCGGAAAGATCTGGGTAGCCCTTTCAAGCGTGAACATGCAGGACGATCCAGATGTAAAGGATTATTTCAGACTCTAACCCCTCGTCCACGCGCGTGGGCTCGACCAAGGTTTCCGCGGCACATTTGCCTCTGCTGTGCTACGGGATCGAACGAATTATTCAATCGCGCTTGCCAGCAAGCCTGCGCAGTGGCTTTCACGGCATTGATTCAACGATCGGAAGCCTTGACCTGATCCACCCATGCCGCTTTCAACAGGCGCCCATCAAGTGGCGCTTCACTGAATTCGAGACCTTTCCCCGGGTCGACCCATGAGAAAGCGCAGGGAACAAAGCGCTCCATATCTCAATCTCTCAGCTTAAAAAATGGCAATGGACCGTTGCGTTGATCTTGAAGTGGCTGACTGATGCATTAGCCAAGTGGCCAGGGGCCATCGGATCGTCAGCGTTGCGCCGGTTCAGGCTTGCGGAACAGTCCGTCGAGGTAGTGGCGCACCACCGGCTTGTCCTGGCATCCCTGCTGGAAGAGGAAGCCCGCCAGGGCGGATTGCATCAATCGGTATTGGTCCCACTGGGGATGCTGCTCAATAAACCCAACCATCGATTCGAACAGATCCGCCGGGAACTGGTTTTCCACACTCACGTGTTCCGGCATGTGGTCTGGAATCGCTTGCATCGCACCTCGCTCGCTCTGACCCACCCATCAGCGCACGAGGAGCGGCTTGCCGTCAAAGCAGCTCCATTGCGTCATCTGATCGGCGTCCCAAACCGAGATGCGCTGCACTGCATGGGCTTTCCGGCATGTGCCACACGCATCTCCCGGCTGCTGGTGCCAGCTCAGACGGCTGTCAAGGGGAGAGGGGTTTTCCGGACGGATCCGTGGAGCGCCTGACGCTCACTTGAGTCTGTGCTGGGACCCATGGGGAAAACCTGTGGAAAAGTCCAGCGCGATTGTGGGTAGGTTCGCTCTTCAGCGCTGCTGATCGATCGCAGCTGCTCAGCAAGCAATCGCGATCTGAGGTGGATTCGGTACTGATCGCCACTTGACCGATCCCACCTCGTTGCCACGCAATGCTGCGCTGCGGTGGGAGTTGTGATTAAAAGGAGGGCACTTCACCATCCCGTCGTGTCCATCACCGTCTGGCATGCCCTTGAGCCTGGCGGTCGCCTCGAGCAAGCCACACGGCCCATGCTCGAACCCGCGGCCGACGAGCTTGTGCTGGAAGTGCTGCACTGCGGCCTCTGCTACAGCGATCTCTCCATGCTCGACAACCACTGGGGCATGACCCAGTACCCACTGGTTCCTGGCCATGAAGTAGTAGGTCGCGTGGTTGCGGTTGGTGCGGGCGTGAGCTCTGAGCTGATCGGGCAGCTTCGGGGCCTCGGCTGGATCAGCGGCAGCTGCAGCCATTGCCCGCAGTGCCTGGGGGGCACCGGCAACCTCTGCGGCTCGCTCGAGGCCACGATCGTGGGCCGCCAGGGGGGCTTCTCCACTCATGTGACCGCGCGTCAAGACTGGGCCATTCCCCTGCCCGCTGCGATGGATCCAGCCGATGCGGGCCCCTTGTTTTGCGGGGGCATCACGGTTTTTGCACCGCTGCTGGATGAGGCCGTTTCACCCACAGCCCATGTGGCGGTGATCGGCATCGGTGGGCTGGGCCACATGGCCCTTCAATTCGCCAGGGCCTGGGGTTGTGAGGTCACAGCCCTCACCACCAACCTCTCGAAAGGGGAGGAAGCCCGTCGTTTCGGAGCGCACCATGTGGAAGCGCTCGATCAGCTAGCCAAGCTGGCGGGCCGGTTTGATCTGGTGATCAACACGGTGAACCATGCGCTCCAGTGGAGCGATGTGATGGCGTCATTGGCGCCGCGCGGCCGCCTGCATCAATTGGGCGCTGTGCTCGATCCCATCCAGGTGGGCGCCTTTGATTTGATCATGGGCCGGCGTTCGATCACCGGTAGCCCCACCTCATCGCCCGCCAGCCTGTTGAAAATGGTGGACTTCTGCGTGCGCCACAACATCCGCCCTGAGGTGGAACATCTGCCCATGGATCGCGTCAACGAGGCGATCGCCAGGCTGCGGCAAGGCGACGTGCGCTACCGGTTTGTGTTGGATCACATGTGAGGCGCACAACCACGCAAGGGGTTGTCCAGGCAACGTTGCGTCTCCTTGGTGAGCTCAAGCGCGCTCTGAAACGTGGTGTCCACCAGCCCACGGCCTAATTCCCTCGCGTTGTTGCTGGATCAGGTGGCGGGCAGGCTGCCTTGGCTGGTTCCCATCCGCGACAGCCGCATGGGGTCGAGCCCGTGCGCCTTCTTCCGCGTCGCCGCTGCGGTGATGGCTTTGAACCTCTCTCGCCAGGTCCATTCCGGATTGGTGGTGCAGCTCTGCGGTGATGCTCACCGGTTGAACGTCGGCCGTTATGCCTTGCCGGAGCGCCAAGCAGCCCAGATCCACCAGCGCCTGGTTTTCCCCAACCAGCTATTCCGGCAGCTGATCTAAAGCCGCTCAGGCTCTCCTCCACAACAGAGTTTCACAGCAGCTGCAATCCAAGCAGCAGACTGCAGGCCAGCCATTCGGTCTCAAGCGGATCGATCTGCGACAGGCTGCCTCGCAGTGGGTTTGATGCCACCTCCGACTAGGTGGATCAGCACAACCGGTGCCACCGATTCCGGAGCAGCTCGTGTTCCGGTATCCAAACGCAGACGCCGTTGACAGCATGAGTCCGGCGCCGGACCCATGGGGAAAACCTGTGGAAAAACCCCGAAAGAGTGGTGCCGGTGCCTGGGCCTCACAAGCCCTTGGCTGTGCAACGGGCCACACTGCCCTGCAGTGACGTCTGCAGATCGCTCCAGTCGTTGGCGGGGAACACCGCTTCGAAGGCCTGGATGTTGTTGTTCAAGATGGTCAGCGCCTGGCTGCGCAGTGAGCACGCCTGGGCTTCATTGCTGGCACGCACCGCCACGATCG
>NZ_JBIPMN010000048.1:0-14994 GCF_044369115.1 Vulcanococcus sp. | reverse complement strand
AGCAGGCTCTGCAGTTGTTGCTGCTGGGCCAACACCTCCTGCGGCGGAGTGCCTTGTGCCAGAGCCGGGGTGAAAGTCGAGGCAATGATGGCCATGGCGGCAAGCAAATGACGCATCGCTGTGGATCGGATCAGACCACCATCCTCTGCTGCGGGGTTTACTCGCTTCTGCTTCGGGTTCGGCTCGCGCCCGGGACCAAGCCCGACCTCACCACATCCACTCATCCGGCGATGGGATGCCGTTCTCGCGGCGCACGCGGGCCAGTCGGGCTTCTTGCTTGGCTTTCTCCTCTGATCGACTGAGCCACGGCCGCCGGCGTTCACCTGAGCGCGCCAAATCGAGGGCGGACGGCAAACGCACCACCCTCCATTCCGCCTGCTCATGCGGGGGTGCTGAGGATGGGAAAGGCAAGGTGGTATGCCGCAGCACGACTTCCAACTCCATCTGCTCACAGCGCCGGGCCAGCCGTCAAGCGCAACAGGGCTGAACGCGGCATGCTGTGGCCCAGTTGCACCTGATCGATGTTCGCCCAGCGTGCCCTCTTGCTCAGCGCTGCTGCGTTGCTGTCTCCCGCTGCTTTCGCAGAGCCCTCATCCCCGCAACCTGTGCTGCTCGATTGCGCGGGCAAAGGCCTGAGCCGTCCCAGGGCGATTCAGATTTCCTGCGCGGATGGCGGAATCCTGGTGAGTGACATCCGTTGGAGCCGCTGGGACATGAACGGCGCCAAAGGCACCGGAAACCTGGTGGTGAACAGCTGCATCTACAAAGGTGGACCCAGCTGCGTGGAGGGCCAAACGATGAGCTACCCGGCAACGCTCAGCCTGGGCCGTCCGGCCAGTGGCGAGGGCATCACCGCCCTCACCGAACTGAGGCTCCGCTTTACCGATCAAGGACCGGCTGGGCTCAGCAGTGGCAGCTATCGGATCGACAACCCGCGGCGCCCCTGAGGCCAGCATGATGGGCCTTTCACGGGCAGACCATGCAAGCCAGCTGGAACGGAGCGGTGATCGCCAGCAGCGATGACATCGTGAAGGTGGAAGGCAATGCCTATTTCCCGGCTGAGAGCCTGGTGATGGAGCACCTGCAGCCTTCGGATCACCGCACCACTTGCGGCTGGAAGGGTGAGGCTCACTACTACGACGTCGTCGTGAACGGCCAGGTCAATAGCAATGCCGCCTGGTTCTACCCGGAACCCAAATCAGCCGCCGCCGAGATCAAAGGGCGTGTCGCCTTCTGGCGCGGCGTGACGGTGTCTTAAACGGTGTCCTGAAGCCGGGCCGATTCACTCAAACGGCGCGATCAGCACCGGCACCGTGACGAAGGGATCAAAGCTGTTGGCCGGGGTCGACTGCATCGGCGTTGCCTGGGGCACAGGTGCCGGTACGGAGCGGCGGCGTGTGCCACCACTACCACTGCTGCTGCTACTGCTTCCGCTACCCGCTGAACTGCTGCGACGTGAGCTTCCGCCGCTCGAGCGCTGGATCGGCTGCTCCTTGAGATCGCTGCGCACCTGGTTGAGCAGCTTGTAGTGGTTCGTGCTGCTGTATTTCCGCAGCAGGGCAGGATCCCAGCTCATCAAGACACGCTCTCGCTCGTTGAATCAGCCTAGGCGGCCCCAGCCACGCCAGAAAGCGTGATAACTTGTCACAGCGACAACTGGAAGTCGGTCCGCTTACGGGTTTTCTCGAGCTGACCATCCAGCGTCCCACCAAACACTCTTGCGTACCTATGTCCAGGCTCGTCGGTCTGCAGGCTCCCGATTTCACCGCCACCGCTGTGGTGGATCAGGAATTCAAGGAGGTCACCCTCTCCTCCTACCGCGGCAAGTACGTGGTGCTGTTCTTCTATCCCCTCGACTTCACCTTCGTCTGCCCCACGGAGATCACCGCCTTCTCTGATCGCTACAGCGAGTTCTCCAGCCGCAACTGCGAAGTGCTGGGCGTGTCGGTGGACAGCCAGTTCTCCCACCTGGCCTGGATCCAGACCGACCGCAAGAACGGCGGCATCGGCGACATCGCCTACCCGCTGGTGGCCGACCTCAAGAAGGACATCGCCCGTGCCTACGAGGTGCTCGACGAGGACGCCGGTGTGGCCCTGCGCGGTCTGTTCATCATCGATCCCGATGGCGTGATCATGCAGAGCACCATCAACAACCTGCCCGTGGGCCGCAGCGTCGACGAGACCCTGCGTCTGCTCCAGGCCTTCCAGCACATCCGCAACAACCCCGACGAGGTGTGCCCCGCCAACTGGACCCCCGGCGAGAAGACCATGAACCCCGACCCCGTGAAGAGCAAAGAGTTCTTCGCTGCCGTCAACTGAGTCCAACTCAGGCAGTCAGGGGCCCTTCGGGGCCCCTTTTTTGTGTCTGGATCAGGCACTGAGCAACCGCAGTTGGCCGGAGCGACCATCCAGCTCAGCCTGAGGGCCCAACGGCAAGGCCAGATTGGGGCGTCCATGGCCAACGGGAAGGTTACGGACCAGCGGCACCCCCAGGGGTGCCAGTCGCTCCAGCAGGATCTCCTCCATCGAGAAGTCGCCTGTCAGCACGTCGTCCTCCGCCCAGCTGAAACGGCCCAGCCCGATCCCCGCCACCCCATCCAGCAGGCCACTGCTGCGCCACTGGGTGAGCTGGCGATCGATGCGATAGGGAGCCTCACCGGTGTCTTCCAGCACCAGAATCGCCCCCTTCAATGGAGGCAACCAAGGCGTGCCGATCAGGCTGGTCGCGATGGTGAGGTTGCTCACCACCAGCGGGCCGCGAGCCACTCCGCCCTGCACCGGGAAACCCTGAAGTGGGGCCACAGGCCGGTGTTGCAGCAAAGCCACCAGCCGCTGCCACGCCGCTGCGTCACGGCCAAACCAGCCGTGGACGCCGCCAACACTGCCTGCAGCCCACTGCGCTAACAGCAGCGCAGAACAATCCGAAAAGCCCACGCACCAACGCGGCGAGGCCGGACATCTCCAGCCCGCCTCCAGAACACGCGCACTGCCCCAACCAGCGCCCACGTAGAACAGGGCATCCACGCGAGGATCGAGCCACGCCTGCTGCAATGCCGCATGGCGGTGTGCATCGGTTCCAGCGAACCAGTGCCAGCGCTGGTGGAGTCCGGGCGGACGCAACAGCTCCCATCCTTCTGCGGCGCAATGCTGGCTGAGCTGATCCAGCAACGGATCGGACTGATCCAGCCACGTGCCGGGCGCCAGGGCCGCGATGCGGCTGCCACGAGTCAGTGCAGGTGGTTGCGGGGCTGTGAATTGAGCACCGCCAGCCGCCCCAAAGGCGCTGCCAGCGACGGCAAGGCCAGCCTGCAACAGCCGGCGCCGCCTCATGGCTGGCTCAACCGATCAGGCTGGCCAGCAAGCGACGCCCATCCACACCGCCAGTGGTTGGATCACAGGCGCGCTCGGGATGGGGCATCAGGCCCAGCACATTGCCCTGGGTGTTGCTCACACCAGCCACATCGCCCACCGAGCCGTTGGGGTTGTTGCAGTAGCGCAGCACCACCTGGCCGGAATCGTCCAGCTGCTTTAGCAGCTCGGGATCCGCCTGGTAGCGCCCTTCGCCATGGGCGATCGGGAAATTCACCACCTCACCGCTGGTGTAGCCCTGCAGCCAGGAGCACGGGCCAGGTTCCACCCGCAGATGGGTGGGCTCACAAATGAAGTGCAGCTTTTGGTTGCGCGTGAGCGCTCCAGGCAGAAGCCCCATCTCCGTCAGCACTTGGAAGCCGTTGCAGATGCCGAGCACCCGCCCACCGCGCTCGGCGAAGGCGGCCACCTCCTGGAGCACCGGAGCGAAACGAGCGATGGCGCCGCAGCGCAGGTAATCCCCATAGCTGAAGCCACCCGGGATCACCACGGCATCGAGGCCGCTCAGATCACGCTCCTCATGCCAGAGAAAACGGGTCTTGATACCAAGGCAGCCCTCAGCGGCCCATTGCACGTCCCGGTCGCAGTTCGAACCGGGGAACACCACCACACCAAGGCTCATGCTCAGGCTCCTGCGCTGCTGTCGTCCTTGAGTTCGAGGGTCCAGTTCTCGATCACAGGGTTGGCGAGCAGCCGATCGCTGAGCAGCTCGAGTTGGGCGCGAGCTGACTGTTCGTCCGGAGCGTCCAGTTCCACCTCCACGGCCTTGCCGATGCGGAGCTTGCTCACACCGTCCACGCCTAAACGCGCTGCGGCAGCCCGGGTGGCCTCCCCGGCGGGATCCAGCACCGACGGCCTGAGGGACACCAACACGCGGGCGGAGAAGAGCGGCACCTGAGCTCCATGAGGATTGTTAAATCTTGACAGGCCGGCTGCCACACCCCCTTGTGCATGGTCACGGTGGAGGTAGAAGCCGCAACGCCGGCCAGTGGCCCTTCACCGTCTGCCAAGCCACCTGCTGCACGCGGCGTTGCTCATGGTGCCGCTGCTGTCGATGCCGACGGCGCGCGCCCAGCCAGCCCTGAGCCTGCCGCTGGAATGCCAGCTCAATCAGGGGGCATGGCAACCCTGCACCCTCACCATCGAGCAGATGGGTGAGCGCTGGTGGTTGCAGATCGGTGAGCAGCGCCTGGTGTTCCACAGCAATGGACGCGGCACCATCACCTTGAGCGACCCAACTGGGGTGAGCCGTACGGTTCAACCGATGTGGACCGCCCAACGGGAACTCTGTTGGGACGGGGTGTGCACGAAGGGCGACTTTCCCCTCGATTGACCCCGCCGATGGGCCGTACCGCCAAGAGATCTCAGGCGTTCTGAATCGCGTGCTCCAGGGCCGCTCCATCCACCGCCAGACCCAGCGCCACCAGTTCCAGCCCATCCTCTGCAGGCCTCTCACCGGGTGACTGGCTATCGAACCAGCACTCCAAGCGTGGACCGACCGCCTGAATCTGCAGGGGATGGCGTTTGCCAGGGAGCCAGGCGCGCCCCTTCAGGCGCAGCAGGGTTTGAGTCCGGATCTGGCTTTCCAGTGCAGCCACGAGCCGGCTGCGATCCAAGGACCCGTTCCAGCGCACCACAGCGGACTGCATCGCCACATGGCTGTGGTCGTGATGGTCGTGATGGTCGTGGTCGTGGTCGTGGTCTTGATGAGCCCCATGCTCCTCTCGCTCAAGGCCCAATAGCAGCGCCGCCGGCACCTCCCCCCGTTGCATCGGCACCACTGACACGCCCGAGCGAACCAGAGCGGTGATCTGCGTCTGCAGCTTGGCAATCTGCTCGCTTTCCAGCCGGTCGGCACGGCTGAGCAACACCAGGTCAGCCGCGTCTAATTGATCATCAAACAGCTCTTGGATGCTGCTGAGGTGATCGAGGTTGGGATCAGCCAAGCGCTGGGCTTCCAGGGCGGCGGGATCTCCCACCACGCTGCCGGCCGCGAGCGCCTCACCATCCACCACCGTCACCACACCACTCACACGGGTGCGGGTGCGGATCTCGGGCCAACCAAAGGCCTGCACCAACGGGACCGGCAAAGCCAGGCCACTGGTTTCCACGACAATGCCGTCGAGCTGATCAGCCCGCTCCAGCAGCGTTTGCATCGTGGGCAGGAATTCATCCTGCACGGTGCAGCAGAGGCAGCCATTGGCGAGTTCCACCACACGACCGTCGAGCTCGTCTTCGGGGCAGAAGCCGCAGCTGCGGATCAAATCACCATCGATGCCCACTTCGCCGAATTCGTTGACCAGCACCGCAAGGCGAAGGCCGCTGCTCAAAAGCAATTGACGCAGCAGGGTGGATTTACCGGCACCCAAAAACCCCGTCACCACGGTGACGGGCAAACGCCTGGTTGCTGATGTCATCTCAACCCACCAGGGCTGTCCAGCTGAACGCGGCACCAATGCCGATCAGGCTGCCGGCAAGCAAGGTGCGGCCTTGACCCTCAAGGCGTTGAGCAGCTCCACGCAGGCTGACCAGGGCAAGAAGCAGCAGGGCACCCTGGCTAAGCAGAAGGCCCAACAGATAGGTGGCGATCGGGGTGTTCTCCCAGCCGATCACGGTGCTGCTGAGCACATAGCCATGCAGGGCAAAAGCCGGCAGCAGAAGGATCTGAGGCAGGCGGCGCAGCACCACAAGCCCTTCCACCACCAGCGTCAGCGACACCAGCAGCTCAGCCGCAGGCAGACCGTGCCAAACCAGGCCAATGACGGTGCCTGCCAGGCCAACGGTCAGCAGTGTGAGCATCCAACGAACCGAGCGCTGCAAGCCCACAAGGGCCAGGGCAATCAGAAAAAGCAGATGATCAGGACCGAGCAGGGGGTGGGCCAGACCGCTCAACAGACCGGTGAAGGCGTTCGGCACCAGGTGCATGGCCTCCATCGGGTGATGGGCCAGGGCGGGCCCGGCCATCAGCAGGGCCAGAGCGCCGGCAACCGGCATGAGGCGTTGAATCATGTCTTGGCCTGGTCCGCGCCAGGGGTGAGGGAGCAACGACCGGCGGGCGTTCTGACTGCGAACGCGGCCTCAGCCCCGTTCGATCACAGCTGCGGGACAGCGCCGGATTCGCACCGGACTTTCCCCGTTTCCTCTTCGGGCTGATCCCCCGAAGAACCGACGCGATCAATGTAGTGGGTCTGCGCGGTTGGGTTGCTCTGGCCGATCAGCGGCAGTTGAGGCTGTCGCGGGTGGCGACACCCGTGCGTGCGTTGGTGCCGCTGGCGCGGCTGCAGAGTTCCTTCTGTTGAGGCAGATCCAGCACCGCATCGGTGAAATCCGCGCCCGCAATCTCGGCGCCGGCGAATTTGCTGTTCATCAACATCGCGTTACGCAGCACGGCATCGCTGAGGTTGGCGTTGTCGAAGCGGCTGGCAAACGCCACAGCGTCTTCCAGGTCGGCGCCGCGCAGATTGGCGCCTTGCAGATTGGCGGTGTTGAACACAGCACCGCGCAAATCGCTCTCGCTGAGGTCGAAGCCCTCCAGGTTGGCCTTGAGGAATTCCTGCTGCTGCAGGTTGCGGCCGTGCATATCGGGCTGCAGGTCTTGCAGGCTGCGTTGGCTCCGCAGCTCCGGAGCTGTGATCGCGGCAGCGCTCTGGCCCCAGAGCACCAGTGGCAGCAACAGCACCAGTGCCGCCCGCAGCGTGGCCTGCAGGGCGCTGGCCAGGAAGCGAGGGAGCGGCAACACGGCAGCACTACGTTGGGCAGCCAAGTTATTGCAGGCAGCCGCCGCAGCGCGATCGATGAGCAAGACCCTGCGGGTGGTGGTTCCGCCCCATCCTCTGATCGGCCACTGGCTCACCCTGCTGCGCGATCGCGAGACGCCTCAGGCCCTGTTCAATACCGCCATGGCTGAACTGGGGCGCTGGCTCACCTATGAGGCCATGCGCGATTGGATCCCCTACCAACGCGTTCAGGTGCAAACACCGCTGGCCAGCACCGAGGGCACGGTGGTGGATGGTTCAGTGCCGATGCTGGCGGTCCCCCTGTTGCGTGGTGGGCTGACCCTTTGGGAAGGCGCGCGCCCAGTGGTGCCGAGTGCCGCGGTCGCCCATGTGGGTGTGAGCTACGGCGATGGCACGGCGCCGGCAGCCCTCTGGTGCAACACCCTGCCTGAAACCATCCCGGCTCGAGCTGGGGTGCTGGTGTTCGCGCCTCAGGTTGCACGGGGCGACAGTTTGCTGCGGGTGCTGGAGCAGCTGGAGCACCGTGGCGTGGGCGGTCAGAGGCTTCGGGTGATCACAGCCCTCGCCGCCAGCCCTGGCTTGAAGACACTCGGTGAGCGCTACGAAGACCTCACGATCTACACGGGCTGCATCGATGCCGAGCTCGACGGCGAGGGACGCATCCTGCCTGGCATCGGTGACGTCGAACAGCGGCTCTATGGCCTCAGCCAGACGAACTTCGTAGGCTGAGCGCACAGCATTCCGATCACGGCGCAATGGCCAACCGAGACAGCGGTTCCGGCTCCCTGGGCACCCTGTTGGCCGGCGCCCTGATCGGCGCCGCAGGCCTCGGCTGGTGGCTGCTCTCCGAAGCAGAGCGTCGCCGCGGCGAGCAGCGGCAGAACCGCAGCCTCCGCCTCAACCGGCTCTCCTGGAATGAGGATGAGGCTCTGGATTCCCCGACCACCAGCCGGCCCCTTCGTGAAACCGAGCTGCAGGACAAGGTTCATGAGCTCAACCAGGCCATCGAAGACGTGCGCCGTCAGCTGGAGAGCATGAGCACCCAGGGCTGAGGCAAAGCGGGCCAGGCCGCTCGGTAGGTTGCTGCTACGACACTGCCGCAGCCATGCTTCGCTCCGCCGCGATCACCCAGGGCATCCAGCGCTCCCCCAACCGCGCCATGCTTCGTGCGGTTGGTTTCGGTGACGGCGACTTCAGCAAGCCGATCATCGGCATCGCTAACGGCTACAGCACGATCACGCCCTGCAACCTGGGCCTGAACGACCTGGCCCGCCGCGCCGAGGAGGCCGCCCATGCAGCCGGCGCGATGCCGCAGATGTTCGGCACCATCACGGTGAGCGATGGCATCTCGATGGGCACCGAGGGGATGAAGTACTCCCTCGTGAGCCGTGAGGTGATTGCCGATTCAATTGAAACCGCCGTGAACGGTCAGAGCATGGATGCCCTGCTGGCCATAGGCGGCTGCGACAAGAACATGCCCGGCGCCATGCTGGCCATGGCGCGCATGAACATCCCCTCGATCTTTGTGTACGGGGGCACGATCAAGCCGGGCAAGCTCGGCGCCTGCGATCTCACCGTGGTGAGCGCCTTTGAGGCGGTGGGTCAATACAGCGGCGGCAAGATCGACGAGCAGGAGCTCACCGCAATCGAAAAGAACGCCTGCCCCGGCGCCGGCAGCTGCGGCGGCATGTTCACCGCCAACACGATGAGCGCGGCGTTCGAAACGATGGGCCTGAGCCTGCCCTACAGCTCCACCATGGCGGCCGAAGATCCTGAAAAAGCCGATAGCGCCGCCCGCAGCGCGGAGGTGCTGGCGGAGGCGATCAAGGCCAACATCTTGCCCCGCGACCTGATGACCCGCGAGGCCTTTGAAAACGCCATCAGCGTGATCATGGCCGTGGGCGGCTCCACCAACTCGGTGCTGCACCTGCTCGCCGTGGCCCGCACCGCCGGCGTGGATCTCTCGATCGACGACTTCGAGACCATCCGCCAGCGGGTGCCCGTGATCTGCGATCTCAAGCCGAGCGGCCGCTACGTGACCGTGGACCTGCATCAGGCCGGTGGCATCCCCCAGGTGATGAAGCTCCTGCTCGATGCCGGCCTGCTGCACGGCGACTGCAAGACCATCGAAGGCAAAACCCTCAAGCAGGTGCTCGCCGATGTGCCCTCAGTGCCCCCCACCGGGCAAGACGTGATCCGCCCCCTGAGCAATCCGCTCTATGCCAAAGGCCACCTGGCGATCCTCAAGGGCAACCTCGCTGAAGAAGGCGCCGTGGCCAAGATCAGCGGTGTGAAGAACCCGGTGATCACCGGCCCCGCGCGCGTGTTTGAAAGCGAGGAAACCTGCCTCGCCGCCATCCTCGACAAGCAGATCAATCCTGGCGACGTGGTGGTGGTGCGCCAAGAAGGCCCCGTTGGCGGCCCAGGCATGCGTGAAATGCTCAGCCCCACCGCTGCAATCGTGGGCCAGGGCTTGCTGGATTCCGTGGCGCTAATCACCGATGGCCGCTTCTCCGGAGGCTCCTTCGGCCTGGTGGTGGGTCATGTGGCACCGGAAGCCGCCGTGGGCGGCACGATCGGCCTGGTCCAGGAGGGCGACAGCATCACGGTGGATGCCAACCAACTGCTGATCCAGCTCAACGTGGACGAAGCCGAGCTGGCCAAGCGCCGCGCCGCCTGGACAAGGCCCGAACCCCGCTACCGCACCGGTGTGCTCGGCAAGTACGCCCGATTGGTGAGCTCCAGCAGCAAGGGCGCCGTGACCGATCAGGCTGAACTCAGCGCAATCTGATCAGGCGGCCCCGCCCCAGCGCGGGTGCAGGAATCCAGTGCTCGCGCTGATGCAGCGAAGCCAGCGGCAGTGGTGCAAAGTGCCCATCGCGCATCAGGCTCTGCTGCAATGCAGCCCAGTCAGGCTCTCTGGCTTGCTGCAGTTCTGCCTCGTCGAGGCTCCAGTGGGCCGCCGCCGATTCATCGCACCACTGGGTCAAGCGTCGCATCGCTTGCCCATGGGATCCCTGATTGCGAAAGGTCTGCATCGCCTGTTGGTCACGCCAGAGCGTCAGCGTCCAGAAGGCGTTGTGGCGATCCCGCAGGAGCATCAGGCCCAGCAGGCCATCACAGCGCAACGACTGCAGAATGGATCCGAGCACCCAGAGGATGAATCCGGGGTAAGCACGCCAGCTGTGGAGGCGTAGGCGTGTGAGTGAAAGGATGGCCATCAGCAGGGCGGCAGATCCACGCCCACCAGCGAGGCGCGAATGCGCCGGCACAGTGCCTCAAGAGGCGCTCCATCAGCTGGCCGTTCGCAGCGTTCGCCACTGGCCGGATGCATCCACACCGGATGGTTCCCATGCCAAAGCATGGGGGCTTGGTCATCGCTCACCCGGCTGAGCATCAAGTTGAGATCGTCGCCGCTGCGGTAGATCTCCAATTCCAGATCGCACTGCTCCAGGCGCACACCGTCGCTGTTGCGCGCTTCGATCAACAATGCGCAATCGTTCCACTCACCAATGGTGGTGGGAGCCTCGCCACTGAACCGCAGGGCATGGCGGTGCGGCTTGAGGCAGAGATCCGCCGCCTTGGCCAGATCCATGAGAAAGGCATCGAAGGGATCGACTGGCTCGCCGGCATCAAAGGGGGAGAGATCCATCAGAGCTCGCCCCTCACACCACAGCTCGAATCGAGCGGATCAACAACTGCAGCTCGCCAGGCCTGAATCCAGGGTTACGGCCACCCATGTCGCCGAATTTGGAATGGAGAATCTGCAGCCGGGTGACGCCTGCGGCATCAAACCGCAGCGGTAAACCCACCGGGGTGGCACGCACGCTGGGGGTGAGCCGACTGAACGGAATCACCACAACTGAGGTGCCGTTGGGGCGAGTGGAAAACTCGGCCACCCAGCGAAGGCCTCCAGGGATCAGCTCGGTGAGCCCGGCCAATCCATCGCGGCAAGCGATGGCGAGCTTGTAGCGGCGGCCATCACCATCAACCGCTAGCTCGAGGGCTCCATAGGCAGAGAGATCCAGGGGCGGATCAAACACCGGTGAACGGCAGCTCACGAACCCACCACCTTCGGGCTCAACAAAGGCCTGCAGCAACAGACCGTCGCTGGTGGTCTGTACAGCGCCCTGGCTGCGGCCACCCATGATCGTGTCGTTCAGGGCCTGCCAGCCGGCAAAGCCATCGCCACTGGCGATCGGCTGGGGAACAAGCATCGAGGGGATCAGGCAGACAGGGCTTGGGCCGCTTCGGCGTCCGCGAGCACCAACACGGGAGCCTGCGGTTGCACCAGCTTGGCGGGTGTGCGCTCCGCTTGTTCCGCAGGATCAAGCAGGCGCCGCAGCGCCTCGCCCTTCCCAG
This sequence comes from Vulcanococcus sp., assembly GCF_044369115.1. Classification (GTDB taxonomy): domain Bacteria; phylum Cyanobacteriota; class Cyanobacteriia; order PCC-6307; family Cyanobiaceae; genus Vulcanococcus. The sequence goes on along the minus strand of NZ_JBIPMN010000048.1, from coordinate 3,526 downwards.
CACCGCTCACCAGAAAGATCACCTGCCTCGCCGCACTGAGAACCGGTGCCGTGAGGCTGATGCGCTCCAACCCCTTGCCGGCGCCGATGGTCACCAGCCGGGTGCGCTCCTGGGTGGCAGCTGTTCCTGGAAACAGCGAGGCCGTGTGGCCGTCATCCCCCAACCCCAGAAGCATCACATCGAACCGTGGTGGATCCCCGGGGCAGAGATCACGCACATACGCCTCGAATGCATCCACCGAGGCGGCAGGCGAATCGAGTTCGGTGGGAACGGGATGAAAGCAGGCATCAGCCCCGGGGCCACCCGCGGCCAGCAACGTATCCCGCAACATCCGTGCATTGCTCGCAGGATCCGTGGGCGGCACCCAGCGCTCATCACCGAGCACCACATCCACCCGATTCCAGGGCAGATGTTCCTTGTTCAGCACCCGGTAAGCCGCTGCTGGCGTGGTGCCTCCAGAGAGGGCGATGTGGGCGCGGTCGCGCTCATCGAGGGCGAGATCAATCAGCGCGGCGATGCGCTCGGCGCACTCGCGAGCCAGCTGGGTGGCATCGCTCACCACCTCCAGCTTGTAGGTGACGGAAGAGGGGCTCATCAAAGGGGCCCTCTCACATCCACTCGGTGTGGAAACTGCCGGGCTGATCCACGCGCTCATAGGTGTGGGAGCCGAAGCAGTCGCGCATGGCCTGCACCAGGTTCTGGGGCAGGCGGCCGGTGAAGTAGCTGTCGATGTAATCGAGGGAGCTGCTCAGGCAGGGCACAGGAATCCCGGCTGCGGCTGCGCCGGCCACCACCTGGCGCAGGCCGCCGATGCGGCGCTGGATCTGATCAGCGAACCAGGGATCCACCATCAGGTTGGGCAGATCGGCCTTGGCGGTGTAGGCGTTCTGGATGCGCTGCAGCAGGCGTGCGCGAATGATGCAGCCCCCCTTCCAGATCTGGCCGATGGCCGACATGTCGAGGTTGTAGTTGTGCAGCTTCGACGCCTCCTGCAGCAGTGCCATGCCCTGGGCATAGCTGGCAATGCAGGCGAGAACGCAGGCGTCCATCAAGGGAGCCATCGCATCGGCGTGGCTGCCCAGATCCATGGCTCGTGATGCGGGCGACGGCAGGATGGATTCGGCGGCCATTCGCTCGCCGCGCATCGAGCTGAGCACGCGGGCATTGAGGGCGGCGTAGATGGTGGGCACAGGCACACCCATCTCCAGCGCGCTCACCACGGTCCACAGACCGGTGCCTTTCTGCCCGGCGGCATCCACGATCTTCTCCACCAGATCGGAACCATCGGCTGAATCCTTGGTGCGGAGGCAGATCTCGGTGATTTCCACCAAGAACGACGAGAGCTCCTCGGTAGCGTTCCACTGCTTGAGCACGTCGGCCATCGCTTCGCCGTTCATGCCGGCGCCACGCTTCATCAGGTCGTAGGCCTCAGCCAGGATCTGCTCAATGCCGTATTCGATGCCGTTGTGCACCGTCTTCACGAAGTGACCGGCACCACCAGGCCCGATGTAGGTGACGCAGGGACCATCGTCGACCTGGGCGGCCATCTTGCGCACCAGGCTTTCGATCGCGTCGTAGGCAGCCTTGGTGCCGCCGGGCATCATGCTCGGACCTTCCAACGCGCCTTTTGCGCCGCCGGAGACGCCCATGCCGATGTAGCCGAAGCTCTTGCTTTCCAGTTCGGCAACGCGGCGTTCGGTGTCGGTGTAGAGCGAGTTGCCACCGTCGATTAGCAGATCACCTTCCTCCAGCAGGGGTGAGATCTGCTGAATCATGGCGTCGATCGGGTCGCCTGCCTTGATCATCATCAAGATGCGGCGCGGACGCTGCAGCTTGCCCACGAAATCCTCGAGGGAGGTAGCGCCGATGATCTGCTTACCGGCTCCGCGGCCTTTGAGGAAGTCCTCGGTCTTGGCGTAGGTGCGGTTGTAAACGACGCTGGAGAAACCGTTGCGCTCGGCATTGAGCACCAGGTTCTCTCCCATCACACCCAGGCCGATCAGGCCGAAATGGGCCTTGTCCATCACGAGGTTGGAGGTAAGTGACACAAGTGTGGCGAGGCTGCACCGGCGGCGCAGCCCGATCGTTGCCAACTGGCAACGTCGGCGTGCTTCAGATCACCGTGCCGTCGGCAATGGTGCCGTTCTTCACCACGACCACGATGCCGTTGCGGATGTAGAAGCCGAGCTCAGGCCGATCGGCTTCCTCCACGTGGTCCTTGTTCACGATCGTCACATCGCGGCCGATGCGCACGTTTTTGTCGAGGATGGCCCGCTTCACGGTGGTACCGCGCCCCACACCCAGCGGTGTGCCGCCACGCTCCCTGAGCACGGCTCGCTCCTCACTCGACTCAAAGAAGTCGTTGCCCATCACAAGGGTGTCTTGCAGCACCACTTCGTCTTCGACGCGGGTTCGCACGCCCAGCACGCAGTGATGCACGCTGCAGGCCTTGAGCATCGAGCCCTCACCGATGATCGACTGAGTCACCTGGGCATCGAGCATCTTGCTCGGGGGGAGATAGCGCGGGCGTGTGTAGATCGGGAACTGTTCGTCGTAAAAGGAGAAGGCCGGGTTGGGCTGATCGGTGAGCGCCAGGTTGGCTTCGTAGAAGGCGCCGATGGTGCCGATGTCTTCCCAGTAGTCGTCGAAAAGGAAGCTCTGCAAGTGATCGCCGCGCTTGAGCGCTTCGGGAATGAGCTCCTTGCCGAAATCGGTGGCTGTCGGGTTCTTGGCCAGCAGATCAAACAGGGTGTCGCGGCTGAACACATAGATGCCCATCGAGGCCAGGTAAGGCCGCTTGAGCGCTTCATCAGCAGAGAGCCCAAGCCGTGAGGTGTCGACCCACATCGCCTTGAGTTCCTCCCCCTTGGGCTTCTCGCGGAACTCCTGGATGCGGCCGTGATCATTGGTGTGCATCAGGCCGAAGCCTTCCGCCTGGGCGGCGTCCACCGGCAGGGCCCCGATGCTCACGTCAGCGCCGGTGGAGATGTGGTGATCCACGAAGGTGCTGTAGTCCATCCGGTAGAGCTGGTCGCCGGAAAGGATCAGGTAGTGGTCTACGTCCCACTCCTGAAACAGCCACTGGTATTTGCGCACCGCATCGGCGGTGCCCTCAAACCAGCTGGGGCTTTCCGGGGTCTGCTGGGCCGCCAGCACCTCCACAAAACCCTGCCCGAAACCGGAGGAGAGGTTGTAGCTCTGGGTGAGGTGCCGATTGAGCGAAGCGCTATTGAACTGCGTCAACACGTACATCTTGTTGATGCCGGAATTGATGCAATTACTGATCGGAATATCAATCAGGCGATATTTGCCTGCCAGAGGCACAGCTGGCTTGGCGCGCATTTTGGTAAGCGGATAGAGGCGCGTGCCGGCTCCGCCGCCGAGAATGATCGCCAGAACGCGCTTCATGCCTGATCCCTAGTGCCTTGGGCGCCAAGACGGTAGGCGAAGCAATGCCCACACCGAAACCCTTCTGAGCAGATTGGCTGCAAACGGAAAGGGCATGTCACATGGGCCATGCCCGGCC
>NZ_JBIPMN010000131.1:0-7677 GCF_044369115.1 Vulcanococcus sp. | reverse complement strand
CAAGGGCATCACCTGGCCGGCGGCGAACGCGGTGAGCAGCACCACGCCCGCCAGCGGATCGCCGGCCTGGGCGATCCAGGCCAGCAACACCGCCAACACCGGCGTGGTGCAGGGAGAAGCAGCCAGCCCGAAGGCCAGGCCAGCTGCCAGCGGCGCCAGGGCCTTGGGCACCCGCTGACGCCATTGCTCGGGGTCGGGCCCGCTTGGAAGCTGCAGAGGTAGCAGGCCGAGAAGGTTAAGGCCCATGAGCACGGCCAGGATGGCCACCAGGGTGGGCACAAGGCCAGGCACCTGCCCGTAAATGCGCCCCAGGGCACCACTGGCCAGCCCGAGCAGCACCAGCGACGCCACGATGCCCCCGCAGAAGCTGAGGCTGCGCTGCCAGGGGCGCTCCTGTTGATCGTCAAAACCGGCCAGGTAGGCCAGGGTGATGGGTAGTAACGACAGGGAGCAGGGGCCGAGGCTGGTGAGCAGACCACCGGTGAACACCAGCAGCAGCGTCAGGGCACCGGGATGGGCCAGGGAAGTGCTGAGCAGCTGCTCTCCGCTGCGGGCCCAGTCGGCCAGGGCCGGAGCCACCATCGCGGTTCTTGAGTCGGCAGTGGGGTCAGCCTATCGAGAGGGTTCCGCGGGCTGAGCCTTCCCGCTGGCGCTCTTCGCGGCGGCGGGGCCGACCGGGCTCGAGTCCGGCACCTTCCAGGGCGCAGCGCAGCAGCAGTCCGGCGGTGAGGAGGCTTGAGAGCAGCGAGTTGCCGCCGTAGCTGATCATCGGCAGCGGCAGGCCAGTGGTGGGCATGGCGCCGCTTGCCACGGCGATGTTGAGGATCGATTGCCCCACCAGCAGGCTGGTGCAGCCGATGGCCACGAGGCGTTGCTGGTTGCTGCGGCAGCTGAGCGCCACGCGCAGCCCCACAAAGCCGAACAGCAACAGGAACAGCAGCAGCAGCACCGAGCCCACGTAGCCGAATTCCTCGGCGAACACGGCAAAGATGAAATCGGTGCTCTGGATCGGCAGGTATTGCAGCTTCTGCGTGGAAAGGCCGAAGCCTTCCCCCCATACCCCGCCGGAGCCGATGGCCAGCAGGCTCTGCACCAGCTGATAGCCATCGCCCTGGGCATCCCTCCAGGGGTTGAGGAAGGAGGTCACGCGGATGCGTTGGTACTCGTTGATCGAGATGCTGCCGATCGCCACGCTGAGGCCTACGCCAGCGCTGCCGAGCATGGCCCAGAGCGGTAGGCCCGATGCCAGCGCCATCAGCCAGAGCAGGATCCCGCAGAGGGCCGCCGTGCTCAGGTTGGGCTGCTTGAGGATCAGTCCGAGGGTGACGGCGAAAACCCCAAGCCAGGTGAGCTTCTGGTCGGGTGCGATGCGGCTCCAGTGGGAGAAGAGAGCAGCGCCCTGCAGCACCAGAAAGGGTTTGATCAACTCGGTGGGCTGGATCTGAATCGGCCCGATCACCAGCCAGCGGCTGGCTCCGTTCACTGTGCTGCCGATCACCAGGGTGAGGGCCACGAGCACCATGCCTACCAGCAGGGCTGGCCCGGCCATGCGCAGCCATCGGCGCAGGTTGATTTTCACCCCCAGATAGAGCAGGCCCCAGCTGGCCACCATCCAGATGGCCTGGCGCTTGAGGTAGTAAGTGGGATCGCCCATTTCGCGGGCCGCCACCCACCAGCTGGCGGAGCCGAGCACCACCAGGCCAAGCACGCTCCACAGGGCCACCATGCCCAGCAGCAGGCGCGCTTCGGCGGGCCAATGCCGTAAGGGAACCGGCAGCAAAGCCGATGGATTGCCGGAACGGGCCAATGCTGCGCAGAACTGAGGTTCCGACTATCCCGTATTTGCGGTGGCCTTGCCAACACGAGCGCAATAAAAAAGCCCGGCATTGCCGGGCTTTTGAACGACGCGAATCGGTCGGAATGGCTCTGAAGATCAGTTGCCCACGTTCACCTGACGGCGACCGGAGACCAGTTCAACCTTCAGGATCTTGCCGCCTTGCTTCATGATCCGCTGTTGCTCAGCGAACCAGCTTTCGTAGGGCACCCACTTGGTGAAAAAAGTGTTCTGCAGCTCGCGCTGGGAACGGGCTTTTTCAGGGCAGGGGATGCAGGCTGTGACTTTGAACAGGCGCATGGGGGATCCTCGAAGTGGGCCGAAGGCAGGGATCAGTTACCCAGGCCAGAGCTGATGTAGTCGAAATACACGCCCATTTCACGGCCGGCATCGGGACCCACCAGGGAGGCGGTGACTTCCTTCATGGCCTGGATCGACTGCACGGTGGCACCGATGGGCACGCCCAGGGAGTTATAGGTCTCCTTGAGGCCGTTCAGCACGCGCTCGTCGAGGATCGAGGTGTCACCAGCCAGCATGGCGTAGGTGGCGTAGCGCAGGTAGTAGTCGAGGTCGCGGATGCAGGCTGCATAGCGACGGCAGGTGTACATGTTGCCGCCGGGACGGGTGATGTCCGAGTACAGCAGCGACTTGGCCACGGCTTCCTTGATGATCGCGGAAGCGTTAGCGCTGATGGTGGCAGCGGCACGAACGCGCAGCTCACCGCTGGCGAAGTACTGCTCCAGGCGACCCATGGAGGAGGTGTCCAGGTAAAGGCCCTGAACGTCGGCCTGGTTGATGACGTTGGTGATGGCGTCTTGCATGGAACCTGATGGAAGAGGCGGTGGTTAGAGAAGAAAGATCCTCAGGAGAGGGCGCCGACGACGTAGTCGAAGTAGAAGCCAGCCTCTTCGGCATCACCACCGGTGAGCAGGCTCATGGCGGCGTTCTTCATCTCGCGCACGGCTTCAGCCATGGCTTCGAGGGGGGTGCCCAGGGAGCGATACATCTCCTTGGCGCCAATGATTCCGATTTCTTCGATCGGGGTCACATCACCAGCGACGATGCCGTAGGTCACCAGGCGCAGGTAGTAGTCCATGTCGCGCAGGCAGGACGCGGTCATTTCCTCGCCGTAGGCGTTGCCGCCAGGAGAGATGACGTCGGGGCGCTTCTGGAACAGAGCACCGCCAGCGGTCTTGACGATGCGCTCGCGGCTCTCGGCCAGGACCTGGGCGACGCGAAGACGACGCTGACCGCCGCTCACGAAAGCCTTGATCTGGTCGAGTTCGCCAGGGCTGAGGTAGCGGGCTTCGGCGTCCGCGTTGATGATCGAGTTGGAGACGATGCTCATGCAGTTCTGCCTCGAAACAAGCGGTCGCCTAAACGGTGACCGATATCCGGTGGGTAAGGGGGGAGGTCTTCAGAGGTGTGCTCCTCCCGCAGCAGGCTGCGTCGGGGGCGGGTGACTGAAGGCGCGGCAGCAGTGCTGTCCGCCGAGTCATTCTGTGGCAGAGCCCTGCAGCCCCCCTGCTCCCGGTAACAGTTCTTCACGGCGAGTCTTGCCCTTGAAAACCCCTGCAGCGACTGGGTTTTTCAGGTGATTGTTCACAGTGATCTGCTTGGCAGTTGTTCATAATTAATCGCGCTTCAATCGCTTCTTTGTTGCATTTTGTTGGCAAAGATTGTGCGCGCTTTTGTTCCAAAAAATTCCGCGCACATGAAAAACCCTCTGCCATTTGGCAGAGGGTTTGATCGCTTGGCGCGGGTTAGTCAGAGCTGGATCTGAGATCAGGCGGTGGGGTTCAGCGCGGCGTTGCCGCCATAAAGCGCTGCGGTGCGGTTCACCGTGCTCAGCGGGATGCCATCGCTGGTGCTCATCCCCTTGAGGTAGGGCACGGTGTCGCGTCCGAAGCTGCTGGCGTACTCGGAGGAGTTGAGTACCGCATCAATGGCACTGCGAAGGCCGTTGTTGCAGCGAGTGGCCAGGAAACGGCTGGATTCAGCTGGCTGGGCGGCCCGGCCCAGCAGGGCGAGGTGAGCAGCAGCGGCTGCTTTGAAGGGGGCCATGCGGTTGAGTCGGCTCACAAACAAATCGCTGCCGGCAACCCGTGCCACGAATTCAGCCACACTCAGCTTGCCGTTGCGCAGTTGCGATTCGGCATCGCTGAGGGCTTCGGCGGCCAGGGGCTGACGCCCAAGCAGCTGGCGATACACCGCTTCGATCGCCTCGTTCACCTCGGCGCTGGTGGGGCGCATGGAGAGCTTCACGGTGGTGCCGAGGCTGCGCCGCTTGCTGAAGCCCTGCAGGGTGCCCGGCTTGAGGGCCGTGGTCATGGCTGCGCCGGGTTGCTCAGCAGGAGCACCTACGGCACCGCTCGATACGGCTGAGCTCCAGCCGCCGCCAAAGCCGATCGTGGTGCCGGTGGCCGGAGCAGCGGGGGCAGCCACGAAGCTGGTGGTGCCGGCACTCCAGGTGGGGGCCGCACCGCCGCCAGGCTGCCAGCGCGGTGCACTCCAGCGGCGCTCAGGCGCCGGCCGGGTTTGCACGGAACCGGGCCCGGTGGATGCCCGGGTGGTTGGCGCCAGGGTTTCACCCCCGGTGAGGGTGGCGCTCCACACTCCGCGGATCACGCCGCTGCGGCCCGCCAGGTTGCGCTCGGTGAGGCTGCCGCTGCCGCGGAAGCGCTCGGGCGGGTTTACCTCTGGCCGGATCTTTGGTGTGATGTCGGCGTACGCCGCAGCATTGAAGGCCCGCTTGAGGGCGGGAACGCGGCGGGTGTTCAGATCGGTGGGGGTGATAAAGCGCTCGTAGGGAACGGTGTCTTCCCCGAACGCCTCGGAGTATTCGGCGCTGTTGAGCATGGCGTCCACCACGCCATAGAAACCCTTACGGGCTGCCACGTCGAAGTAGGTGTCGATCTCCCAGCGGCCGAAGGTGGGGCGGCCGAGCAGGCGGCGGTGCATCACCTCGATCGCCTTGCAGATGTAAAGACCACTCCAGTAGCGGCGGCGGAAGGCATCGCTGCGGGCCACCTGGCGCACGAATTCGCGCAGGCTCAGGTCGCCGTTCTCGAGCTTGATCTCCTCAACCTTGTTCTGCTCTCCGGCATAGCCGGTGTTGCCGAGCACCTGCACATACACGGCGCGGATCACCGACTGGGTGCTGGCTTCGGTGTTGCGGATGCTGGGTTGGCCGCCGCGGCGGGGCACCGAGTTGCCGCCGGTGGCGATCTGCTGCAGGCGCACCACCTTCGGGCCGAGCTTGCGCGGGGTGGAGGCGCGGAACTGCGGGCTGTTCATCTGGCCCGGCTGGCGCATGCCATTGCCCACCAGGATCCGGCGGGTGTCGTAACGGATCGGGGCGGGGCGGGTGCCAACGTTGGCGGTGCCGGAGGGGAAGATCGCGCCGTAGGTCAGTCCCAGCGGGTCGTTGCCGCCGCCGTAGGGGTGCTGATCGGCGTAGGGCTGGCGGTAGCTGGCGTAGAGGGTGACGTATTGAGGGGCACCCTCAAATGGTGCGCTGAAGCGGAACAGCTTGCGGTTGGAGCCCCAGCCGGCGCTCTCCTGTGCTTCTTCGCCGATGTCGCGCAGGTAGGGAACGGTTTCCTCCCCGAACACCTGGGCGTACTCCATGCTGTTCACCAGCGCATCCACCAGGCCCTTGAGGCCCTGGGCGGACACGATGTCGAAGTAGCGGGTGAATTCCTCGCGGGAGCTGATGCCGCGGCCGAGGAAGTGGCGGAAGGCCAGTTCCACCACGCGGCTGTTGACGAAGCGCCCGTAGAACTGCTGCTGGTACTCCTTGCTGTGGCCCAGGGAGCGGATGAACTCCCGCATCGAGATGTCGCCCTGGCGCACCTGGGTGGCTTCCACCGGGCAGGGCATTTGGCTGTAGGCCTTCGCGATGTCGCGCTCGAACACCTGGCGGTAGGCGGCGCGCACCACTTCGGCCTTCTGGGCACCACTCATGCCGGGCTTCATGTTGAAGCGCTGGGCCTTGCCCTGGGCTGCGAGGGCATAGATCGCCGGCAGCTGCAGGCCCTGGTTCTCAGGGCTGCCCAGGCGCTGGCGGGGTGAGGGGGTGGGAACGGCCAGCTCTTCGAGCAGCACGTTGAAGCTGTCGATCAGCAGCTGGCGGGCTTCCGGCAGGTCTTTGAGCAGCTCGGCTGCGCCGGCGCGCATTTCCTGCAGCGCCACGTTGGTCGCCGCCAGGGAGCAGCCCTTTTCGAGCACATCACGCAGGCCGCGGGTGTTCACCCGCAGGATGCTCGGATCGCCGGCCACCACGGCATAGCCCACATAGCGCAGGAACCAGGCCAGGTCGCGGATCGATTTCTTCATCCGCTCGGTGCCGTAGCGGGCCACCGAGATCGGGCTGAAGCCGGTGGGCAGCACCACGCGCACATCGGCGTCGCCACCGGCACCTTCGAGCAGGCGGGTGAGGGCGTTGCCGCGCTTGCTGGCGCCGCTGGCACCAGCGAAGGTTTGCACCGAGCGCTGGAAGGCGGCTTGGTCGGTGGCGAGGGGGGTGGCACCGGCGTCAGCCACGGGGCTGAGGGGTGCATCCAGATAGGAGAGCGGGGTGCCACCGGCGAAGATCCGGCTGGCGGCACGGGCCACGATCGCTTCGGCGTTGGCCGAAACGCGACGGGCGGCTTCAACCCGCAGCTGACCGCTCTGGAAGAAGGTCACCAGGGTGTTCAGCTCACCGCCATCAAGGAAGCGGTCCTGCTGTTCCGCCTCGCGGACGCTGGAGAGCGGCAGGGTGTCGTAGCGCTGAGGAGCAACCCTGCTGCTGCCGCTGCTGGCGGTCACAGTCATGGAGGAGAGCGAACCAGGCCAAGGCACGTTACGGCTGGCCCTCTGGCCTCCCGGCGGCCCATGAACAAATGTTTGCAGCCGGGCCCAAGCACCAGCCTCTCGGCCCCCCGAGCCATGAAAAGCTCGCTCGGTTGCGGAGCTGCTCCTGCGCCATGACCCAGGCCCCGGCTGATGCCGCCACCCCAGTGGTGAGCGCCTTTTACGACCGATTCCCCTATCCCGGTGATCCCCTGCAGGACGGCCCACCGCCTGGATACAACTGGCGCTGGTGCGTGGATGCGGCCTATGCCGCCTGCACGGGCGCTGTGGCACCCCGTTCGGCGGATGGAGCGCCCCTGCGCGTCCTGGATGCCGGCTGCGGCACCGGAGTGAGCACCGATTACCTGGCCCATCTCAATCCGGGCGCCGAGATCCTGGCCGTGGATATTTCGCCGGGCACGCTCCAGGTGGCGCGGGAGCGCCTGCGCCGCTCCGGAGGCCATGAGCAGGCCCAGGTGCGGATCGAAAACCGCAGCCTGTTGGAGCTGGAGAATGAAGACCCGTTTGACTACATCAATTCGGTTGGGGTGCTCCATCACCTGCGGCAGCCGGAAGCCGGGCTGAAGGCTCTGGCGGCGCTGCTGAAGCCCGGGGCGCTGCTCCATCTTTTTTTGTATGCCGATGGCGGGCGCTGGGAGATCCACCGCACCCAGCGGGCGCTCACGGCTATGGGCGTGGGCACTGGCGATGAGGGGCTGAGACTCGGGCGCCAGCTGCTGGCTGAACTGCCAGAGCACAACCGGTTGCGCCGGCACCATGAGCAGCGCTGGGCGATCGATTGCGCGGCGGACGCCAACTTCGCCGACATGTACCTGCATCCCCAGGAGACCAGCTACAGCCTCGAGCGGTTGATGGCCTTCGTGGCCTCGGCCGATCTTGAGTTCGCCGGCTTCTCCAATTCCCAGGTGTGGGATCCGGCCCGGCTTCTACAAGGCGAATTGCTGGAGCGGGCCCAGGCTCTGCCTCCTTTGCAGCAGTGGCAGCTC
>NZ_JBIPMN010000130.1:0-7758 GCF_044369115.1 Vulcanococcus sp. | reverse complement strand
TCGACGATGCCGTGCGCATCCACGATCAGGACGCCCTCGACACCATCTATCAGCTGCTCTGGAGGGAGGGTCTGTTCCTGGGCGGCTCCGTGGGCATCAATGTGGCCGCGGCGGTGGAAACGGCTCGGCGCCTGGGCCCAGGCCACACGATCGTCACCGTGTTGTGTGACAGCGGCGATCGCTACCGGTCACGGCTTTATGACGGCGAGTGGCTGAGCAGCAAGGGGTTGCAGCAACCTGTGCGCGCAGCCTGAGTTGCTCCGGCGTTGGACCTCTCTGCCATCACCGATCCCACCAACATCCACCCGAACGCCCCGCTGATCGCCGGTCGCTACCGGCTGGAGCTGCAGCTCTCGGCCACGGAGCGCAGCGAGCTCTGGCGGGCGGCCGATCAGCTGGCGGGCGATGCCCCCGTGGCGTTGCGGCGGATTCCGGCTGAGCAGGAGCAGCTGCAACAGGCCTTCCGCAGCCTCTGGCCGAGGCTGCAGGGGGTGTTGCACCCCCAGGTGCCCCGCTTCGGCGAGCTGATCGAACACGAGGGTGACCTTTGGCTGGCGCGCGAATGGCAGGAGGGCAGCAGCTACGCCGAGCTGCTCAAGAGCCGGCGGGAGCGGCAGTTGGTGTTTGGCGCCGGTGAGGTGTTGCTGCTGTTGCGGCAGCTGTTGCCGGCGCTGGCGGTGCTCCACAGCCAGGGGCTCTGCCATGGCGACCTGTGCCCGGCCAACCTGCTGCGCCGCGACCGCGATGGCCTGCCGGTGCTGCTCGATTTCGGTCCTGAGGGCGTCACCCCGGGCTACGCCCCGCCGGAGCGGGGCCGCGGTGAACGGCCTGAGGCCTGGATGGATCTTTACAGCCTGGCTGTGGTGGCCCTCGTGTTGCTCAGCGGCGAGGAGCCAGCCCAGTTGCTGGATCCGGCCACGCTGGCCTGGCGTTGGCCGGCCAGCCTCGATGCCGTGCCGGCGATGCAGGCGGTGTTGGAGCGGTTGCTCGGTGCGGAAGCCGATGCTCGTTTCCCCTCTGCTTCTGCGGCCTTGCAGGCCCTGCAGCAGGTGCCGATGCCTGACAGCACCGGCCCGGTCGCCCGCGCGGATCGCACCGTGGTGCTGGTGCCGGCCCCTGCGGCCCCTCGGCCTCAGGGGGTTGCCGAACCGGCCTTGCCTGTGGTGGCTGCAGCTCAGGTGTCGCCTGCTGCAGAAGCGCTGCCGCGCTCTCGCCAGGAGCTGAAGGAGGAGGCTGCGGAAGGGCGGCTGTGGCCTGTAGTGATCGCCCTGGTGGTGTCGGTGGTGGTTGGAACGGGCTTGGGCTGGCTGCTGTTGAGCCGTGGCCGCGTGGCTGGGCCCACGGCGGGGTCGAGCGTGCAGCTGCCCAGCAGCCTGCCTCCGGCAGAGGTGAATCAGCGCCAGCAGCTGCTCAACCGGCTGCGGGCTCTGCAGATCGATCGGGGTTGGTTTCTCAAGCTGGTGGATGCCAGCCTGCTGGCCCAGTACCCCGAACGCGGTGGCCGCCTGCCCGGCGACAGCCTCGATGACGCACCGTTACGCAAGGTGTGGAACGAGCTGGCGGAAGACTGGTTGAGCCGGGTGGAACAGTTGCCGCTGGAGCTGCGCACCCGGCTCGGACGCTTCACCGCCGGTGATTGGCGCCGCCGCCAGTCGGCCCTGGTCAGCCAGGGGCTCAGTGGCGCGGTGGTGGAACAACTGGTGTCGGGCAGCGCCCAGAACCTGCTGCCAGGGCGTTCGGCTGGAGAGATCCCGCCCGAGCCCTTCCGTCAGCTCTGGTATGCCGCCGCCGAGCAGGGCCTGGCCGATGTGCGGATTGAGGCCATCCAGGTGCAGCTGGGTGAAACGCGCGCGGTTTCAGCGTCGGTGCCGGCCGGTGGCGCCCGCCTGTTCCCGATTCGCCTGCCGCCCCAGAGCCGCTTGGTGCTGGGGGTGAATGGGTCTCCCTTGATGCAGATGAGCGTGTTCGGTGCTGATGGGGCGGTGCTGGAGGCGCGCGGCCCTCTGCGCGTGGTGAACATCGGTGCGGTGCAGCGCAGTCCTGTGCAGCTGCTGGTCACCAACGAGGGCCTGGCTTCGGCGCTGATCACCCTGTCGCTGCGGGCTGATCCGCCGCAGCTGGTCATTCCGTCGCCGCCTGCTCCATCACCGGTTCAGCCGCAGCCGCTTCCAGAGCCGCCTGATGCTTCACCGGGCCCAGGGCCTGGCCAGGCTGCCGCGGAGAGTCCAGCGAACTGAGCGAGCGGGTTGCCGCCACCGCAGCGTCCGCAGTGATGTGCGGTCTGTACGGAATCTCGGACAGTGTTTCGCCGTGGTTTGTGCCACAGAAGCGAGCGCAGTGGGTTGGTGTCTCGGCTGCAGATCGAGGTGCCACACGTCTGCCGATCAAGCCACTCCCCGCTGGGGCCTCATCTGCCGTGGGCCCAGGGTCAATAGCGAGCGATGGCGGCTTTGGCGTCCTTGATGTCTTGCTTGCGGCGCTCTTCCTGGCGCTTGTCGTGCAGCTTGCGGCCCTTACCCAGGCCGATGGTGGCCTTGATCCAGGAACCCTTGAGGTGCAGGTTGAGCGGGATCAGGGTGAGGCCCTTCTGGTCGAGGGCCACGCGCAGCTTGTCGATTTCGCGGCGGTGGGCCAGCAGGGGCCGCATGCGCAGCGGGTCGTGGTTGAAGTAGGCGCCGGCGTGGCTGTGGGGGGAGATGTGCACGTTGTGCAGCTGCAGCTGGCCGTTGCGGATCAGGCAGAAGCCATCGCGCAGGTTCACCTGGCCGGCCCGGATCGATTTCACCTCCGTGCCCAGCAGTTCGATCCCGCACTCGAGCGTTTCGAGAATCTCGTATTGATGGCGCGCGAAGCGGTTGTCCGCCAGCAGCTTGTTGGCGGCATCCCGCAGGGCCTTGGCACTCTTCTTGCCCCCGCCCTTCGCCATCACCCTGCCGTTACTCCCCCGACCCTAGGGATCTCCCGTCCCACCGCCAGCGCCGGTACCCTCGGGCGATGGCGATCGTGTCCTCCGGATCGGCTTCGGCCGGCGCTGCCCCGCGGCTGGTGGATCCGGCGGCGCAGGCCGGTGAATCCGCGGCTTGGACGGCTGAGCTCTCCGGAACGGCGGACGGCCCGGAGGTTCCTGCGGCCCCGATCCAACGGGAAGACTCCCTGCGGCCCCGCCGCCTTGCCGATTACATCGGCCAGAGCGAGCTCAAGCAGGTGCTTGGGATCGCTGTGGAGGCCACCCGCGCCCGCGAGGAAGCGCTCGATCACGTGTTGCTCTACGGCCCGCCGGGCCTGGGCAAAACCACCATGGCCCTGGTGTTGGCCGAAGAGCTCGGGGTGCGCTGCCGCATCACCAGTGCCCCGGCCCTGGAACGCCCGCGCGACATCGTGGGCTTGCTGGTGAACCTGGAGCCGCGCGAGCTGTTGTTCATCGATGAGATTCATCGGCTCAACCGCGTCGCGGAAGAGATCCTTTATCCGGCGATGGAGGATTTCCGCCTCGATCTCACCGTGGGCAAGGGCACCACAGCTCGCACCCGCAGCCTGCCGATCGCGCCGTTCACGCTGGTGGGGGCCACCACCCGTGCGGGTTCCCTCAGCTCACCCCTGCGGGATCGCTTTGGCTTGATCCAGCGGCTGGAGTTCTATGGCCTCGAGGATCTGCAGGCGATCGTGTTGCGCGCTGCGGGCCTGCTCCAGATCGAACTCGACAGCGCCGCTGCCCTGGAGGTGGCCCGCCGTTGCCGCGGCACCCCCCGCATCGCCAACCGGCTGCTGCGGCGGGTGCGCGATGTGGCGGCGGTGGGCGGCCATGGCCGCGTTGGTGCCGAGCTTGTGCATGAGGCCCTCAGCCTGCACCGAGTGGATGGCCGCGGTCTCGATGCCAGCGATCGGCGCCTGCTGCACCTGCTCCAGCACGGCTACGGCGGCGGCCCGGTGGGGCTCGACACCCTGGCCGCCGGCCTCGGGGAGGATCCCGCCACCCTGGAAGCGGTGGTGGAGCCCTTTCTGCTGCAGCAGGGTTTGCTGCAGCGCACCCCCCGCGGCCGGGTGATCACCGAGGCCGGCCTCGCTCACCTGCAAGCGCATCCGGAACCCAGCGCCGCATGAGAAGCCCGTTGTATGACCACGCTGTTGGCCCTGGTGCTCAGCCTGCAGCTGGCGGTGTCGGCGGCGTTGCCGCAACTGTTTGATCAAGCCCTCAGCGCCAGCCGCGATGGCGATTTCGCTCGAGCGCTGCCCCTGTGGGATCAGGTGATCGAGATCGCCCCCGGCGATGCCGCCGCCTGGAGCAACCGCGGCAACGTCCGCCTGGCGCTCGGAGATGCCGAGGCGGCCATCGCCGACCAGACGCGCTCGATGGAGCTGGATCCGCAGAGTCCCGATCCCCATCTCAACCGCGGCACCGCCGAGGAGGCCCTGCAGCGCTGGGATGCTGCCGAGGCCGACTACCGCTGGATCCTCGAAGCCAATCTTGCCGCGGGGGAGCCACAGGATGCCTCGGCCCTCTACAACCTCGGCAACGTGCAGGGCGCGCGCGGCGACTGGGCCGCGGCTCGCGACAGTTTTATGCAGGCCGCCGATGCCCGGCCTGGCTTTGCCATGGCCCGCTCCAGTGGGGCCCTGGCGGCCTTTCAGCTGGGGGAGCTGGATCAGGCTGAGGCTGAGCTGCGGCGCTTGATCCGCCGCTATCCCTTGTTTGCCGATGCCCGCGCCGGACTCACGGCCCTGCTCTGGCGCCGCGGTGCCCGTGGTGAGGCGGAGAGCCACTGGGCCTCGGCGTCCGGTCTCGACCCGCGCTACCGCCAGCCAGAATGGCTGTTGCAGATCCGGCGCTGGCCTCCGCAACCGGTGCAGGCCCTCAGCGATTTCCTCTCCCTCAGCAGCTGATGCATGCAGCCGAGCTCAAGGCAGCGGTAGCCGCGCAACTGCCGGAGCTAGTGGCGATCCGTCGTCACCTGCACGCCCACCCTGAGCTGAGCGGCAACGAGCACCAAACGGCCGCGCTGGTGGCCGGTGAGTTGCGCAACCTCGGTTGGCGGGTGCGCGAGGGGGTGGGCCGCACCGGTGTGCTCGCGGAGCTGGGGCCGGAGCCGAGCGTGCAGGGCCCATCCACCCCGCTCGTGGCCCTCCGGGTGGATATGGATGCCCTGCCGGTGGAGGAGCGCAGCGGTGTGCCCTTTGCCTCGGTGCATCAGGGCCTGATGCACGCCTGTGGCCACGACATTCACACCACCGTGGGGCTAGGGGTGGCGCGGGTGTTGGCTCCGCTGGCCGATCAGCTGGGGGCCACGGTGCGGCTGCTGTTTCAGCCGGCGGAAGAAACGGCCCAGGGCGCGGCCTGGATGCTCGCCGATGGCGCCATGCAGGGGGTGGATGCCCTGTTTGGTGTGCACGTGTTCCCCAGCCTGGAGGCCGGATCCATCGGCGTGCGCAGCGGCAGTCTCACGGCTGCAGCCGGTGAGCTGGAGGTGGAGGTGCTCGGCGAAGGGGGCCACGGTGCCCGCCCCCACCAGAGCACCGATGCGATCTGGATCGCGGCGCGGGTGGTGAGCGGCTTGCAGGAGGCGATCAGTCGCCGCCTCGACGCCCTGCACCCGGTGGTGGTGAGCTTTGGGCGGATCGAAGGGGGCAAGGCGTTCAACGTGATCGCCGATCACGTGCGTTTGCTGGGCACGGTGCGCTGCCTGGATCTGGAGCTGCACGCCCAGCTGCCCGGCTGGATTGAGGACACGGTGAAGGCGATCTGTGCGGGTTATGGCGGTGAGGCCAGGGTGCGCTACCGCTGCATCTCGCCGCCGGTGCACAACGATCCCGCCCTCACCGAGCTGGTGGCGGATGCCGCCACCGAGCTGTTGGGGCGCCAGCAGGTGCACTGGCTGGAGCAACCCTCCCTCGGTGCCGAAGATTTCGCGGAGTTGCAGCAGGACACCCGCGCCACCATGTTCCGGCTGGGGGTGGCGGGCCCTGAGGGCTGCACGCCTCTGCACAGCAGCACGTTTCGGCCCGATGAACGCTGCCTGGCGGTGGGGGTGGAGGTGCTCAGCGCCAGCCTGTTGCGCTGGATCGAGGTCCGCCCGTGAGCACACGCCCATGACGACTCCCCGTTCCCGCTTCAGTCGCGACCTGCTGGCGATGGCCACGCTGCTGCTGATCCTGTTGGGGTTGGTGGGGTTGCTGCTGCGTCAGGGCTCGGATCGGCTGCAGGCGGTGCCGGCCTTGCTGATCGGCGTGGCCCTGTTGCTGCAGAGCGCCTGGAGCTGGCGGCAGCGCCGGCGGGCCTTGCTCCGGGCCCTGCAGGATCAACGCGGCGAGTGCTGACCCAGAGTGGAGCTCACCCAGGTGATGGCATGAATTTTGAGGCCCTGCGCGAGGCCATTGCCTCGGATAACCCCGGCCGTGCCAGGCCCGCCCTGGCCAGCCTGGTGGACGCCACCCCCGAGCAGGCCGAGCCGTTGCTGCTGCTGGGGCTTCAGCAGAACGACATGCTGCTGCGTCAGCTGAGCTGCTCGGGCCTGGGTCATAAACCCACGCCCGCCGGCTGGGAGCCTTTGGTGAACGCTCTGCAGCACGACCCGGAGGTGGCGGTACGCGCTGAGGCGGCCAATGCGCTGGTGAGCCATGGCTTTGAGCGGGCCTGGCCGCTGCTGCTCGAGGCCTTCCGGCGCGATCACGAGTGGCTGCTGCGTTGCAGCGTGCTCTCAGCGGTGGCCGAACACCCGCAGATCAGCCCGGCTCAGCTGCTGGAGATCGGCCGCCTGGCCATCGCCGATGCCGACGGCACCGTGCGGGTGGGCGGCACCGAGATCCTCGGGCGGCTGGTGCGGGAGGCTGAGCCGGCGGCCCCGGCGGCAGAGCAGGCCCGCGTTGAGCTGCGGGCGCTGCAGCACGACGGCGACCATCGCGTGGTGGCCGCGGCTCTCAATGGCCTTCAGCCGCTCACCAGTAGTTGATGCACAGCCACCTGGTGGTGGCTGGCCGCCTTGCAGAGCGCTCGGTCGAAACTGGCCAGGCAACTGTTCTGGCGCTGGCAGAGCGCCAGGTGTAGGGCATCCCCAGCGCGCAGGGGTGGTGGATCGCTGAGGCAGAAGCGAGCGGCCAACGCGAAATCCACGGCTTCCAAGCCCAACACCTGCAGGCGCTGGTCACGCATGGCTAGGTAGCGGCTCCAGGCTTGATTCCGTTCGGGCGGGGTGATCACACCGCGCCAGCACTGCATGGCAAGGGCTGAGGCGAGTTCTGTCTCCACCCAGGTGCTGATCTGCCAGAGCTGGTGTTCGGTGTGCTGCAGAAATCGACAGGCCTCAGCGGTGCCGGGCTCGTGCACCAGAGCAGCCACCAGCAAGGAGGTGTCGAGGTAGTAGCGCTGCAAAGAGAGAACTCAGTAACGGGCCGATTCGCGAAGCTGCTGAACGAGCTCAACGCCATCGGTTGAGGGATGCATCGGCTGCTGCGTGGTCGCGGCGAGGAACGCAGCCAGGTCAAAGCCGCTCTGGGGGTGATCGGGGGCTCTGGTGAGCCGGGCCACGGGGATCCCCCGCCGCGTGATCTCCACCTCTTCGCCTGCTTGCACGGCATCCAGCAAGGCCGAGAGATGGGTTTTCGCCTGCGCCACGCTCAGACTGCGCATCACTCGGCTGATCGAGATGGTCAGATGACCAACATAGCTGCGCTTGCTAGCTTGGCTGAGTCACTAGGGGTGCCCCTGAATAGGGGCTGAGATCACACCCTCCGAACCTGATCCGGGTCATGCCGGCGCAGGGAAGT
>NZ_JBIPMN010000128.1:0-7804 GCF_044369115.1 Vulcanococcus sp. | reverse complement strand
GCGGATCAGGATCGAACCAGCGTTGACCGACTCACCGCCATAACGCTTCACACCGAGGCGCTTGGAGTTGGAGTCGCGGCCGTTGCGGGTGGAGCCGGTGCCTTTCTTGTGGGCCATGGTTCAGGGAAGTGTTGGGTTGAGGAACGCTGCGGCTGATCAGGCCAGGGCTTTGCCGCCCACGCTGATGGACTTCACCATCACGCGGGTCAGCTCCTGACGGTGACCGTTCTTGCGGCGGGTCTTCTTCTTGGGGCGCATCTTGTACACGATCACCTTGGGGCCGCGGCGATGCTCCATCACCTGCAGTTCCACGGTGGCGCCCTTCACGTAGGGCTGGCCCACGTTGGCGGCGTTGCCGTCGTTCACCAGGAGCACGTTCTCCAGGGTGAGGGTGCTCTCGACCTCAGCGTTGATGCGGTTGAGGTCGTAGTAGCGGTTGGGCTGAACCCACACCTGGGTGCCGGAGGTCTCAACGATGGCGTAGGGACCGGTGCTGGGAGTCGTGCTCATGGCGTTAAGGGCGTGGACAGGCTGACGGTGAATCTCCTGGTGAGAGCTCCGTCATTTCGGCCTGCCGCACGGCAATCGAAAGACAAACAATGATCTTCCCCTTTTGACCTCCGTCCCGTCAACACTGGGGGCGTTGCCAGGCCCCGATCGCGGCGCATGTCACAGCCCGCCCTCACGATTGCCTCGCTGCTGCCGGATCCGCGCGTGGAGCGGGCCTGTCGCAGCTGGTTGAAGGGCGGTCGTTATCAACTGGAGGATCTCGGCTCCCTGGCCGACCCGATCCAGGAGTTGCAGCAGCGGCGTGAGCTGTTCGACGTGGTGCTGCTGCAGCAGGGGGTGCATCCGCCAGAGGTCTACGAAACCTTGCGGCAGCAGGGGCTCCTATTGCCCGCGGTGGTGATCGGTGAGGTGAGCGGCCGGGTTGAGTACCACGAGGCGGAGGTGCATCTCCCGCAGGATCAGCTTGAGCAGATCGCCTACAG
Source organism: Vulcanococcus sp. (assembly GCF_044369115.1). GTDB lineage: Bacteria > Cyanobacteriota > Cyanobacteriia > PCC-6307 > Cyanobiaceae > Vulcanococcus. The sequence continues at coordinate 6,812 of NZ_JBIPMN010000128.1, read as the reverse complement.
CGTTGATGCTGCCGTGTCGCGGTTTCTGCGCCAGGGGATGCCGGTGCCGCCAGCCGCTGGGGGCGAAGCGGCCGGCGCGGATACTCCCGAGCGCTGGCGCCTGCCCAATCGCCTGAAGGGGCGCCTGGGCTACCTGGGTGTGTTTTACAAGCGCGATCCCTCGCTGTTTCTGCGCAACCTGCCCCAGGACGAACGCGAGGAGCTGCTGCGATCGCTCAAGCGCAGCTACCGCGACGTGTTGATCGGCTACTTCCGCGACCCGGCTGCCGCCAACCAGGCGATTGAAAGCTTTGTGCACTCCGCCTTCTTCTGTGATTTACCGATCAACAAGGTGGTGGAGCTTCACGTCGATCTGATTGACACGTTCTGGAAGCAGCTCAAGCTGGAGGGGCACAAAAACGATTTCCTTCAGGACTATCGCCTCGCGTTGCTGGATGTTATGGCTCATCTCTGTGAGATGTACCGCCGCTCGGTGCCTCCCGACTTGCCCCTCGGAGCGCCCCAAGACCCCGAGGAAGCCAACCAGTTCCTATCCCAGGAGGTGATCTAGATGAGCCCGCGCAAGACCTACATCCTCAAGCTCTACGTGGCCGGGAATACGCCCAACTCGATGCGGGCGCTCAAGACCCTGCGCAACATCCTCGATACCGAGTTTCAGGGCGTCTATGCCCTGAAGGTGATTGATGTGCTGAAGAATCCGCAGCTGGCCGAGGAGGACAAGATCCTCGCCACGCCCACCCTGGCCAAGATTCTTCCCCCGCCGGTGCGTCGCATCATCGGTGATCTTTCCGATCGTGAACGGGTGTTGATTGGCCTTGATCTCCTGTATGAGGAGCTCAGCGATGAAGCGCTCAATGATCCCTATGCCGAGGAGGAGGACCCGGGCGGGTTGCTTTAACGGCCGTGCATCACCGGCATTCGAGCTTCCCTGGCCCCTGTGCATTCAGTCAGATCCCTCTAGATTCCCCCAAGGCCCACACGTTCCATGCAGGACCCTTCCGCCACCAACCATGCCCTGTCCTCGGTGCAGAAGCTGCCCACCGGGATTGAGGGTTTTGATGACATCTGTCAGGGGGGGCTTCCCATTGGACGCTCCACCCTGATCAGCGGTACGTCTGGTACTGGTAAGACCGTTTTCTCCCTGAATTTCCTGTACAACGGCATTCGCCAGTTTGATGAACCGGGGATCTTTGTCACGTTTGAAGAATCGCCGCTGGATATCCTGCGCAACGCTGCCAGTTTTGGCTGGAACCTGCAGGAGATGGTGGAGCAGGACAAGCTTTTTCTGCTCGACGCCTCACCGGATCCAGAAGGCCAGGATGTGGCCGGTAGCTTCGACCTGTCGGGTTTGATCGAGCGGATCAACTACGCCATTCGCAAATACAAGGCCAGGCGTGTGGCGATCGACTCGATCACCGCTGTGTTTCAGCAATATGACGCTGTTTCGGTGGTGCGGCGTGAGATTTTTCGCCTGATTGCGCGGCTGAAGGAGATCGGCGTCACCACGGTGATGACCACTGAGCGCATTGATGAATACGGCCCCATCGCGCGTTATGGCGTGGAGGAGTTCGTGAGCGACAACGTGGTGATCCTGCGCAACGTGCTCGAAGGGGAGAGGCGTAGGCGCACGGTGGAAATCCTCAAGCTGCGCGGTACTACGCACATGAAGGGGGAATTCCCCTTCACCATGGGCTCTCACGGCATCAGCATCTTCCCACTGGGGGCGATGCGCCTCACCCAGCGCAGCTCGAATGTGCGCGTGAGCTCCGGCGTGCCCCGCCTTGATGAGATGTGCGGAGGCGGCTTCTTCAAGGATTCGATCATCCTCGCCACCGGTGCCACCGGCACCGGCAAGACGCTGCTGGTGAGCAAGTTTGTGGAGAATGCCTGCGCCAATAAGGAGCGGGCGATCCTCTTTGCGTACGAGGAATCGCGGGCTCAGTTGCTCCGCAACGCCACCAGCTGGGGCATCGATTTTGAGCAGATGGAGCGTGACGGTCTGCTCAAGATCATCTGCGCCTATCCCGAATCCACGGGCCTTGAGGATCACCTGCAGATCATCAAAACTGAGATCGGTCAGTTCAAGCCATCGCGCATGGCGATTGACTCCCTCTCAGCCCTGGCCCGCGGCGTCAGCCACAATGCCTTCCGCCAGTTCGTGATTGGTGTGACCGGTTATGCCAAGCAGGAGGAGATCGCCGGCTTCTTCACGAACACCTCTGAAGAGTTCATGGGCAGCCACTCGATCACCGACTCCCATATTTCCACGATCACCGACACGATCCTGCTGCTGCAATACGTGGAGATCCGGGGTGAAATGGCCCGGGCCCTCAACGTGTTCAAGATGCGCGGTTCATGGCATGACAAGGGGATCCGCGAATTCGTGATCACGGGCAATGGCCCTGAGATCAAAGATTCCTTCTCCAACTTCGAGCGGATCATCAGCGGCGTGCCCCACCGCATCAACACCGATGAGCGCAGCGAGCTTTCGCGGATCGTGCAGGGTGTAACGAGCGACGAGAGGCTCTAGCTAGATCAGCTCCGGGCTGCGGCTGGCCCGCTCAGCCTCAAGCTGGAGCTCGCTGTCGTCGGCCTGCTCGAGCGGCAGATCGAACCAGAAGGTGGTGCCCACCCCCAGCTCGCTGGCCATCCGCACCTGCGTGCCGTGCTTTTCGAGGATGCCGCGCACGATCGAGAGCCCCAGGCCGGTGCCCACTTCGGTGTGCACAGCGTTTTCCACCCGGTAGAACCGCTCGAAGATGCGTTGCTGGTCTTCGCGGGAAATACCGGATCCGGTGTCAGCGATCTCCACCCGCAGGCGCGGCAGCGGAGCAGTGAGGGCGCAGGTGGGGCTGTCACCACTGGCTTCGGTGCTCGGATCAATCGGGCAGGTGTCGGGCCAGGGATAGGCGCGCAGCATCAGCCGGCCGCCGCTGGCGGTGAACTTCAAGCCATTGCCCACCAGGTTGTCGAACACCTGCAGGAGCAGATCCCAGTTGCCCCGCACTCGCGGCAACTGTTCATCCACCTCCAGGGAGAGTTCCACGCCTTTGTCTTGGGCATTGAGGCGGTAGTTGCGCAGGGTTTGCTCCATCGCGGGGCGGAGCTCCACCGGTTCCATACTCCAGGTGCGGTCGCTCTCGAGCCGCGAGAGATCGAGCACATCGTTCACCAGACGGGTGAGCCGATCGGTTTCGGCGTTGGCGATGGCCAGAAATTCCTTGCGGTCTTCCTCGCTGAGCTGATCGCCGAGATCGTGGAGCGTTTCCACGTAGCTCTTGATGTTGAACAGCGGTGTGCGCAGTTCGTGCGACACGTTGCTGATGAAACGGCTCTGGGCGGCGTTGAGTTCCACCTCGCGGGTGAGATCTTGCACCGTGACGGCGATGCCCTTGAGGCTTTCGCCGCTCACATCCCGCACCGACTGGAGCACGATGCGCAGCGTGCGCGGCGGCTCACCAAAGCTGCAGCGCACGTCGCTGCTGTCGCGCTCACCGCTGAGTAGCGTTTCGAGTGGTGTTTGCAGTTCAAGGGCCAGCACCTCTGGCAGCTCATCGCCCACGAGTGCGCCTTCGAGCTTGCGACCTTCCCAACGGAACAGCCGTCGCGCCGTGGGGTTGACCAGCACAACGCGGCCCTCGGCATCCAGCAGCAGGGCCCCATCGGCCATGGTCGCGATCAGCGACTGCTGCTTCACCTGGGCGGCGGTGAGCTCCTCGATATTGGCTTCGTTGTAGGCCTCGAGCTGGGAGGCCATGTCGTTGAAGCCCTCCAGCAGCTCCCCCAGTTCGCCGCCCACCGGCAGGGCGATGCGCGCTTCGAAGTCGCCGCTGGCGATGGAGCGCACCCCCCGCAACAGCTCCTTCACCGGTTGGGTGATCGTGAGGGCGTTGAACACAGCCCCCAGGATCACCAGCACCCAGATCGATATGAACACCGCCACGGTCACCTCACGGCTGAGGGCGGCGCTGGCCAGGGCCGCCTCGTTGGGGTTGATGCCCAGGGCCAGCACCCCTAAGTAGCGATCGCCCGCCACCAGCGGCACGAACACATCCGTCACCTGCCCATCGGGGCTGAGGTGCTGGCGGATCAGCGGGTTCTGGGGGCGGCGGGCTAGGTCAGCCGGCAGCTCCAGCCGCCGGCTGAGCAGCAGCTCACTGCTGCCGCTGCTGCCACTGATCGGGATCCCGAGGTAGATCACGCCATCGGGATCGGCGAAAAAGATGTAGCGAAGGCTTCGGCTCGATTTCCAGAAGCGTTCGGCCACCGCCGCCAGTTCGCGGTCGTTGCCTTCGGCCACCAGTGGCGTCACGTTCGCCGAGAGCAGCAGCCCCAGATCGCGGGCAAAGCGGGTATCGCTCATGCGCACATCCGCCTGGATACCGTTGAGGGCAAAGAAGCAGATGCCCGCCATCACCAGGCTCACCACCAGGGTGGCGGCGGCCAGCAGCTTGGTTTGAAGGCTGAATTCGGCCCACCAGCGCGCCAGCCGCTGCCGCCAGTTCAGAGGGGCGGTGCCCACACTCATCGGCTGCGCACCTGATGGCCGATGTCGCGGCGGAAGGTCATGCCTGCAAACGTCACCTGAGCCAGGCCGGTGTAAGCCCGCTCGAAGGCGTTGTCAAAGGTGTCAGCCTGGGCCACCACCGCCAGCACGCGGCCGCCGCTGGTGAGGCAATGGCCATCGGCTTGCCGCTGGGTTCCTGCGTGGAACAGCTGCAAGTCGTCTGAGGGTTGCAGCTTGCTGTCGATCGCATCGCCCTTGCGGATCTCGCCGGGATAGCCCTGCGCTGCCGCAATCACGCAGGCGCTGCACTGCGGGGCAATGCTCAGCTCGGGCGCCTGCTGAAGTGTTCCATTGGCGCAGGCCAGAAGCACCGCGGCCAGTTCAGGTCCCAGCAGCGGCATCAGCGTTTCGCATTCCGGATCGCCGAAGCGGCAGTTGAACTCGATCACGCTGGGGCCGTGTTCGGTGAGCATCAGGCCCGCATAGATCACCCCCTGGTAGCGGATGCCGCGGCTGTTCAAGGCCTCCAGAGTGGGCTCCATCACCAGTTGGCGCACCTGCTCCAGTCCTGCTGCATCCAGCAAGGGGGCTGGGGCGTAGGCGCCCATGCCGCCGGTGTTCGGGCCTGTGTCGCCCTCTCCGATGCGTTTGTGGTCCTGGGCGGGGGGGAGCAGCACCATGCGCTCGCCGTCGGTGAGGGCAAACACCGACACTTCAGGGCCATGGGTGCGCTCTTCCAGCACCAGCGAAGCTCCGGCGCCGAAGCGGCCTTCGAAGATCTCCTCGATGGCGCTGCGGGCTTCCCCGATTGTTTCGGCCACGGTGACGCCCTTGCCGGCCGCCAGGCCATCGGCTTTCACCACCAGCGGCTTGCCCTGGGCCTCCAGGGCGGCCAGGGCCTCCTCACGGCTGTTGGCCTTCCAGTAGCCGGCCGTGGGCACTCCTGCCTCCACCATCAGCTGCTTGGCCCACTGTTTGCTGGCCTCGAGTTGGGCTCCATCGGCGCCGGGGCCGAACACGGGGAAGCCGGCAGCGCGGAGCTTGTCGGCCAGACCCGCAGCCAAGGGAGCTTCCGGTCCCACCACCACCAAATTCACGCTGTGCTCGCGGCAGGCCGCCAGCAGGCCGTCGTGGTCGCTTTCGGCGATGGCGAGCTGCCGGCAGCCCTCCAGCTCCTGGGTACCGCCGTTGCCGGGGCTCACCCACACCTGCTGCACGCCATGGCTGCGGTTGAGGGCCCAGGCCAGCGCGTTTTCGCGGCCCCCGCCACCCACCACCAGAACGCGGGCAGGGCTCACGCCGTTGGCGGGGCTCACTGCGGGGGCGGCGGTGCTCATGGGCCAGCTGGAAAGGGTGTCTGCTCCTGCGGACTCCCCTAGGTTGAGGCCAAGAGGACTGCCGCTGGTGCCATCCCTTCTCTACACGCTGGTGGTTCCCTGTCCGCCCTGCCACCGGAGGCCTTCCCGGTGGCCGTTGCCTGTGCGCAGCGCCCTGCTTGTGATGGTTGGCCTGATGGCCCTGCTCGCCGCCAGGCCCGCACCGGCTCAGGAGTTGTTCATCCTGCGGGTGATCGGTGGTTTCTTTGAGCCCAAGCCCTCGGTGCCCGAGCCCGGGCCTTCGGCTCCGCCGGTGCCCGGCAGCATGCCCGAGGCGCAATTCCAGGAGCTGCTGCAGAAGGGTGATCTGCCGGCTCTGAATCTCGCCTGTGTGGAGGCGGGTGGCTTTGGGTTCACCAAACGCCTGCAGTTGCTTCAGGCTCGGCTGCTCACAATCGCTCCTGCTCCCCAGCCCTTTCAAACGGTGCTGGTGAATGCCAATGCGCTGCTCAGTTGCCGTGCACCCGATGCGGCCCTGATCGTGCTCAACCGCTTCAGCCCCCAGCCGGGGGTGGAACGGGATCAATGGCTGGTGCAGCGCTGGCGGGCCGCCCAGGCCGGCTTGCATCACGGCCTGGCTGTGGAAACCCTGGAGCAGTTGGCCAAGGGCAACCCCGCCAGCCTGGAAACTCTGGCTCTGCCCCTCAAGCTCCGCGACGACGGATCCATCGCCACTCGTCCGGGGTTGGATGTGTATGTGGATCACCTGCTGGTGCTCGGCCGCCGCAGCGATGCCGCAGCGGCGCTGCTGGCTGGTCAGATGCCCGGGAAACCGATGGCGGAGCGGCTCAAGCAGGCCGTGACGCTGCTCAACCAGATGCCGCTTGAAGAGCGTGACCAGCTGCTGGAGCGGGCCCTCGATCAGGCGGCCGCGGCAGAGGCCTGGGGCCTGGCGATCGAACTGCTGGATCAGCAGCGGGCCCTGCTGG
>NZ_JBIPMN010000011.1:0-23389 GCF_044369115.1 Vulcanococcus sp. | reverse complement strand
ATGATCAACAGGCTTGTAGCCGTGGCCACACGGATCACATGGCGAGACTGACTGCGCGGCAGCGACCCGCTTAGATCAAGAAATGGACCCAGAGCTGGAATGTTGTTGGCCACGGCAAACAACCCCAGCAGGTAATGCTGAAAGGTGTTGGGCATCATGTGCGCCAGCAGGCTCTGATCCACAGCCATCACTCTTCGAGCAGCTGCCGGTGGGCTCCGGCCAGGTCGCGGCGAGCGGCTTCGCTCACCGTGGGATAAGCCAGGTTGAGCGATTCAAGCGTGTCGATCACGGCATCAGCCACCACGAGGCGCGTGAACCATTTGTGATCCGCCGGCACCACATACCAGGGAGAGACCTCCGTTGCGGTATGGCAAATCATCTGCTCGTAGGCCTCCAAATAGGCATCCCAATGGGCACGCTCGCGAATATCAGCCGCTGAGAACTTCCAGTTTTTCTCGGGGTTTTCCAGCCGCTCCAGGAATCGCCGCTTCTGCTCCTGCTTCGACACGTGCAGGAAAAACTTGCGCACCACCACGCCATTGCGGCCCAGATAGTCCTCGTAGTGGCGGATGTCGCGAAAGCGGTGCTGCCAGATGTCGTGCCCCACCAGCTCTTCGGGGATGGTCTGCCGTGCCAGCAGCTCCGGGTGAACGCGCACCACCAGCGTTTCCTCGTAGTAGCTGCGGTTGAAGATGCCAATCCGCCCCCGCTCCGGCAGGCACTGATTGGCACGCCAGAGGTAGTCGTGATCCAGATCGATGGCGGAGGGCGCCTTGAAGGAGCTCACCTGGCAGCCCTGGGGGTTCACCCCACTCATCACATGTTTAATCGTGCCGTCCTTACCGGCGGCATCCATGGCCTGAAACACCAGCAGCAGGGCCCAGCGATCCTGGGCGTAGAGCTTGTCTTGCAGCGCGGCCATCCGCTCCACCCCCTCAGCCAGCGCGGCTTGCGCCGCTTGCTTATCGCTGATCCGAGCGTGATTGGTGCTGCAGGGGTCAATCGTATTGAGCCGAAAGCCATCACCACTGCTGATGCGGTAGTGATGACTGAGGCGGTGCTGATGATCAGACACAGGCCTGGATCTGCTGCTCACAAGCTGGCCATGGGCGAAGGCGATGTCAGCAACGGCGCTACAAACAGTGGAAACCCGTGGGGAGCGGCGCGGGTGCCAACTGCACAACCGGATTTGGGTTCGCCGGCGGAAAACAATCACGCCTAGTTGTCGTCAGCTCTGCGCTGCTGAAGCTGGATGGCCCTACCGATGCTGCTTGCAGCCACCGCCCTTGAGGTGGGGCTCGCCTCACCAGCAACGGAGCTGCAGCCCAAGCCGCTGCTCACCCTCGAGCGCACCACCCGCCGGCTGCCGCGCACCGGTGATCCGGTGTGGGATCTGCGTCTGCAGATTCCCGGCGAACCCGACCGCCACTTCGATGCCGTGAGCGGCCGGGCTGACCGGCAGAGCGCCAATCGCGATCGCATGGGCAGCGAAGCTCCGCTGCCCATGGGCCGCTATCGCCTGGGTGCCATCGAAGCGCTGGGCCGCCAAGACCCCAAAGAGCTTGGCCCGATCTGGATCGGCATTGAACCGGAGTTCAGCACCGGTCGGCGCGTGCTGGGGATTCACCTCGACCCCAGCGCTGGCCTCAACTGGAACAGCGGCACAGCCGGCTGCATTGGTCTGGTGCGCTCCAGCGACATGCGCCTGCTGGCCGATCTGGTGCGCCGCAGCGGGGCCGACACGCTGCTGGTGGCGCAGTAACGCCTCTGTTGCTAAGGATGGAGTACCGCCGAGGTGACAGCGCGGCCACCAGCGCTCCACTGCTCCAAGCCGGCGGCAATGGGCACCTCACTGAGATGCACCATTCCTCACACCCCCCGCCCCGGCGCAAGCCGGGGCTTTTCGCTGGGGCCATCCGTGAAAGCGGAGAATGCGCTGAATTCCGCCTTCGGCTTGACTCCGGATGTTCGCCAGCTCCGACACCCTTCTGAATGCGCTGCAGTGGCGCTACGCCACCAAGGCTTTTGATGCAGCGCGCAAGATCGATGCCTCCACCTGGGCCAGCCTTGAGCAAGCCCTGGTGCTCACAGCCTCCAGCTACGGCCTGCAGCCCTGGAAGTTTCTGGTGATCACCGATCCGGCGATCCGCGCTGAGCTGCGGCCCCACTCCTGGAACCAGAGCCAGATCACCGATTGCTCCCATCTGGTCGTGCTGCTGAAGAAGCGCACGATCACCGCAGCGGATGCCGACCTTCTGATCCACACGATCGCCACAACGCGCGGCATCGAAACCAGCGTGCTGGATGGCTACCGCCAGATGATCCAGGTGGATCTGATCGATGGCCCCCGCAGCCAGATCATTGGCCAATGGGCTGCCAACCAGGTGTACATCGCCCTGGGCAACCTGCTTACCAGTGCCGCCCTGCTCGGGGTCGACACCTGCGCCATCGAAGGCTTCAGCCCCGCGGACTACGACCGCATCCTTGGCCTGGAATCAGACGACTACCAGAGCTGCGTGGTGTGCGCCTGCGGCTACCGCAGCACAGGCGACAAGTACGCCAGCCTCGCCAAGGTGCGCTACTTGGCCAACGATCTGATCGAGCACCACTGATCACCCCACCAACGCCCACACGCACGGCTCTGATGGCAAAAACCACCAAACCCAAGCAAGCCAAACAGGCGGCGCAACCGATGAGCGCCATCCGCAAAGGGCTCACCATCAAGCTGCAGATCGCCGCCGGTGTGTTTGTGCCGATGTTGGCGTTGGGCCTCTGGCTCAACAGCAAGGGGTTCTTCGGCTAAAGGCTCCTGCGAAATCAGCCTCAGCAGCAAGTTGCAGCGGCTGAGGCTGATGTGGTGAGCGTGCGATCAAACGGAATCGCGCTGCCGCAGCCTTCAAACAGGCCGTAATGGCGATCAAAATCGCCGATGAAGCTGAAGTGCGGCGCAAAGCGCGTGTGCTGCAGCATGCGGAACGTGTTGCCGCACACCGGAAACACCTTGCCGGCTTCGATGCTGTGGTGTTTGTCGAACTCCAGGCGGGTTGCAAGCTCCGGGATCGAGCCGCGGTAGATCACGGCCTGGCCATGGTCTTCACAGGCATCTTCCAATTCAGGAATGTTGAACAGGCGATAGGTGGCGGAGAAGAAACGTGCCTCACCTACCAGCGCGGCCAGGTCGGGCTCAGTGATCTCCAAGGGTCGATCGCTCACCAAGCGGGGATCGGCGAAACCAGCCGTGCGGGCCAGGCGCAGGAAGTCGTTCCAGTAGAGCGCCCCGCCGAGGCACTCGCCATAGAGCACCGGATGGCGCTGAACGGCCTCCGGTAGACGCCGATCCACATACACATCGGAGAAATAGAACTCCCCGCCGGACTTCAGCAGCCGCTGCGCTCCCCGCAGCACCGCCGGCTTATCAGTGGAGAGATTGAGCACACAATTGCTCACGATCACATCGAAGCTGCCGGGCTCCAGATCCAGCTCCTCCAGCCGCTCGATCTGCCCCTCAAGGAAATGCACATTGGCGAATCCAAATTGCTCGGCATGGAACGCCTGATGCTCACGGGCCACCGCCAATTGCTCAGCGGTCATGTCGACGCCCACCACCTCACCACGCTCACCCACAAGCTGCGCCAGCAGGTACACATCGCGGCCGCTACCGCTGCCGAGATCGAGAATGCGGCATCCCTCGAGCAGTGGCGGACACACCAGGCCGCAGCCGTAGTAGCGGCTGCTCACCTCGGGATGCACCCGAGCCAGCAACGGTTTGAGCCAGGCGGGCAACGCATCGGCATCACAGCAGGCACTTGTTTTGAGGTCGGCACTGCTCTGCAGCTCCTGGCCGTAGTAGGCCTGCACCAGCTCCTGCATTGATTGTGGGGCGTTTCGTTGCTCTGCACGAACCGTAGGCAAGGGCCCCGGGGGCGGTGAGGGTGTGCTGTGCCATGAGCGCAGTGAGGCCTTGACAGACAGGGGGGCTACTTGTGTGGCGGTGGTCTGCTGTGTGGCTGAGGGATGTTGTGCTGGCGGTGTCCGGGTCGGGATATCCATGGATATCCGGCGGTGGACAGGTGCAGCCATAGAGCTCGATGCCGGCCAGCACGTTTCAGCCGGGCTCGCGCTCACGCTCCATCGAGGGACCAAAGGAGCGGCCGCCAGCTGCCGGCTGCAACACCCCCGGCAGGGACGCATCCGGCGCCAGCCAGGCCGGCAGGCGCTCCCCTGCTTGCAGCACCGGCAACGGCGCAGGCCCCACCCAGCCCGAGGGGCGGCTTGGGGGAAGGGCGTAGCGCACAGTGATCGTGTCGCCAGCGCGAAGGCGGGCAGCAGGCGGCTGCCGCGTCACCATCAGCACCTGAGCCTGAACACGCACCTGCTCGGTCTCCGTGCCGGCCTCCATGCGATGCACGCTGCGCACGAGTAGCTCGAGCACATAAGGGGCCTGACGCTGCTCCTGGCCGTAAACCCAGGGGGGCAACTCAGCGCGGACCGTGGGGGCCCAGCCAAGGCTGAGCAGCGAGAGGGCGAGGGAGCCCAGGGCCGGTTGCAGCGGCAGGCGCGACGCGTTCATCCCCACACGCTCGCGGCACACGTAGGGCGATCCTTAGATTCATCAACCTGTGAACACAGTTCTTCATGTTCGACGCCTTCACCAAGGTTGTTGCACAGGCTGATGCCCGTGGCGAATTCCTGAACGCTGGTCAGATTGATGCCCTCGCCGCCATGGTGGCCGAGAGCAACAAGCGCATGGATTCGGTGAACCGCATCACCTCCAACGCGTCCAAGATCGTCACCAACGCTGCTCGCGAACTGTTCGACCAGCAGCCCGCTCTGATCGCCCCCGGCGGTAACGCTTACACCCACCGCCGCATGGCTGCCTGCCTGCGCGACATGGAGATCGTTCTCCGCTACATCACCTATGCCGTGTTCACCGGCGACGCTTCCGTGCTGGAAGACCGCTGCCTGAACGGCCTGCGTGAGACCTACCTGGGCGTTCCTGGCGCTTCCGTGGCTGAAGGCATCCGCAAGATGAAGGACGCCGCCATCTCGATCGCCAACGATCGCAACGGCATCACCCCCGGCGACTGCTCCGCTCTGATGAGCGAGATCGGCACCTACTTCGATCGCGCTGCTGCTGCTGTTGCCTGAGGCAACGCTGAAGCTGATCCCCTAGGCCTGCCGGAGCCCCGCTCGATCGGGGTCTTCCGGCAGGCCTTTCACGTGCAAGGCCATCCGCCGGGCCCAAAGCAGCAAGGGATAGAGCTGCCGGGCCCGTGGCGGTGCAGCAAACACGTGTCGCAACAAAGCCAACAGCGGATCGCTGGGCTTGAGGCGCCGGCAAAGCTCGGCGATTGCGGCGGATCCATGCCACGCCTGATCCCCCTCAAGCAGCACCGCACCACGGGCCAGATCCAGACCCCTCGCGCTGAGTTGAACACGCAGGGGGTGATCGGAGCGACCATCACGGATCTCCAGATCGGGCAGCCCACCCACCAGCTCGCTGCTCAGAGCGAAATGGCGGCAGAACAGGCAGCCACCGTCGTACACGAGCACCAACGTCATTGCGCCATCCTGGCGATCAACGCCGCCTCGTTGTGAACAACCGCCTCGTTGTGAACAGCCGCCCGTTCCGCTGGCTTCTCTCCCTGTTGATCAGCGTGGTGCTGACGCTGTGGTGGTGGATTCACCCTGCGCCCAGCTTGGCCGCCGTGGGCAGCGCCCAAGATCCGGCGCCAGCGCACTTCCTGTGCGGGGGCGACCCCCTGATTGCTGAGGTGTACGTCGGTGCCGTGGATGCACCTGGCATTCCCAACACCGCAGGTGGCACTGTGCCTGGCGCGTTCATGGTGCTGCAGTGGCGCGGCGTCAACCTGCAGCTGCCCCGCACCAACAACGCCGGCACCCCCAGCTACAGCGACGGCCGCTGGTGGTGGCAGGCCCTCGATCCCCAACACCCTGACTTTGCTCAACGGCGTGGCGACTGGGAGAACTACAGCTGTGACGCGCAGCCATGAACGAGAACCTGCCTCCCTGGCGGCCGTTGCTGCGCGGTGCCCGCCAGCGGGAAGGGCGCTCCCCTCAAGCGCGCTGGCTGCAGCTGGCCACCTTGGGGTGTGATGGCGCGCCACGGGTGCGCACGCTCGTGTTCCGCGGTTGGGGCGGACCTGCGCTGCTGGATCTCCTCACCGATCGCCGCAGCAGTAAGGCCAGCGAATTGCAGCAGGAGCCGCGGGTGGAGCTGTGCTGGCTATTGCCGAAAGCCCGCTCGCAGTTTCGGCTGCGCGGCCATCGCCTGGCGCTGCCGCCGGAGCTGGATCTGGAAGCCCGCCAGCAGCATTGGCAGCAACTCAACCCCGGAGCCCGTGCCCTCTGGGGTTGGCCAGAACCTGGTGCACCGTTGGACCGGGAAGCAGCCTTCCCATCGGAACTCGCCGATGACACGGCCCTGCCCAGCTGCTTTGAGCTGATGCGCATCGAGGTGCAGGCCGTGGAGCTGCTGGAGCTCACGGGCTATCCACACCAACGGCGGCGCTGGCGCGCCGATCAACACTGGGCCGAGGAGCGGCTGAACCCCTGAACTGCAGCGCCAGGGATCCGACCTTGACTCTCCAGTAACTGGAGTAGTCACACTGAAGCCATACCATGCCTGCCTGGGCTGTGACCGCAACACCCACCCTTCGTGCTGTTCGGCTCTACCGGATGGACCTTCCGGAGCACCCCTGCCCATGGGGCTTACGCGCTAAGGGATTACTCGAGCAGCAGCACATTCCCTTTGACGACCATCGCCTCACCAGCACGAAGGCGGTCGAGGCCTTCAAAACAGCCCATGGCGTGGCCACCACGCCGCAGGTGTTTGCCGGCGATGAGCGGATCGGTGGCTACAGCGAGCTCGCCGCGCGGCTGGGGGTTCGAGCGGAATCCGCCAAGGTGTCGTATGCGCCGGTGGTGGCTGTGTTCATCACCGCCGGCTTGATGGCATTCGTGCTGGATGCAGGGATCAGCGGCTTGATGGGGATCGCCATCATCCTTTTGGCGATGCTCAAGCTGATGGATGTGGACGCATTCGCCACCAGCTTCCGCAACTACGACCTGCTCAGCCAGCACTGGCGTCGCTGGGCGCATCTGTATCCAGGCATCGAACTACTGGTGGGGCTTGGCGTGCTGCAACAACCCGAGGCCACCGGTGCCGCCCAACTGGTGGGAGCAGTGGCCCTGGTGCTCGGTGCGATGGGGATGGTGTCAGTGGGGAAAGCGGTGTTTGTGGATCACCTCGCGCTGAACTGCGCCTGTGTGGGCGGCAACTCCAAAACGCCGTTGGGCGTGGTGAGCTTCGCCGAAAACCTGTTGATGACTGGGATGGGCGTGGTGATGCTCGCCGGCTAATGAGCGACCACAAAGCCCAGTAGCAGGCGTTGATCAGAGCGTGAACAAAGCATCGAACTGGTAATACTCCGGTTTGTCGAGTCCGTCGTGCTTGAGCATGCGGCGCAGCTCAAGGATTTCTCGGCGTTGCGCCACGATGATCTGGCGGGCCAGACGCCGGATTGTGGGATTGCTGCTCTTGCTCAGAGCATCGTGCGCCATCACCAAGGCGCCACCGTGGTGGGCAATCATGCCCTCCAAAAACCACGTCACCCGGTTCTCGCGGGTGGGCATGGAGCCCATCATCTGCATGGCCTTGATCTGAACGGTGCTCATGCGCGTGAGATCAGCCATCGCATCGGGATTACCGTCCGACTTAAGGACGACGGGATAAACAGGGGCATCGGGATACCAGGCTTTGCGCCACTGCCCCATCGCCTTGATCTCCTGAGCCTGATCGCGCCAGATCTTCTTACCCAGGGATCCCACCCCCGGCACACCGATATCAAACACAAATTCGCTCATGCGCAGGGCACCCGTGTGGTGCTGCACCATTCCATCGAGCCAGCGCAGGTCGTAAGTGCTGCCGGCGGGGCCGACGTCGTGGCTGTGGGCGCTGTGATCGGCCTGGGGTGAACTGGTGGTGGGCGCCTCCAGCATCGGGTGATGGTGGTGGTGCTGATGATGATCAGCCTGCTGAGCCCGAGCTGCCAGGGCGAGAAGGCTGATCACCGCTAGGCAGGCCAGGGCGCGGCGCATGGGCACAGAAGAGAACGCCTTCCTACGATGAGCTCTCCCCTTACAGGAGAGTCAAGTGGTAGCGGCAGAGCTCCTCAAAATCGGGGATGTGGCGGCCCGCTCCGGCCTCACAGTGAAAACCATCCGCTTCTACTGCGATGAGGGTCTGATCCATCCGGCCCGCCGCAGCGACGGTCGCTTTCGCTTGTTTAGCCCTGATGTGTTCGAGGAGCTCACGTTCATCCGCACCCTGCGGGCTATGGAGATCCCCCTTCCAGACGTGATGAAAATTCTCGAGTCGCGGCGCTCCGGAGTCTGCACCTGCACGTCGTTGCAGAGCACGATCCGCAGCAAGGCCGGTGAAATCGAACAGAAAATCAGCGCACTGCGCGCCATGCACATTGCGCTGATGGACTTACTCAACCACTGGCAAGACTGCGGCGGCCAGAAACCCTGAGCGCCAAGCCGGTGCCGTCAGGGAAGCTGCTGATGCAGTGCTGCCAGCCGCTGCGCATTCACGCCCAGATCGGAATCCCCCAACCGCGACACCGATCGCGCCTGCAGCACACCACCAGAGGGATCGGCGTAGAGCTCTAGATCATCTACAAAACCGAACAGGGCACTCGTGGCGGTGGCATGGAGGTAGCCATCGCCCTGCTCCAGCACCTCCATGCGCGGCGTGGCCTTGATCACCGGCACCAGCGCCGCCAGGGCTGCCGCGGGATCAGCCACCGACCAATCGGCTCGGGCGCAGTGTGCAGGGCTGGGGCAGGGCGAGAGGGCGCCGTTGTGCACGCCCAGATCCGCGGGCACAGGCCCTACCAGATGGAACAGGGCCAGGGTCAGGGTGAGCAGCAAGTGGGTCATGGCTGGGCGGGGGCTGTGGGGGCAGGGGCAGAAGCAGGTGCCGAGCCGGGAGCGATCGACTCCTCCATGCCCAGATCAATTTCGCCAATCCAGAGCACCAAGCCGGCGATGCAGGCGATGGCGGCCAGAAGCAGCAGCCAATGACGGCGATCCATCCAAGGGAACCCAACGACAACAGTGGGGCATTGCAGCTCAACGTCGCCATCCTGATCCCAGGTGCTGCTGCGTTTCCAGAGATGGCCTTCCACGCACTTGAGTCACTCCCACCCGCGGCCATCACGGCACTGGCTCAGGCCTGCGAGGCCCTGGTGAGTGCCGAAGGCCAGATCTCCCCCAGCGCGCAGGAGCGCGAGCAGCTGCAGGAGATCTTTCCCGCTCTGGTGGGCACGGCCTGGCCCGCCGATGTAATGCCGCAACTGCCAGTGGGACTGTCGGGCCTCATCACACAACAACGCCAGCGCCAGGAGGTGATGCAGCTGTTTACCCTGCTGGCCTTTCTGGAGCCTCAGCTGGAAGCCCAGAAGATGGACGTGTTCAGGCGCCTGGCGGATGATCTAGGGATTGAAGCCGGTGTGGTGGAGGATCTCGAGCAGGTGTGCCGCGGCCATGTGCTCAAGGCCTTTGGAGATCTCTACCGGCGCAGCTTCCACGACCTCAACAACGACGGGATGGTGAAGGGCTTCAGCCGCTTCATCCTGCCGATGCTGGGAATCGGCATCGATACAACCAATCAGGCCCGCTACGAAGCCCTGCCCGCCTCATCCCCTGGCAGCTTGGGAGCCGCGCTGAACACGTACTACCAACACAACGGCTTTCCCTACCCCGGCAGTCGCAAAGGACTTCCTTACGACTACGTGGCCCTGCATGACGTGCATCACGTGATTGGGGGCTATGCCACTGACCCCGATGGTGAACTCCAGGTGCTGGCCTTCACCATGGGCCTCTTCCCCGAACACGCCTTGCTGATCGCCATCCCACCGCTGATGCAGTTCCAGGTGGGCATTGCCGATCCCCTCGCTGGCACTGTGGCGCCGAAACTCAAAGACCAGCTCCGCGCCCCCGCCTTTGCTGCTGCCCTAGAGCGCGGCTCCAACGTGGTGGGGCCAATCAAAGACATCCATTGGGAGTTCTGGACCTGGATCGATCGGCCGCTCGAGGATGTGCGCCGCGATCTCAACGTGCGCTGATGCAAGCCCCAGCCCCTCTGCTGCAACGCCTGCAAGCAACAGCCGGCATGCAAGGCGGGCGTCGGCTGGTGCTGCTGCTCACCCAGCTTGGCGACTTCGACTCGATGGAGTACGCCCAGGCCCTGGCACCAGAGCTGCCGAAGCTGGAAGCCGCTGGCATCCACACCCTGGCAATTGCCATTGGCGACGCCGCCGGAGCCGAACGCTTCTGCCGCCACACCGGGTTTCCCCGCACCGCCTTGGAGGTGGATGCCGAGCCCACGCTCCATCGAGAGCTGGGGCTCTACGAAGGCCTGAAAACCCCTGGCGGCCCATGGCCCGGGTTGCTGTTGATGTGTGCCGGCATCGGCTCGCCAGGCACCTTGGCTGAGGTGCTGCGCGGCTACACCGGTGATCGCAAGGCCCCGCAGCGCATCGACAGCCCGCTGTTCCGCTTCGCTGGTGGAGAGGGGTTCCAGCGGCCGTTTGAACTCGCCAGCGTGCGGCTGCGCAACATGACGGAGGTGCTGGGCAACTGGGGCACCTACGTGCCCCGCAACGACTTCATCACCCAACGCGGCGGCACCTTCCTGATCGATGCCGACGACAACCTCCTCTACAGCCACCGGGATCCAGGCATCCTCGGTTTCTCCGCCACGATGAACCGGCCCCTCAGCTTCCTCGACCCCTTCCTGTGAAACTGGAGCCCCAGCAGCGGCCGGCGCCATGTCTCTCGATCAACTGAAGGCGTTCCTGGCCAAGATGCAGGCCGATGAGAGCCTCAAGAGGCAGGTACTCGCTGCGGCCACAGCCGACGACGTTGCTCAAATCGCACTGAAGCTTGGCTTTGAGTTCTCAGGCGATGAACTGCTGAGGGCTTCAGGCAAAAAATTCGACCGGGTGACGGTTCGCAAAAACGACATCCCGGGCGAATACAACTAATCCAACCGTTCGTATGCCAAGGGCTGACGCGGCTCCAGCTTGAGGCTCCAGATCCCCCCACTCGCCTGACCTTTGAGGTCTTGCAGCAAGGCCTTGGTGTCGCCGGTATTCAGCCAACGGGCCTTCATCGCCGGCAGTGCATCCTGCAGAGCTTCGATGGGAACGGCGACCAGCAACAGGCTGTGATCGCCGCCAGCTCGGCTGAGGGCTCCTTGGTCGCTGCGTTGCCACACCCGAAGCATGAGTTCGAGCGCCTGTTGGTGCCCCACTTCACCAGGATCGGCATCGGCTGCCAGGGGTTCTCGCAGCGATTTGCCTTGCAGCGGCATCGCCCGCTCGCCGTTCTGCTCCAGCAGGGCCAGCGCGATCAGATAAGGAGCGTCAGCCATCGGACTCAAGCAACGGATGCCAATGACACAGTGGACCCTGGCCAGCCCCAATGGCTAGCCCAAAGCGCAGGCCACGTTCGACAAAGCGCTTGGCTTGCTCAACGGCCTCCAGCAGCGGCAAGCCCTTGGCCCGCAACGCCGTGATCGCTGCCCCCAGGGTGCAACCACTGCCGTGGCTGTGGGTGGTTGCCACCGGTTGATGCCGCAACCACTGGCCGGAGGCCTGGCGCTGCAGCAGGTAATCGCTACCGCGCAACGCTGGGATGCCGCCGCCTTTGATCAGCACCGCTTGAGGCCCCAGCTCCAACAGGGCTGCGGCCGCCCGTTCTACATCGCTTGCGCTCTCCACCGGCAACCCGCTCAGCAGCTGCGCTTCATGGATGTTGGGTGTGATCAGCTCCGCCAACGGCAGGAGCTGCTGCTGGTAAGCCTCAATCGCATCGGCTTCCAGCAGCACCGAACCCGCCCGCGACACCATCACCGGATCAATCAGCCGCGGAATGGCCAGTGGGCGCAATGCGGCAGCCGTGGCCTCGATCAGTGCTCGGTTGAGCAACATCCCGGTTTTCAGCGCCGCCACCGGCAGATCGCTCAACACGGCCTCGATCTGGGCTGTCAGGCCGTCGGGGGGCAGGGCATCAACACGGTTCACACCGCAGGTGTTCTGCGCCGTGACGCAGGTGATGGCGCTGCAGCCATGCACCTGCAAGGCCAGGAAGGTTTTCAGATCGGCCTGGATGCCGGCACCACCGCCGGAATCACTGCCACCGATCGAGAGAGCGATCGCTGGAACCATGGGGTGTGAAGGGCAACCGTGATCCTGGATCCAGGGCCGCCAGTGCCGCCGCGGCCATCACTAGGCCCAGGAGCCACCAACGCCAAGCCCCCCGCCCAGACCTGAGCGGCAGGATGCCTTTTCCGCCCTGCTTCACGCCCTGCAGAGGGGTACCGCAACGGCCGCACACCATGCGCCCCCCCAGGCTGCGATCGGCCCGAACGGACCAGCTGCCGCAACGCGGACAGGCCATGGCGAGTTCAGGGCGCGGTTGCGTTCATGTTGGCAACGGCGGCCGCGTCATCGGCGAGTCGCCATAGGGCAAGGCCACCGCCGCGCCCCCGCGCCGCCAACCAACCCGAGGGATCCCGGTGGATCAAGGCGAAGAAGGGCATGCGCTGCGGAGCAGGGGCGGGCAAGGTGCGCTCCACGATGCGCCATCCCCCCAGGCTGAGCTGCAGCTGCTCAAAGCTGAACAGCAGCAGGGGCCGTTTGCCCTCCAGCCGGCCGCGACCGCGGAAGCGCAGCTCCACCGCCCCCAGATTCACGGCATTGCTCAGCAGCAGCCCCTCTGGATCGACGCCGATCTCCAGCCGAGCGGACAGCCCGCGCAACAGCCAACCACTGAAGGCTGAAGCGCGCTGCTGCCCCTTCGGCCACACCAGCTGCAGTTGCCAGCAGCCCTGCAGCGCATCAGGCTGCACACCACTGCCTGAGCGGCGCGCCTGTTGCTCCAGTTGAAGCAGCTCTCGGGCGCTGACCTCTGGCGATGCGGATGCGCTCATTGCGGCTTGGTGGCGATCACGGAAAAGAACGGATCCCCCTTGCCGCCCACCAACCCCTTCAAGCCCATGGCGCGGGTTTCTTCCGCCACGAACTCGGGTTTGAGCCATCCCTGGGCCATCAACACCTCGGCCACATAGGTGAGGTGATCACGGTCGCTGCCATCCGCCCAGATCTGCGGGGCTTTGGTGAAAAACATCCGATTGGAAAACGACACCATCACCTGCCCGCCGGGACGGGTGATGCGCAGCAGTTCAGCCGCCACTGCCTCGGGGTACTGCAGGTATTGCCAACCGGCCACGATCAGCACGGCGTCGACGCTGTCTGCCTTGAGCGGAATCTCCTGATTGAGGTTGAGGTTCTGCAGCCAATAGCTATCGAGCCGCTTATTCGCCGCCAGCTCCTTCTCATTGAGGCCGTGGCCGATCACGCGCTCGTAGATCCCGTCGTCCGGCAGGTGCGACACCCAGCTCGACATCAGGTCGAGCACCACAGCCCGGACCGGGATGCGGTCGCGATAGAGCTGGGTGAGCCGGGCGCGAAAGGCATCGTCGAGATGCTGCACGAACCGGGGTTCGGCATAGAACAGCTGGTCATCGCTGCTGTCCCATTTGCGGCGCTGCGCCTCCGTGAGCACCTGAACCGCCACAACCACCGCACGACTGGCCCGCGACGCTAACGGTGCCAGGGCTGGTCTGAGCGATCACACTGCAGGCAGACGCTTGATCGCCATGGCCCGCTTGGTGTCTGCCATCCGATGCGGCATCGCAGCTGCAGGCGCGCTCGCTCTGGCGTCACGACTGCCGGCCCAGGCCAACCCGATTGATTGCAGCCAGGCCTTCAGCACGGTGGAGCTTTCGGTGTGCACCCGCGCCAATCTGGAACGCAAGGACGTGCAGCTCAAGCAGGCGATGCAAGCCGTGGCCCGCGATGCTGCCGAGATGCCCGGCGGCACCTTCCTCCCGATCTGGACCGACAGCCTCACGGGCTTCTTCAACACCACAACCGACCCCTTGAAGCAATTCGAGGCGTTCAAGGCCGCCCGCGCGACCGCCTGCGTGTACATGAACTCCCTGGCGCTGCAAGGCACCGGCTTCGGCATCTTTGTGGCCAACTGCGAGATCAAGCTCACCGACGTGTTGCTGGAAAAACTTGGCAACTGAGTCGCCCAACGTGGATCTGGCTGTGATCGGCGCCGGAGTCGGGGGTTGCGCCCTGGCGGCGGCCCTGCGCCGGCGGGGTTGGCGCGGATCCATGGCGCTGCTGGAGATCGGCCGCGGCCCCGGCGGGCGCACCGCCACCAGGCGCTCACGCTCCGATCGGCAACTGGCGCTCAACCATGGCGCCCCCCTGTTCAACATCACCGCATCCCCAGAGCCTCAGCTACTGGAACCCTTACGGCGCGGGGGCTGGATCAGCCGCTTCCAAGGTGCCATCGGCAGCCTGGATGAACACGGCCAGCTCGGCGCCGCCATCGCCAACGATCCGCTCTGCAGCGGAACGCTCTGGCAGGGCTCACCGCAGATGGAGCACGTTTGCCGCGGCCTGCTGAACCTGGCCCAAGAGGCCGCGCCCACCCCACTGATCAGCGGCACCTTGGTGCGCCACCTCGAGGCGACGTCGAACGGCTGGACGCTCCGGGGCCAACAGGGCGAAACCCTCCTGCACTGCAGCTGGTTGGTTGTGAGCGGAACCCTGCTGGCTCACCCCCGCTGCCAAACGGTGTTCGGCTGGGATGACGTGCCGCTGCAGGTGGCGGCCGAACAGAGCGGTGACCCACAGCTGCAGCAGGCCTGGGCCGCCTTGGCCGCGATGCCCTCCCAGGCCAGCAGCAACCTGCTGCTCAGCCTGCCGGCCAATCAGGCTGGAGCCTGGCGGCAGCAACCATGGCGGCTGCTGCAGTTCAACGGTGCAGCCCAGGAGCGATGGGGGATCCGGCGGGTGTCGCTGCAGGCCATGGCGGCGGAGCGCTGGGGTGTGGTGGTCGAATCCAG
This sequence comes from Vulcanococcus sp., assembly GCF_044369115.1. Taxonomy (GTDB): domain Bacteria; phylum Cyanobacteriota; class Cyanobacteriia; order PCC-6307; family Cyanobiaceae; genus Vulcanococcus. The sequence continues at coordinate 8,373 of NZ_JBIPMN010000011.1, read as the reverse complement.
CGCAGCCTTTGCGGCGGATCATCAGAGTGTGTATGGATCGCGGTCTTCAGCGGCGCAACTGCTGGGGGCCACACCGAAGGCTCAAGCCGAAGCCGATGTGATGGATGCCCTCGATCGCGCGCTGCAACAAGCCCTCGGCCTCAGCACGGCTGGAGCCGATCGGCAACTCATGCGCTGGGGTGCCGCCTTTCCCCACGGGCCAGGGCTTGCGCCGGAACTCAGCCTCTGCCCCACCAGCCGCATTGGCTTCTGCGGTGATGCGATCGCCGGTCTTGGCTTCGGCCGGGTGGAGGGGGCACTGCGCAGCGCAGAAACGCTGGCGGATCATCTGGGACCGTTCCTGGGTGCAACTTAGAGCCCCAGCTCCTGGATCAGGGCCTTCTGCTTCGCCAGGGGCACAAAACTGTGGGCCGCCATCGCCCCGCTCACAGCCACCGGCGGTACGCCAATCCCAGGGAACACGCCGGCCCCGCAGAGCTGTAGGCCCTCGACCGGCGTGCTGCCACCCGGGAATGGCGAGCGATCGGCACCGATGGCAGGGCCATAGCTGCCTTGATGCACCCGCAAATAACGTCGATGCGTGTGAGGCGTGCCCTGCAGTTCCAGCACGATCCGATCCGCCAGATCGGGCACCAGCTGGCTGAACACCTCCTTGAACAGGCCACAACGCTCCGCCTTGAGCGCCTCATAGGCGCTGCTGCCGGGCTCGAGATCCTTCCACAGCTCCCAGGGCTCATTGGCCGGGCTGTAGGCATGCAGCAGATGATGCCCCACCGGCGCCAGCGCAGGATCCAGGAGCGATGGCATCGAGAACACCAGCATGTTGCGTTCGGCGCCAATGCCGCGCTGCCAGTCGCCCACCCAAACGTGATGGATCGGCAGTTCGTTGAGCCTATCGCCGCGCAGGCCCACATGCCAGTGCAGGAAGCTGGCGCACGCCGGGGTGGCCGCGGTCTGGCGGCGCCAGCGGCGCGGCACCCCCTCCTCGGGCAGCAGGCCCAGGGTGTCCCAGGGGCTGGCATTGCTCACCACACCCAGGCGGGCATCGAGCTGCTCGCCGTTCTCCAGCTCCACGCCGACGGCGCGGTTGCCATCGAGGCGGATCTGTTTCACCGCGGCGCGGCAGCGGAGCTCACCGCCATGGCGCTGCAAGCCCCGCACCAACGCCTCCGCCACCGCAGCGCTGCCACCGATGGGGTAGTCGAGGCTGGCGTTCGGCTCAAACCACTCGCCGAACAGGGTGGCCATGGCGGCGGCACTGGTCTGATCCATCGGCAGACCCGAGATCAGGAAGCAGAGCATCTCCACCCAATGGAGCAGGAACGGATCCTTGAGCTGCCGCCGCGCCATCGGGCCGAATGCACCCCCCAGAGCCGCCAACCGCGGTGCCTGCCGCAGCAGGGTGGCCGATCCGCGCGCTCCGAGCACTCCTGCCATGCCCAGCCCCGGCCGCATCGCCAGCAAAGGCAGCGAGGCGGCGGCGCGGCAGTAGGGCTCCAGCCAACGCATGAAGGCCCGCCACTCGGCCACCGCCGCCGGACCACGCAACTGCTGCAGTGCCTCGAGGAACGGCTCAGCCCCTACGCCGATCCGCAGGTTCCCCTCCGGCAGCAGCAGTCCCCACTCCTGATAAGGCACCACCGGCACCGATTCCCCCACGGCCCGCAGCACCTGGGCCAGCGGGTTGGCGGAAGGCCAACGGCCTAGGCCGCTCCATAGCGACGGTCCGGATTCGAACTGAAAGCCGCGCCGCTCAAAGCCGTGGGCGGCGCCGCCTGGCCGGTCGTGGGCCTCGAGCACCAGCACCTCCAAGCCATGGCGGGCGGCTAGGGCTCCGCAGCACAGCCCTCCCAGGCCGCTGCCCATAACGATCAGATCTGGGGTCTGCTGGGAAGCCAGAGCAGCTTGTTGACGCTGCCCTTCAGTGTGCAACCCGGCGCCAGAGGCCAACCCATTCGTGATCGCGAGGTTGGTTGTCAGGACCCGGTGCGGAATTGGTGGCGGGGAACCAGAGTTCCTTGCTGAAACCAGCCGCCGTGAAGTCGGCCACCAGTTGGTCGGCATCGCTGCCGTAGGGCGGTCCGCCTGGGCGTCCATGGCACCAGAAGAGGCCCAGCAGCCAGCCCTGGGCCTTGATCAGCCGCGCCACGCTTTGGCGGTAGGCCGGCCGCAGGTGGGGATCAATGGCGCAGTAACAGGTGTGCTCCAGCACCCCATCGCAGCTGGCTGGGCCCAACCCTGCCGCTTCCAAGGCGCCCCCATCCAACAGATCCGCCTGGAGCCAGCGCAGGCGAGCGGGCTGCTCCCCATGCAGACGAAGCGCTTCCGCAATCGCCTCGGCACTGAAATCCAACCCCACCACGGCAAAGCCCAAGGCAGCCAGGAACGCGGCTTCATGGCCGCGGCCGCAGCCCGGCACCAGCACCTGGGCGGGGGGCTTCGGCGCCTGCGCATGCTCCGAGAAGAACAGTTGCAGGGGAGGCGCCGGTGAGCCCAGCTCCCAGCGATCGCTGCACTCGCGGTAGCGCTGATCCCACCAGGAACCGGTGTCGGGGGAGTGGGTCATGACAACAACTCAATCGACAGGGCAGAGGCGGGTGCGATCAAACAGCGACCAATCGATGCGGGTTTCGCCCTGGTGTTGCTCCAGCATGTCGACAAAGCAGCGGCCGAATGCGATCTGCTCCACAGGCCAGCTTGCTCGGGCATGCACCGGACGCTCGAGAGTTTCATCGATGCCGGAGAAGGCCACCACCAGCTCGGCATTGAGCTCCCGCAACTGATCCGGGCCCATTCCATGCAGCGGACTGCTGGCATCGATGCGGTGCATGGCCGTCCAGATCAACAAAAACGCAATGCCCTGATCACGCTCCAGAGCCAAGGGCTTCAGGCGGCGCATGCGATGCCCCTCAACGCTCACCTCATCCACCGAGAGGAACACCCGCAGGCGAGCCTCCAGCAAGCCGTTGCGGCGCTCATTAGCCAAGCGAAACGCCAACGTTGGCGAGCCGTTGTAGCTGTGAATCACGGCCAGATGGGAGAAGCGAATCCGCGCCGTACTGCGGGAAAACCGCGCGAAGGCCAACCCGGTGGTGAGGGCAATGAACAGCAACCCACTCAGGGATTCCGCTGTCACCACGAGATGGGCATACAGGCTCACCGGGTGCAGAACGCCGTAGCCGATGGAGCCGAGGGTTTGCACACTGAAGAAGAAGGCCTCCGCGAAGCTGACGACCTCTCCTGTTGCACCACCAATCCCGCCAGGATCCAGCGAGTACAGCCCCGCAAACAGCAGGTTGATCGCGAGGTAAACCAGCGCTACCGAGGCCAGAAAGGCCGGCCAAGACATGGCCAGCGCCAAGAGGTAAGGCTCACGCCAATGCCGCAGCCAGCCACCGCGACGATCCATCGAAACCAAGAGGCCGGATCGTCGTCGCAACCTTTGGACCGATCGATCGAGCGGTGGTGGTTTCATGCGAGCCAACACCCAGGAGCAAACGCCATGGGGCCTTTCTGCATCGTATTGAGAACCGCGCAAGCCACAGAGGCGCGATGCGCTGATGGAGCAGCCGAACCAGACTGAATTCAGCCGCTCTGCAGGCGCTTGCCCAACGTTTCCCCGGAGTTGCTGAAGCTGGCTCCCCTTTTGGTAGGGCGGGTGCGACGCGGCATTGTGGGCAGCAGCCGTTATGCCCGTTCGTTGCGCGACGCCGTGCGCCAGGTCGCGCACGAAAACGATGGGCGCCCCGTGCTGATCACGGGTGAACCCGGCCTCGAAAAAGACAACCTGGCCGCCCTGATTCACTTCGGCTCATCGGCGCGGAAACAACTGATGGTCCGCCTCGATGGGGCACTGCTCAAGCCAGACGGCAGTGATCTGTTCGGCACTGGTGGGGTCTTGGAACTGCTGGGGGCGGGCTCCCTGCTCATCGACCAGCTGGAGCATGTGCCCGAGGCTCTCATGCCTCGCCTAGTGCAGTTAGCCAAGGACAGAACTTGGGGTGAAGGCAGGAAGCACCGTTGCGAGGCGCGGTTGTTTTTCACCACCGAAACCGCGCAGCCAGAGTTTGATTCGTTTTGCACCACGATCCGCGTTCCGCCCCTGCGCGTCCGCCGTGGTGATCTGGGGGAATGGTTGCGCTACGGGATCCGGCAACAGAGCCGCAAGATGGGCTGGAGCACACCGCCGGATGTACCGGATTCGGTGATCAAACGACTCCAGAACTACGACTTTCCGAACAATCTGCGCGAACTGGAAGAGCTGATCCATCGCGCGCTGCAACAGGCACGGTGTCAAAACCAAGAGTCGTTTCCAGATCTGCTTCCTGAAGACGTGTTCTGGACGCCGGCTCGGCAACAGCGCTATCGCTTTGACATCTGGCGCTGGAAGCCTTATCTGCGGGGCCTGATGCGGGCGCCATGGCTGTGGAACAGCTTGCTGTTTGGCCTGGTGAGCTGGGTGTTTGTGCTGGTGAATGTGTGGCTGTGGATGGGACCTCAAGACCGCAGCCATAACGGCGCCCTCAACCTGTTTTGGGCCTGGTGGTGGCCCTTGATCCTGCTGAGCTTCCCCTTGGTAGGGCGACTGTGGTGCTCCATCTGCCCCTTCATGGTTTGGGGGGAGATTGCTCAGCGCCTCTCCCGTGCCCTGGGACATCAGCCTGGCCGCTGGCCCAGAGGCGAGTCCGACACCTGGGCATCGCCTGTGCTGGCGGGCGGATTTGCCCTGATCCTGGTGTGGGAGGAAGTGTGGAATCTGGGTAATACAGCCTGGCTGAGCAGTTGCCTACTGCTGCTGATTACAGCCGGTGCCGTTCTCGGATCACTTCGCTACGAGAAGCGGTTCTGGTGCCGCTATCTATGCCCAGTTGGGGGAATGAATGGTCTGTTTGCCAAACTATCGATTCTCGAATTGCGCGCTCAGGTGGGTACCTGCAGCGGCAGTTGCAGTAGCTATGCCTGCTTCAAAGGCGGCCCCGCCGATGGAGAAGGCCTGCGCACCAACGGCTGCCCACTAGGGACGCACCCCGCCCATTTGAATGACAACCGCAATTGCGTGCTTTGCCTCACCTGCGCTCAGGCCTGCCCGCACCGCTCCGTTCAGCTCTCCTTGCGGCCTCCCGCAGCGGATATCCAACGCACGATGGACATTCCACCGGGTGAACCCGCCTTACTCCTGGTCCTCGCCGGTGATCTCAGCTTGCATCACTGGCAGCGCCTGCTGGGCTGGCTCCCGGCTGCCCAGGCCAGCCTCAGCGAGGGCCATCTCCTGCCAGGGCTGGCGGTGGCCAGCTTGGCGCTGGCACTCCCGTCGGGACTGTTTGGGTTAGCCCGGTTGGTTGTGCCCAAACAACGCTTGCTGCAGGGGCTTTATGGCTTGCTACCGCTGGTGTGGGCCTTGCTCCTGGCGCGCCATCTGCCCCTGGGCATGGGCGAAGCCGGGATGCTGTTGCCAGTGTCGGCATCAGCCTGGGCGCCGGAATGGAGCACGGCGCTGCCCGCCTGGAGCGCCGACCCTCACGTGATCGCTTTCTGCCAAAGCGCTGTGCTGCTCGTGGGCTGGCTTGGCGCCGTGGTTCTGTTGCGGCGTCAGTTTGCAACCCAGCGCGCGAGCTGGCTCGGATCCTCAGGCCTGGCACTCGCCCTGGCCATGGTTGGTCGATGGCTGGTGGCGATCTAGGCGCTCAGTCGATCAGCGCACCGTCCATCTGGGCATCCTGCAATTGGGTATCGCGTAGATCGCAATCGCGCAGGTCGGCTCCCCGAAGATCACAACCGCGCAGATTCGCCCCGTAGAGGCAGCTGCCTTTCAAGATGGCTGCGTGCAGGTTGGCCCCCTGAAGCAACGCAAAACTGAGATCGGCTCCCGAAAAATCCGCATACCCGAGATCGGTGAGTTGATCCTGGCCTGAACGGAAATCAGCTTCCACGAGCCGGGCACTGCGCCAGACACTCCTCGCCGCCACAACGCCACGCAGACAGCAGCGATGCATCAGTGCATAACTGAAATTGGCCCCTTGAAGACGTGATCCCGACAGATCGGCTTCATGCCAATAGGACGACGGCGCATCCAGCTCCGAAAGATCGGCACCCCAGATCAAGGCCTGCTGAAAGCAACAGCGATGGGCCTGCGCTCCTCGCAACGTGGCGTGGCCGAAACGTGCTTCTTTGAAGCAGCTGCCATCCAGGTTGCATCCTGACAAGTCGAGGTCGAGACCATCGATCTCGCCAAGCCTCAGCGAGCGGAGATCCTTCTGGCCAGCCGCCAACGCCGCTCGCAACTGGGCAAGGTCACTGGGCCGGGGCTCCATCAGAGGATCGCGGCCAGGGCATCCAATTGCTGACGGCGGGAGGCGAGCAGGAGCTTCTCTGCCTGGGCGATCAGCTTGAACACGGCCTTGTCGTTCACCTCGTAAAACACCAGCGACCCCTCCGGCCGGCGCTGCACCACACCAGCGATGGTGAGCAGCTTGAGGTGCTTCGACACCAGGGCCTGACTGAGCCCGGTTTTCTCCACCACAGCGGTGACATTGAGCGGACCGCCGCGCAGCGCTTCCAACACCGCCAGACGGTTGGGCTCAGAAAACACCTTGAAGTATTCGGCGAGGTGCTCCATGGCCCCACGAGCGACGCAATACAAATATAGCGCGTTCCAGCATACAAGGGATCACACTGTTGCGGAATCTGCAGAATCACGATGCCGTTATATGCTGAATCCGCTTTGCTTCGGAGAATTGCTCCATGGCTGTGCTGCTCGCTGATCCCGTCTACGCCAAGCCCTGGCTATGGCCGCGGCGATGGGTGGATCAAGAGCCTTTACTCGAACGTCAGCACGACGAGCTTGAGGCCTACCTGGCTGAACTGCTCTGGCTCCATGGCCCCATGCAGCCTGCCTGGACCGCGGCTGAAGCGTTGGCGATTGAGCGTGGTTGCCGGCGGCTGATCTGGGATTTACGCCTGCACCTGCGCCTGGAAGAGCGCTGGCTTTCAGCGCAGGGCTGCCTCTGCCCAGGACACCGAGGCGTGCATCTGCAAGCCATCGAAGCCGCCAAAGCCGCTCTGCTCGAGACCTCCGGCGATCGCCAGGCACGCCTGCGCTGGTTGCTCGAGCTGCAGAGATGGTTCACCAACCACCGCCACGGCCCCGATGCCACGGCCTACGCCATCGCCCGCTCCAACGCTTCCGCCCGCTGATGACTGCCACCTCTGCCACCCCCGCACCGCACCTGAGCGAAGACCTGCTCACGCCGCGCTTCTACACCACCGAAATCGCCAAAGCGGCCCGCACGGATCTCGAGGCGGAGCGCCCCGCTTTTGAGGCGATGCTCAATGAAATGGAGGCCGACTACAACCGCGACCACTTCGACCGCAAGGCCCCCCTGGATCGCCTGCGCGACCTCGACCCCGAGCAGAAAGAAGCCTATGAGAGCTATCTGGTGCGCTCCTGCGTGTCGGAGTTTTCAGGATTCCTGCTCTTCAAAGAACTCTCACGCCAGCTCAAGCTCGCCAAACGGCCTGAGCTCAGCCGCCTGTTCAACCTGATGGCGCGCGATGAAGCTCGCCACGCGGGCTTTCTGAATCGAGCCCTCGTGGCCGAGGGCATTGTGATCGATTTGCCAGCCCTCAGTGGAAAACGGCCGGTGACCTGGTTCCCGTTGAATTGGGTGCTCTATTCGGTGTATCTCTCCGAAAAGATCGGCTACTGGCGCTACATCCTGATCGATCGCCATCTCAAGGCCAACCCTGAGAACGCCTTCGCGCCGCTGTTTGACTTCTTCGAGCCCTGGTGTCAGGACGAGAACCGCCATGGCGACATCTTCAACATGCTGATCCGCTGCTGGCCTGGCCTCAATAGCGGGCTGCGCGGCCGGTTGCTCAGCCGCTTCTTCCTCTGGAGCGTGTTTCTCACCCACAGCCTCACGGTGTGTGAGCGCGGCAACTTCTATCGCCTGCTCGGCATGGATCCCGACCGTTTTGATGCGGAGGTGATGCGCCAGACCAACCGCACCGCCCGCCGCGCCTTTCCGGTGGTGTTTCAGCTCACTCCCACCTACTTCGAACTCCGCGATCGGCTGGTGGACACCTTCCGCAGGATCAAAGCCAGCCAGGGGCACCCCCTACAGCAGCTGGGACTGAAGCTGCGCTTCGCCAGCCTGCTGCTGCGCCAGTTCCTGCAACCGATGGAGGTGGCGGCATGACGACCGCCCGGAGCATGCCGCCGCTGAGGAGCGGCATCAGCGTGAGCCCCCGCCGCCAGCGGCGCCGCTGGGGCACCACCGTGTTCATGGTGATGATTCACGCCCTCGCCCTGGTGGCGTTGTTGCCCCGCTTCTGGAGCTGGGAGGCGATCGGCACGCTGTTGGTACTCTATTG
>NZ_JBIPMN010000127.1:0-7935 GCF_044369115.1 Vulcanococcus sp. | reverse complement strand
CCGCCCCCCACGATCACCGCATCGCAGCGGCTCCGCAGTTGATGCACCCAGCCCCGTGCTGCTTGCCCCGAGATCCACTGGCTGGAGCCGTTGGGCAGGGCTGTGCGGCCATCGAGGCTCATCGCCCACTTGAGCAGCCCCAGCGGGCGGCTGTGTTCCACCCGGTGGATGAAGGCGCGGTTGAGCTGGCGGGCTTCGGCCTCGCACACCCCCACGATCACTTCGATGCCTGCGCTCTGCAGCTGGGCGATGCCACCTCCGGCCACCCGCGGGTCGGGATCGCGCATCGCCACCACCACGCGCGCCACACCTGCGGCGATCAAGGCTTCACTGCAGGGAGGGGTTCGGCCGTGATGGCAGCAAGGCTCAAGCGTGACGACCGCGGTGCCGCCGCGGGCGCGCTCCCTGGCCTGACGCAGCGCATGCACCTCCGCATGGGGCGTGCCGGCCCGCTGATGAAAGCCCTCGCCCACCAGTTGGCCGTTCGCATCCAGCACCACGCAACCCACCAGGGGATTGGGACTGGTACGGCCCTGACCGAGGGCGGCCAGTTGCAGCGCCCGCTGCATCCAAGGGCGCCATGGGGCGCTCATCCCTCGCGCCAGCTGGGCAGGCTGCGCCATTCACCCACCACAAAAGGCGGCACCGGCAGCTCCACAAACACTCCGGGAAGCTCCAGCCGCAGCGGCCGGTTCTGATGCAAATCGGCCAGCAGCGGGCTGAGGTTGAACTCGGCGGCGGCATCGCGGCCGTCGCTCACCAGCTTGGGATTGGCGGTGGTGATGTCGTCGAGCGTCCAGGTGCCTCGCCCGGAGTGCACGATCAAGGAGGTGGGGTGATCAAGGCGCACTTTGCCGGGATAGCCCACGATCCGCAGGGTCACCGGCCCGCCGGGAGGGCCAGTGCGGTAGGCCACGGCCTGCCAGCTCTGGTAGTCGAGATCGCGCAGGCTCTCGAGGCTGCGCACCACCTCCTGGCCGTTTTCATCCGGGTGGGCATGCACCTGGGCCCAGGCCGGCTGCAGCGGAGTGAACAGCAGCAGGGCTCCGGCCAACCAGGCCAGCAGCCCCCGAATGAGTGAACCCGATGCCATAGAGCTGCAGATCTGGCGTTCAGCGTATGGAACGGAGCGGGTCAGCTTCGCTCTGCACCCGGAATCGGCTGCCAGTTGGTGTGGGTGGCCCACACCCCCCAGATCGCCATCGCCCGCAGGTAATGGCAGGCGCGGAAGGTGTTCACCGCCGTGATCGCCTCGGGCGTGCGGAACTGAAGACCGCCGCCGTACACCTGATCCACCACCGCCGCGGTGATCGCCAGGGCGGTGGTGGTGTCGCCCATGAGGCGGTAGTAGCTGGCGATGCCGAAGTTGATGCCGGTCCACACCTCGAGCGGGTGGGTGCCGTTGGGATCGAGGGGGGTGCCGTCGCGCCGCAGGCCATTGGCTACGCCGAGCTTGCCGCCCTCAAAGGCTTCAAAGCAGGCTTCCTTCACCGCCTTGAGGGTGCTGCGGCTGTTGGTTTCGCTCACCACAGGAGGCAGCCCCAGCAGGCGGGCATAGAAATCACCGCAGAGCTGATCGGCCATCACCACGGGGGTGCCGCTTTCGGCGTCGATGTCGTAGTACTCGCCGTTCCAGAGCAGCGTGTCGAAGTTGGCGCGCGATTGCTCCAGCCAGCTGCTGAAGGTGCGTTGTTCGCTTGAGGTGTCGAGTCCGGTGCTGAGCTGCAGTTGCTGGGCGATCGCCAATGCGGCTTCCAGGGCGGCGATCCAGAGGGCGCCGCAGTAGGCACTCACCCCCTTGAGCGGCCAGTCGTCGAAGGTTTGATCGGGCGCACCGCCGTTGTCGGGCAAGCCGTCGTTGTTGGCATCGAAGGTTTTCAGGTAGTGGAGTGCTTCCACGGCTGCCGGCCAGCACTCCGCCAGGAAGTTGATGTCTTCGCCGTTGGGCGCCAGCTTGAAGGTGCGCCACACCTGCAACACGTAGTCGCTGGCCAGGTCTTTCCAGAGGTTGCAGTCTTGATAAGCGGTGTAGTTGGTGGCCTCCCAGGGCCGCTCGTTCGGTGCGCCCAGGTCGTGGGGGGTGGCGCCCTTCACCTTGCGGGCTGCTTCCACCCGCCCTTTGCCCTGGGTGAAATACCAACCAATCGGCCGTGGGGTGGCATCGGCGGCGGGAATGGCCCGCGCAAAGCTGCGCAGCACGGCCTTGTCGAGCTCGGGCCAGAGTTGCAGCAGCGCCAGTGAGCCGTAGAGGCGCACATCGAGGCTTTCGTACCAGGCGTAGTCGAGGCACTCGAGTACGCCGAAGCGGCCGTAGGGATCCTCCCTGGATGCTGCGCTCCAGAGGCTGCCGCCACTGCAGAGGTCGTAGAGCTCGTTGAACAAGGCCATCCGCAGCGGCTCGGGTAGATCGCTGCGCTCAAGCACCGGCTGCTGCCAGGTTTCGATCTGATCACGCCAGCTGCGCCAGTCGCGCAGGCCCTCGGCAGCGATGGCGGCGGCTTGATCGGCGCTGGCGCCGAAGAAATCGGTGTAGCGGCGCAGGGCGCTGGTGCCTGTGGCGAAGGCTGTAACTGGCAGATCCCAGCTGATCACCACCGGGATCTCGATGCTCTGGCCCGGCTCCAGTCGGCACTGCACCGCCAGGGCCGCACTGGCGGGATCGGCGGCACTGCTGCGGCGGTCGTTGTTGCTGTCGGGGATGGAGCCATCGCGGCTGAAGCTGCCCCAGATCTCGCTGCCATCGCCGTGGGGATTCCAGCGGCTGCAGCGCTGGATGCTCACCCCGGGCTGCTGCGTCGTGGCGATGCACCACTGGCCTTCACCTTCAGCAACCGGTTGGGAGACGTCTCCTGCCAGCAGCACGCCTTTCAGGGAGCCATCGTCGACCCAGCGGTTGCGATGCCCTTCGCTCTTGCCGATCGCCGGGGCGTAGTTGTGCTCCGGGCTGCCGTCATCGCGGAAGTGCACCTCGGCCGAGGAATCGGTGTTGGTGAACCAGCCGGTGGTGTTGCGCCAGGTGAGCAGCAGCGAGAGATCGAGTGGTTTGCGGCTGGGGTTGCGCAGGGTCCACACAAACACCGCCAGCGGGTAGCTGGTCTGCTGGTAGTTGCCCGGCAGGATCGGGCTGAAGGCCTGGCAGCTCACCTCGGCGTCGTAGACGCCCTGGTAGTGGCTCCAGCTGAGCGGATAGCGAGCCGCATAGGTACCCGTGGTGCGATCGGGGCTGCTGGCGGGGTACCAGTTCCAGCTCGGGAGGGGTTCAACAGCCTCAGGCCGGGAGGCATCGCGCACCGGTTTCACCGCCAGGGCATGGGCTCGGCTCTGCTCGCCGTTGCTCTCAAACAGCGCGAACTGGCAGTCGGGCAACACCCCAAACCAGTGTTCGCCGCCGTCGAGATGCCAGAGGTTGAAGTTGCCATCCGGCGCTCGCCCGATGCAGCCGGTGCCAAAGCCCCCCAGGGGCATGCCGTGGTTGGGGCCGTCGTCGAGGTTGCTGGCGTAGCGAACGGTGTAGGGCTTCTGCCAGCCGAGCCCGAGGGGGCGGCTCCAGCTGGCCTGTGGCGGCTGCCAGTTGGATGTGGTGGCGCGGCCCAGTCCCTTGCGACGCAGCAGAGAGTTCAAGGCAGACAGGCCGAAGCGCGCCATGGGGCAGCAGAAGGTGCCGCCAGCTTGTCAGAGCTTGTTGGTTGGCGCCTCTCCCCCTACGTCCTGATCCACCAGGGCATCGATGGTGACAGCTGAGCGCACCAGCGCCTGATAGCGCTGCACCACGCGACGGTTGCGCTCGAGCCAGCCGGCGGGGTTGCCCTGGGCGGCGGCCAGGCTGCCCGTGTGATCGCCATCGAGCAGATCGAGTTCGCTCTGTTGGCTGATCAGGGCCAACACCAGTTCGTGGATGCGCTGGCGGCGATCGGCGGTAGACATCGACTTCAGGGGGAGGGGTGTGCGCTGGTACCCACCCAGAGGCGCACAAAGTGATAACCCAGCGACAGCACCACCGGCCCAAGGAATAGTCCTGCAAGCCCTGCCTTCAGCGTGCCTCCCAGCACGCCCACCAGGATCACCAGCATCGGCACCGGCAGCCCACGGGCCATCAGCAGCGGTTTGAGCAGGTGCTCTAGCAAGGTGGCGGCCAACAGCCAGAGGGTAAGCAGCAAGGCCATCAGGGGTGGCAGATGGCTCCAGGCCAGCAACAGGGCGATGAACACCACCGGCAGCGGCCCGATCTGCATCAAGCACAGGATCAGCGCCAGCAAGGTGAGCAGCCCAGACCAGGGCACATCGGCGGCAATCAGGCCCAGGCCGATCAACAGCGATTGCAGGAAGGCCACGCCCACCACCCCCCGCGACACATTGCGCACGGTGGTGGCCGTGATCAGCTGCACCGTTTCGGCATGCTCCGGCGCTAACCGATGCAGCAGGCGCCGCAGCCGCAGCAGCAATGAATCGGAGTACACCAACATCACAGCCGCCACCACCAGGCTCACCAGCAGCCGGAGGAAGCCCAGCCCCTTGGCCAGGGTCGTCTCGAGCATCCGGGTGATCACGGTGGTGAGCGTGTCGGAGTGGCTGCGCAGCAGGCCATGCAGATCGCTGATCAAGCCGTGCCAGAGCGGCTTGATCGCTGGCCCCAGCACAGGGATGCTCAGCAGCAGCGGTGGTGGTTGGGGTAGGGCCTCTTTGCCGTGGCGCACCAGCTCCAGCAGCTCACTCACGTTGCTTAGGAGTGCCGCTGCCAGGGCCCCCACCGGGCCGAGCAGCACGAGTAGCCCCACCAGCATGATCAGCCCCGCTGACCACCAGCGCCCCAGCCGCAGGTGGCGCTGCAGCCACAGCTGTAGTGGTTTGAGAATCACGGCCAGCAGTCCGGCCCACAGAAGGATCTCGGCAAAGGGCTGCAGGATCAGGGCGCAAGCGATGCCGAGCCCCACCAGCACCAGCAGCCGGATCAGGGCATCGAGGTTCAGCGGCATCTCAGGTGGCGGCTGCTGGAGCAGCCTCGAAGCGATCGAGCAGCACCTGCACCGGGATTTGGGTGCGGAAGCGGCAGGCGCTGGTTTCGCTGCAATCGAGCGTGCCGTGCTCCCAGAACTTGTTGCTGCCCATGCCACCGCCGCAGAGACCGTAGTAATCGCAAGTGCTCTGGCAGCGCGCCATGCCGGAGCTCACATCGCTCCACAGCTGTTGAAAGCGTGGGCTGCAGGCCGCCTCCAGCAGGCTGGTGGTGCGGATGTTGCCCAGATTGAAGCTGCCATAGCGCTCGCTGCTCACCGATAGCAGCTCGGGATCGAAGGTGGAGAAGTTGCCCTGCCAATCCACGCTGAGGATGGAATAGGGACGGTTGAGTTCGTTCTGGTTGAGGCGGCGGTTGCGCTGGATCAGATCGATCACCTGCTGGAACTCCCGCAGCACCAGCGGGTGACCATCGGCCTCGCTCAGCTGCCAGAAGCGGCTGAGGAACTGCCGGTAGCGCTCCTCCTGCTCGAGGCCCTGCATCGAGGAGCTGGTGTGCACACCCTCCTGCTCCTCCACGTTGAAGCCCACGGAGGTGATGCCGTTGTCGCGGAAGAAGCGATACATCGCCTCGGGTTGCTCCATCGCGGCGGCCGTCACCACTGCGATCACGTGGCAGGGGATGCCGTGGCGCTTGAGCGCCTCGATCCCCCGCATCGTGAGGTGATGGGAGGCGTTGCCGTTGCGGAAGCGGCGATGGGCGTCGTGGATGGCAGCTGGCCCATCCACACTCACGCCCACCACGATGCCGTTGCGCTGGAAGCAGTCGCACCAGGCGTCATTGATCAGCGTGCCATTGGTTTGCACGTGCTGCTCGATCACCACCGCTCCGGCGGTGAACTCCTGCACGCAGCGCTCGATGATCGCCGTGGCTTCGTCGTAGTAGCTGCAGGGAAGCGTGAGCGGCTCACCGGCGTGCCACACCAGCGAAAGCTGAGGCCCGCAGAAGGGGCTCTCGAGGATCCGCTGCAACAGCAGCGGCAGCAGCTCCAGATCGAACACCCGCCGCCTCTGGCGATCCGGCAGGTAGCAGTAATCGCAGTCGAGATTGCAGAGGGAGGTGGATTGCACCACCACCAGCCCGATCGGGCCGAAGCGGCTCAGCTCGAGATCGTCAGGAGCGGAGCCGATTGCCGTGATCTCGCCGCTGATCACCAGTTGATGAAGCTGCCGGGTAGCACGTTGCCCCAGCCGCCGTTGCCCCAACCGCCATTGGGCCAGCCGAGGTTCACGTTCACACCGCCGCCGTAGTAGCGAGCGCCGTTGCCCCAGCCACCACCATTGCGCCAACCGCCGCCATTGCCCCAGGCGCGGCCACCACCGTTGCCCCAGTAGCGGGCCAGCAGCTCGCCGTTGCCAGCCGTGCTCAGCTGGGGCTGCCAGGCGCCATCGCGCAGGGCCTGAATGCGGCTTTCGAGCGGGTTGCTCAGATCAGGCGCTTGATACACAGCTGCCTGAGCCGTTTCGGTGAACACGGCAGCAGCGGCGGTGAGGGTGAGCAGCTGCAGAAGGGAACGGGGTGCCATGGCAGTTGTGCGCGCAGTGCAGTGGTGGTTGCAGTGGTGTGTGCAGTGAAGTCAGCAGTGCTGGAGGCTCAGGACAGGTTCAGCAGCGCGGCGGTGAGCAACACGTTGGTGAAGTAGGCCTTGATCAGGTCTTGGCTCAGATTCACCGTGCTGCCAGGGCCCACCCACTGGTTGATGCGCTGCAAGGCAGAGGGATCGTCGTTGATGTAGGCCTGCATCAGCTTGGCGATCGCCAGGTTGCTGAGGTTGAGCAGGCCGGAGTTGTTCTCGGGCACAACACAGCCCACGGCTGCGCGGTTGTAAGGCACCGAGGGGGCAACGTTGCCATTGGGATCCACAGCGCCGCGGTTGGCGAGCAGCCAGAGGCTGTCGCCGGCGAGGAACTGAATCTCGCCCTTCTTCAGGGCTTCCAGGGCTGCGGCGGGATTGTCAAACAGAGCCAGTTCACCGCCGGTGACGGATTTCTCGATGGCGTGAGCCGAGAGGCTGTTCTTCACCGCGCCGATGGTTTTGCCCTGCAGTGCCGCAGGGGTGCCGTCATTGCCGGCAGGGGTGATCAGGCGGGTGCCGCTGAGGGCAAAGGGCAGCGAGTAATCAACAAACATCGAGCGGCCCCAGCTGAAGCCGGCCCCACAGGAGAGGTCGACAGCGCCGCTGGCGATGGCGGCAAGGCCTTCATTGATCGAATTCACCGGTTGTGGCACCAGCTGCACAGGCTTGCCGGTGTATTCGCTCACTTCTTTTTGGATCTCCTTGGCAAACTCCATGCCAAGGCCCACGTAGCCATTGCCCTGCTGGGTGGTGTAAGGCAGGTCGCCATTGAGCACCACAGTGTTCAGCCTGCCGGTGCGGCTCACCCGCTCGAGCACGGTTTCGGCTTGGACCGGTTGCAGAACCCCCAGGGTGAGGCTGAGCAGAGCTCCGGTGAGTGCGGTCAGTCGAACAGCCATCGCGTAGGGCGCAGACTCAGACAGTTGGCCGGAGAGTAAGGCAGTTTCGGCTCCTCTGCAGAACGCCTGACGCTCACAATGGCGAGATGATTGAGGTGATCGGCACCGACGCCGGCGCTCCGGCCAGCCTGCCGCCGGCTCACCAGGAGCTCCTGCGCCAGGCAGCGTTGGTGGCTGCACCCCGCCGGCTGCACGCCGCCCTGCAGAGCTGGGCTGGCGTTGGTGGACTTGCGCTCATTGCGAGCGATCAGCCGGAGCCACTGCTCGAGCAGCTCCGGGGTCTGGATGCTGGGCAACCAGCGGTGGTGCTGGCCAGTGGCGATCCGCTCTGGTTCGGGATCGGGCGGCTGCTGCTGGAGGGGCTGCCGGCGGATCAACTGCGTTTTCACCCGGCCCCCAGTTCACTCCAGCTGGCCTTCGCGCGCATCGGTCGGCCCTGGCAGGAC
>NZ_JBIPMN010000125.1:0-7947 GCF_044369115.1 Vulcanococcus sp. | reverse complement strand
GCTGTGGCGAACAAACCCAGGCCCTGGCCGAATTTCATCCGGCCGAACTCACTCGGCGGCCTCTGCGGAATCGCCAGCGTTGTTCTCCTTTTGGGAGAAGCCAAGGTCATGGCTATCGGCGTAGCGCTGGGCAAAGCGCATGAAGCGCTCGAAATCTTCAGGGGTTTTCCAGGTGTAGGTGGCTTCCAGGGCGGCGGGCTTGCCGTTCACGAACTTGGCATTCACTTCGCGGGTGACGAGTTGCCCTTCCTCATCCACCATGTACATCCCACCGATGTCGCCCATGCTTTCGGGGGAGAGGGCTTCCGGCTGATCAAACACGAAGATCGCCTGGCCTGTGCGCCCGTCACGCGAGCGAGTCATACGGATATCAGGAACAACCGGCTCGTCGACACCGCGGAAGAACTGAATGGCGGCCATCGATCGATCCCAGCAAAGCCCGATCCTAGGCAGCGTTCCGGCGCTGGGCCTTGGCCACACCACGGCTGATCAGCTGGTCGGCGGCGGCCTCGGCGTTTAATCCGGCCAGATCCTCGTGGCCCAGCAGCCGGTGCTGATCGGCGGCGCCATGGCGCTCCAATTCATGGTCGTAGCAGCGGTCGTAGTAATCGAGCATCTGTCTGGCCGCTTCTCCCCAGTGCTGCGCCTCGATTGCCGCTAGAGCGGCAGCGGTGCGTTGCGGCCCAAGGCGGCGGGCAATGCGCTCGGTGGCCTCCTTCAGGGCCGCTGGATCCTGGGAGCCGTACACCTCCACCAGTTGGTCCAGCCGTTCCTCCAGCGGTCTTCGAATCTCCAGCAACGGTGCCGCCTGCATCTGCCGCCAGATCCCGCCGGGAATGCGGCAGCGGCCCACCTGCACGCTCTCGGCTTCCACCCAGATCTGCTCGGCTTCTCGGTAACCATGCAGCGCCAGGGCGATGCGGTTTTCGTAGTGCTCGCTGCTGGGCTGCGGCGGCATGCCGAGGCTGCCAAAGCTGCTGCCGCGGTGATGGGCCAATCCCTCCAGATCCACCACCGCCACCTGGCGCTCCGCCAGGGCGAGCAGCAGATCGGTTTTGCCGCTGCCGGTGCGTCCACCGATCAAATGGATGGGCCAGGGTGTGTCAAACAGGGCTAGGGCCCAGCGGCGAAAGCTTTTGTAGCCACCCTCGAGCAGCACGACCGGCAGATCGAGCTGCGTTGCCAGCCAGGCCACGCTTTCGGAGCGCATGCCACCACGCCAGCAATGCAGGCGCAGGGGCGCACCGCCGGCTTCCTCTGCCCAACGGCTGAGCTGGCTGCCCAGCTCGCCCAGCCGAGGGCCCAGCAGCTCCAGCCCAAGCTGCACAGCGGCCTGCCTGCCTTGTTGTTTGTAGGTGGTGCCGACGGCGGCGCGTTGCTCATCGCTGAACAGTGGGAGGTTGCGGGCACCGGGGATGTGGCCCTGCGCGAACTCCGCCGGCGCCCGCACATCCACCACCGGAGCCGTTCCCTGCAGAAACCGTTCCACCGGTTGGCGATTCAGTTGCATCCCAACCATTCGCGAACCCGCCTTGGCCTGGCCATGCCTGACATAGTGGGCCAACGCTGGCCCCATGGCGGGTCTGACCTCTCTTCATGCTTTCCGGACCCCCCGTCACCACAACGGTTAGCGCCGATCAACTTCTGGAGCGTTTACTGGCGGCTAACCCCCGCCAGCGCCGCAGCCTGCTCAGCCAGGTTCAGCAGCGGGCCGCTGAGCTGCGCCCGCTGCTGCAGGAGCAGATCGATCGCCTCGATGCCACCGGCGATGACTGGGCTGCCGGTCTCCTGATTCACCTGTTGGTGTCGGTCGACGACGGCCTCGCCCAGGCCTTCCGTGATCGCTACAGCGATGGCTGGTTGGCCGTAACCAGCGCGGCCGGTATGGATTACGCGCCGCTGCAACGGGCGTTGATGGAACAAAACTTTGAAGAGGCCGATCGACTTACCAGCGAGCACCTGCGCCAACTGGCCGGTGAAGCCGCAGTGAAGCGCGGATACGTTTATTACTCCGAGGTGCCTCCCATCGCTTCGGTCGACCTCGAGAGCCTGGATCGCCTCTGGGTGGTGTATTCGCAGGGACGTTTTGGTTTTTCCGTGCAGATCCGGCTGCTGCGCTCGCTGAATGGTCGTTGGGATCAGCTGTGGCCGCGTTTGGGTTGGAAGCAGGGCGGCGTGTGGACCCGCTATCCCCGATCGTTCACCTGGTCGTTGGAGGCACCGGAGGGCCACTTGCCTTTGGTGAATCAGCTGCGTGGTGTGCGCCTGATGGATGCGCTGCTCTCCCATCCCGGGCTGCAACAGCGCGTATCGGCCTAGATCGGCCCGTCCGCCGCAGCGGTAGCTTCAAATCACTGCACGGCTGCGCCGCCGGCTTAGGTTCGATGCCACATCGCTGGGCCGATTTCATCACCCCCTCCACCCTGCAGCTCTCGCCGCTGTTGGAGGTGCTGCTCGAGCCCATCAGTTGCGCTCAGCAAATGGCCTCTCTGCAGTTGGGTTTGCAGGAGGTTCTGGTGAATGCTGTACGCCACGGCAACGGCAACGACCCCGGCAAGTGCCTGCGCGTGCGCCGCATCGTGACCCCCCGCTGGTGGGTATTTCAAGTGCAAGACGAGGGCTCCGGTCTTCCTGCTGATGCCCGCGGCGCAACATTGCCCCAAGAGCCGGATGTCCTCTGCGGGCGTGGGTTGTTTCTGATCCACTCCTGCTTCGATGACGTGCGCTGGAGCGCTCGCGGTAACCGGGTTCAGGTGGCCCTGCGGCGTCAGTGACGCCTCAGTGACCGTGGGTTGGGCATCCGGGGTCTTTCAGCTCGCCGCGGAGCCAGCCAAGCCCGTGCTCCAGCATCTCAATGGCGTTTTGGCGTTGCGTGGTGGCCACGGGGGCATTGGCGGGATTGGCCGGATCCAGCAGTTGCACCAGTGCGGCGGCCAGCTGTTCGGCAGCACGCCTCTGCGGCTGGCTTTTCAGGGCGTGCCACTGGCGGTTGTCGATGGTGAGCAGCCGATGCAAGGCCTCCGCCGCTTCTCGGCTGCCGTCGGGCCACTGATGATTGGCAGACACTGGACACAACCTCGGCTGGAAGGCCATCCTGGCGCCATGCAGCAGCGTCCGCGCTCTCCCCACACCCCCATTCGTTGGCTGCATCAGCTGGCGAACCTGATGGCCCAGGTGTCGCGGGCTGAGCACATCACAAGCGGCGATGACAGCCTTCACGCCCGTCGGCTGCGCCAGCGCATGGCCCTCGCCCAGCGCCTGCTTGATCCCCTGCCGGCCCCCCTGCGCCCAACTACCTGGCAGGAAACCAGTCTCTGGACAGCCTTGCGCTGGGGTGGGCTCGGGCTTGTGCTTGCTTTGTGGCTGAAGCGCTGAATCAAGCAGCGTTCAAGCCACCAGGCGGATCAATGGTTCGAGTTCGGAGTTCTCAAGCGGGGTGGGTTCCACCTCAGCGCTGGCTCCATTCAGAGGAGGCGCCGGCTCTGTCGCCTGGATCCGATTGCCCCGCAACCAGGCGTTGTGCAGGGCGCGGCGGCGCTGGTCCTCAGCCAGAACCAAACGATCGGCCGCTACAACAGGGCTTTCGCCAGGCAGGAGTGGCGTGCGTAAGCAGATGCCGAAGCCGTGGGCTTCCACCTGCACACACCCCTCCATGAACACGGTCTGGAAGGTCCAGCCTGCCAACCAGCGCACGCTGAACGGATTGCTCATGCCCACTTCGCTTTAGGCGGACCCTATGGCGTTTGGGCAGCGCTCAAGGCCCTTTGTCAGGGCTTGGTGGCACTCCACACCCGCGTCATCAGATGTGAGGTGGCGCGAATACCGCTGAAGCCGGCAGCGCTGAGGCGCGAAGCGATGTCATCGCGGATGTAATCGGCGTAGTAGGGCTCATGGAACACGCGGCGGAAGTTATCCATCGCTGTTTCGAACTGGGGTGAATCCGCCAGCTGCACGGAATCCGCCAGCACCAGAACCCCGCCGGGCTCCAGAACACGGAAGCACTCATCGATCACGTTGTGGCGAGCATCGCCGGGCAGCTCGTGCAGCAGGAACACGCAGGTCACGCCCTGCATGCTGCCGCTGGCGAAGGGCATGCTCTCGCCATTGCCCTGCACCAGCTGCGGGAGTTCATCCGGCAGCTGGCTGAGCCACCGGTTGGCCTGACGCAGATAGGCGGAGGAGAGATCGAGGCCCACCAGCTGCGCCTGCGGCAGGGCTGCACGCACCTGCCGCAGGGTGCGGCCTGTGCCGGTCGCTACATCCAGCACCCGCAGCTGGGACGCCGGACGCTCGGCAAACGCTCTCAGACCCTGCACCAGCGGTTTGATCACACGGCGCCGCATTGGATCAGCGGTGCCGTTGAAGAGGATCTCCACCTGCAGGTCGTAGAGCGAGGCGGAGTGATCGCTCAAGTAGCCATCAGTTTGGTGATGGAAGTTCTGGAGGTAGTAGTCGGGATAGTTGTCGCTCTCCACATCCGCTGGCAGGTCGCTCACATTGCGTTCACTGCGCCGATTCCAGGTGCTGGGCATGTCGAGCCACACCATCGGATACCGGGCGGCCCAATCCAGCCAGGGAGCATCGAAGAGAAGGCTGGTGGGGTAGAGCCCCTGCTCGGCTTCGTCCCAATCGATCTCCATCAATGCCGCATTGGCGGCTTGCAGATCCATCAGCATCTGCGGCGGGATTGGCCGTGTTTTCGGTGCTCCCTTGGGAGCCACCAGTTCCATCAACTTGGTGCTCACCTCTTTGTGGGCCACACCTACCAGACTCTTGCCCTGCTGCAGGGCCTGATAGGCAAGCTTGGTGAGGGTATCGGCCATGGAGCGAGGCGGCGTCGCAGCGATCCCCATTCCAACGGATCAGCTGCGGGATCGCGATCGGCCAGGTCCACGCGCTCTTCTGTGCCCTAACGAACGCAGATCACGTTTCGTGGAGCAGGTTCGGTTTCCGTAGCAACCGCTACAGAATGAATTCATGCGACCACCCTGGAGGGTGAGATGAAAGCCTCTCAAAGCGAGCCACTGTTTGTGGAGTTCATGCGGCACCGTCAGATGGAGCAGCGTCGCCATCAGCCCGTCGTCGCCCAACGGCGTGCCACCGCCGATCAGAGCGAGGCGTCCAATGTGCATTCCCAGGAAGTGGCCTGGGCTGAGCGTCATGCCCATGAACGGCGCCTGCATGACAGCGCGATCGCTCAACTCCGCCAGGATTGACTGCCTTGCGGATGGATTGGCGCACTCGAGCTGCCCTGGCCTCAGTTGCGGCCTCTCCGTTGCTGTTGGTGGCGTGTCAGCGCAGCACAACGGCGCCACCCGTGGGGGCAGCGTGTTTGCCTGGCAGCCCTGTCGCCAAGCAGTGCCGAGAGATCGAGCTGGTTCATAACCCCGCCTATCCGGAGTCGCAGTCTCCACAGCTCACGGTTCATGCACTGGATCCGGAGTTTGAAGCTGTTGTGGGCCGGACACCGCAATTGGTTCCCCTGGCGACTGGCTTTGGCTTCCTTGAAGGACCTGTCTTTCTCAAGGATGCCGATGGGCAAGGGGGGCTAATTCTCCTCACCGATCAGATTCACAACAGCATCTATTCGATGCGATGGAACGGCCTTAAGAACGGCGCCATCACCCCTGCCTCGACGGACCAGCCCCGTTTATTCCGTAATCCATCAGGTGTTGCCGATGGCCAGACGGCCGATCTCGACGGTCATCTGCTCACGGCTGAAACAACCGGTCGTCGGATCTCGATCACGCGCAAGGTTCAAGTCAATCTGGCCAATTCCTCGGCGCAAGCTCCGGCCTTGGTCGAGCGCTACAACGGCGTGCCGCTGAACTCTCCGAATGATTTGGTGGTGAAAAGTGATGGGTCGGTTTGGTTTACAGACCCCTCCTATGGGTCCCTTCAATTCCCGCCGCAGCCTGCTCAGTTGCCGAACAACGTTTACCGGTATGACCCCAAGCTCAATATTGTGAGCCTTGTGGAAGGTTCGTTGGTGATGCCGAACGGCATTGCGTTTGGTCCAGGGGAGAAAACTCTTTACATCATTGACAGTGGAGCGATTCAAGGGCCGCGCACGTATTTCCCTTATTTGCCCCATGCCATCTATGTGTATGACGTGGCGCCCGATGGGCGCACGCTGATGAACAAGCGCTTGTTTGCCAACGTGGCCCCGGGCTTCCCCGATGGCATGCGATTGGATGCCGCAGGCAATGTTTATGTGGGCACGTTAGAAGGCATTCATGCGCTGAATCCAAGGGGTCGTTTGATTGGTAAGTTCTTGATGGCAAAGCAAACTGCCAATCTGACATTTGGTGGATCAGACAACAACATCTTGTTCATTGGATCGAGTGATACCTTGTGGGCTGTAAAGCTCAACCGTCCAGGCTTGGTGCCTGTCCGCAGCTCTGCTTCGTAGATCAGGCCTCGTTGTGGAGAAGGTCATGGAAAAGCCCCGGGTTTCCCCGGGGCTGCAGCCTGAGAGGCTCTGTGCTTGCCAAACGCCGTCAATCAGGCGTCGTAGTACATGGTGAATTCGTGGGGGTGCGGCCGCTGACGCAGCTGCTGCACCTCTTCGTACTTCAGGGCAATCCAGTTGTCGATGAAGTCTTCGCTGAAGACGCCACCGGCCAGAAGGTACTCATGGTCGGCCTTGAGAGCTTCCAGGGAGCCGTTGAGAGAAGCGGGCACCGTGGAGATCTTGGCCAGCTCTTCAGCTGAGAGTTCGAACAGGTCAACGTCGGTGCCATCGCCCGGGTCGATCTGGTTCTTGATGCCATCGATGCCGGCCATCAGCATCGCCGCGAAGCCCAGATAGGGATTGGAGAGGGCATCGCCGGAGCGGAACTCGAGGCGTTTGGCCTTGGGGTTCATGCCGGTGAGCGGGATCCGCACAGCAGCGGAACGGTTGCCCTGGGAATACACCAGGTTTACAGGGGCTTCGAATCCAGGAACCAGGCGTTTGTAGCTGTTGGTGGTGGGGTTGGTGAAGGCCAGGAAGCTGGGGGCGTGCTTGAGCAGGCCACCGATGTACCAACGGGCCGTTTGCGACAGGTTGGCGTAGGTGCCTTCACCCCAGAACAGCGGCTGGCCGCCCTTCCAGAGGCTTTGGTGCACGTGCATGCCGCTGCCGTTGTCGGCAAAGATCGGCTTGGGCATGAACGTGGCGGTCTTGCCGTACTTTTTGGCAACGTTGCGCACCACGTACTTGTAGATCATCACGTTGTCGGCCGCGCTGATCAGCTCGGCGAACTTGATCCCGAGCTCGTGTTGGGCGGTGGCGACTTCGTGGTGCTGCTTCTCGATCGGCACGCCTAGGCCACCCATGGTGAGCAGCATTTCGCTGCGCATGTCCTGCAGGGTGTCGTTGGGGGCGACGGGGAAGTAACCCTCTTTCAGTTGGATTTTGTTGGCAAGGTTGCCGCCTTCTTCAACGCGATCGGTGTTCCAGGGGGCTTCGATCGAATCCACGCTGTAGAAGCTGGATCCGTTGGCACTTTTGTAGCGAACGTCGTCGAAGATGAAGAACTCAGGCTCGGGACCGAAGTAGGCGGTGTCCGCCAGGCCAGTGGTGCCGAGGTAGTCGAGCGCTTTCTGCGCCAGAGCACGTGGGCAGCGGGCGTAGGGCTTGCCGCTGCGGGGCTCCTGGATCGAGCAGATCAGGCTGAGGGTTTTGTGGCTGTAGAAGGGGTCGATCCAGGCGGTGTTGGGGTCGGGCACCATCGCCATGTCCGACTCGTTGATCGCTTTCCAGCCGCGGATCGAAGAGCCGTCGAAGGCGACGCCTTCGGTGAACGCGGCTTCGTCGATCAGGTCTTGGCACACGGTGAGGTGCTGCCACTTGCCGTGGAGATCCACGAACTTGAGGTCAATCAGTTCAATGCCCTCGTCCTTGATCTGACGGAGGACGTCCTGGGCGGTTTTGGCCATGACGTGAACGCTTGGAGGCTGAGA
>NZ_JBIPMN010000124.1:0-7954 GCF_044369115.1 Vulcanococcus sp. | reverse complement strand
CAGACGGTTGGAGGCCGTTTCATCGGGGCCGAACACCCGCAGTGAATCGGGGTTGAGCGCAATCGCATCGCGCAGCAATTCACCCAGCACTGCCGTGTTCTCGTGCTGCACGCGCCCCGGTTGCGGCACGGCAACGGCGTAGTTGGCGATCGCCGGCAGCTGCAGCTTGTGGCGCAGCAGGCCGCCGTTGGCATGGGGGTTGGAGCCCATGCGGCGGGTCCCCTGGGGGGAGAGGGCCTGGAGCTCGGGCTTGAGGCTGCCGTGCTCATCGAACAGCTCCCAGGGGCGGTAGCTCTTCAGCCAGCTCTCCAGTTGCTGCAGCTGGGCCGTGTCGTGGCGCGGATCGGGCAGGGGCACCTGGTGGGCCCGCCAGAAGCCTTCGAGCTTCTTGTCGCCCAGGGCTGCAGGCCCGGTCCAGCCCTTGGGGGAGCGCAGCACGATCATCGGCCAATGGGGCCGCTGCGCCTCGCCGCTGCGGCGCGCTTCCGCCTGGATGGCCCGGATGCGGCCGGTCGCCTCATCCATGGCTGCGGCCATCGCCTGGTGCATGGCCATGGGCTCGCTGCCCTCCACGAACAGTGGCTCCCAGCCGTAGCCGCGCATCAGGCTCGCCAGCTCATCTCGGGGGATGCGGGCCAGCAGGGTGGGGTTGGCGATTTTGTAGCCGTTCAGGTGCAGCACCGGCAGCACGGCGCCGTCTGAGATCGGGTTGAGAAACTTGTTGATGTGCCAGCTGGTGGCCAGCGGGCCGGTTTCTGCTTCCCCATCGCCCACGCAGGCCAGGGCGATCAGATCAGGGTTGTCGAACACCGCGCCGCAGGCGTGGGAGAGCACGTAGCCGAGCTCGCCGCCTTCGTGGATGGAGCCGGGGGTTTCCGGGGTGCAGTGGCTGCCGATGTGGCCGGGGAAGGAGAACTGCTTGAAGAAGCGCCGCATCCCCGCCGCATCCTGCGATTTGTCGGGATAGATCTCCGAATAGGAGCCATCGAGATAGGTGGGCCCGAGCACCCCGGGTGCCCCATGCCCTGGTCCCGACAGGTAGATCATGTCGAGGTTCTGCTCGCGGATCACCCGGTTGGCGTGGGCCCAGATGAAGGCTTGGCCCGGGCTTGACCCCCAGTGGCCCAGCAGACGATTTTTGATGTGCTCGGGCCGCAGCGGCTCGCTGAGCAGCGGGTTGTCCTGCAGGTAGATCATCCCCACCGCCAGGTAGTTGGCGGCCCGCCACCAGGCGTCGAGTTGCTCCAGTGCCGTACCGGCGAGGTGTGGGGCAGGGCTGGTTTGGCTCAGGGTCATGGGGACGCACCCTCAGGCTCTGGCCGGAACGTAGCCGTTGTCACAGGGGATGACCTGCCAGGGCGAGACTCTCGTGCGGAATTGCCCACGTCGTTGATGCCCGAGATCGGAGCCCACCAGCTCGAGGTGGCCGAAACCCTGATTGGGGTGGGTCGCTTTCTGGTGATTTTTGTGGCCGCCCGTCTGCTGGCGGAGCTGCTGGTGCGCTGGCAGCTGCCCACGATCCTCGGGGAGCTGATCGCCGGCGTGATCATCGGCGCCAGCGGCCTGCATCTGATCGTGCCGCCGGAAACCCAGGCGGCCCTCAGTCAGGGCGTGCTGCAGCTGGTGGGATCGCTGGCGGATGTGCCAGCGGATGTGGTGAGTCACCTCTACGCCGAGAGTTTCCCTTCCCTGCAGGCGGTGGCCACCCTCGGTTTGTTTGCGCTGCTGTTTCTCACTGGCCTGGAGAGCGATCTCGATGAGCTGGTGGCCGTGGGCGCTCAGGCCACCACGGTGGCGGTGGCCGGTGTGGCGCTGCCCTTTGCCCTGGGCACAGCGGGCCTGATGGCCTTCTTCCATGTGGATGTGATCCCGGCTGTGTTCGCCGGCGCCTCGATGACGGCCACGAGCATCGGCATCACCGCCAGCGTGTTCGGCGAACTGAAGATGCTGCGCTCGCGCGAGGGCCAGATCGTGATCGGTGCCGCCGTGCTCGACGACATCCTCGGCATCGTGATCCTGGCGGTGGTGGTGAGCATTGCCGGTGGCGGCAGCCTGGAGATCGGCCCGATCCTCAAGCTGGTGGCCGCTGCGGTGGTGTTTGTGGTGGCGGCCATCGGCCTCAGCCGCAGCGCAGCCCCTGGCTTCGATTGGGTGATCGATCGGCTCAAGGCCCCCGGCGATGTGGCCGTGGCCTCGTTTGTGGTGCTCACCCTCTGCTGCTTCGCCGCCACGGCCATCGGCCTGGAGGCGGCGCTGGGGGCCTTTGCCGCCGGCCTGATCCTGAGCAAGTCGAACCACAGCCACGCGATTGAGGCCGCCGTGAAGCCGGTGGTGGCCCTCTTCGCCACGATCTTCTTTGTGCTGATCGGCACCGGCATGGATCTTTCGGTGCTCAACCCGCTCGATCAGGCCAACCGCCCCGGCCTTGTGGTGGCAGCCTTCCTGCTGGTGGTGGCGATCGCCGGCAAGGTGGCGGCAGGTTGGTGTTTCCTCTCCAGCCAGCCCACCAAGCGCCTGGTGGTGGGCCTGGGGATGATGCCCCGCGGCGAGGTAGGCCTGATCTTCCTGGGCCTCGGCACCCAGGCCAAGCTGCTGAGTCCGGCCCTGGAGGCGGCCATTCTGTTGATGGTGATCGGCACCACCTTCCTGGCGCCGGTGCTGCTCAGACTGGTGCTGGCTGGCAAGAGCGATGGACCCGACCTCGACCCCCTCGCCGAAATCCCCACTTGAGGGTTGGCAGTTCAGCTGGGCCGGCTGGTTGGATAACCGCCACGGCGAGTGGTGGCTGCTGGTACAGCTGCTGCTGATTGCGGCGCACCTGCTGCCGCCCTGGCCGGCTCCGGGCAGCTGGGGCTATGCCTGGCCGCTGCCGGTGGCCCTGGCTGGGGCCGTGTTGTTTGTGGTGGGGCTGCTGTTGGCGGCCCAGTCTTTTTGGCGGTTGGGGCCCAGCCTCACGCCTCTGCCTGATCCCAAACCCGGAGCGGAGCTGGTGACAAGCGGCGCCTACGCCCGTTGCCGCCATCCGCTGTATCAGGCGGTGCTGCTCTGTTCGCTGGGGGTGGTGTTGGCCTTGGGCAGCCTGTTGCACCTGGCGCTGCTGTTGGGGCTCTGTGCTGTGCTCGGGGGTAAGGCCCGGCGCGAGGAGCGGATGCTGCTGAGGCTGCACCCCGATTACGCCAGCTACCGCGCCGCCACTCCCGCGATCATTCCAGGTCTGCCGTGGCTCGACTGGCGGGGCTGAGGCTGAGGTTCGGCTGCACCTCAGCGGGTGCCCACGTGCTGCGTTGCTGTTCCCTGGGGCTCCCACGTCCAAGTGCCCAGGATTCCGTGCAGTCCGTACAGAATTCTGGATTGCTTCTGGTTTGTGGTGAAAAGTGGTCGCTGGTTTGTCGGTAAAGGCTTGAGCTGGTGTGGGATGAGGGCCTGAACGACGGGCATTGGGGCGCGGCGGTGCCCTACTCGTTACGGCTGGCCGCAGCCAGGCCCCAGAACAGGCCGTAGAGCGCGGCCACCAGGCCAAGGCTGGTGCCCCAGCCCGGGCCCAACGCCCAACCCAGCACCAGATTGATCACCACGCCGGCGCCCAGGGCCAGCAGCAGGCTGCTCACCACCAGGGCCACCAGTTGGCTGCCTTCATCGAGAGGTCCTGCGGCGAGGGCTTCCTCGAGGCGCGAAAGCGGAGCGCTGAGGGGCAGATAGAGGGCCAGGGCCCACAGCGCGCTGCCCGGCAGCAACAATGCCCAGCTCTCGGGAATCCAGTCGGGCACGAGGGCAGAGGGCAGGTGGGTTCTCCCTAGCATCCACCACCCAGCCTGGTGTTGCCGGTGACCATTGCCGCGGCGTGGACCTTTGAGGGCCATCCGATCCACAGCCTCAGCCGTGCGCCGGAGGGTGCGGCGAAGGGCCCGGCGATCCTGCTGGTGCATGGCTTTGGTGCCTCCACCGACCACTGGCGCTTCAACATCCCTGTGCTCGCGAAGAATTACGAGGTGCATGCGCTCGACCTGCTCGGTTTCGGGCGCAGTGCCAAGCCCGAGGGCCCTCGCTATGGCGGTGCGCTGTGGCGCGATCAGCTGGTGGCCTACGTGCGTGAGCGCATCGGCCGGCCCACGGTGCTCGTGGGCAATTCCCTCGGCGGCTATGCGGCCCTGGCGGCGGGTGCGGCCCTGGGCGATCAATGTGCCGGCGTGGTGCTGCTGAACGCGGCTGGCCCCTTCTCCGATGAGCAGGGTGAACCGCAGGGATGGGGAGCCATTGCCCGCCGCACCATCGGTAGCGCCCTGCTCAAGAGCCCGATCCTGCAGCGGCTGCTGTTCGAGAACATGCGGCGCCCCGGCAATGTGCGCCGCACTCTCAAGCAGGTGTATGTCAACCCCACCAACGTGGACGACGAGCTGGTGGAGTCGATCCTGCGGCCCAGCCGCGACCCTGGGGCCTTCGGGGTGTTTCGCACCGTGTTCGACATCCCCCGCGGCCAACCCCTCGATGCGCTGTTCGCCCAGCTGCAGGCACCACTGCTGCTGCTCTGGGGCATCCGCGACCCGTGGATCAATGCCGCCGGCCGCCGCGGTGCGTTCCAGCGCCACGCTCCGGCCAACACCACCGAAGTGGTGTTGCAGGCCGGCCACTGCCCCCACGATGAGGTGCCGGATCAGGTGAACCGGGCGATGCTGGATTGGCTCGCCACTCTGCCGGCGCGATGACCGAGCCGCCCGGGGCGTTGCTTTACCGGCCCGTGCTCTGCCTGCCGAAAACCGGCAGCACCAGCTTCAGCCTCTGGCTGCAGAGCGAAGCGGAGCCGGCGCATCACGAATGGCAGGTGGAAGAGCTCCTGCACCTGGGGGCCCTGGCCCATCGCCCTGATTTCCCACAGCGCCGGCAGGCGTGGTTGCTTCAGCGGGCCCGTGGGTTGGAGGGTGCCTGGGACGTCACCACCTCCCTTTATGCCGTGCTCTGGGATCTCTCCGCCTCCGGTGCTCCCGGGTTGCGGATCCAGCCCCGCTGGCTCTGCCGCTCCCCCGGCCCCTGGCTGGCGAGCATCGTGGCTTGGAGTCTTCGCTTTGCTGCTGACCCCTTCCGCCGCCGCTGGTTGGGCTTGCATCGCGGGTTTGTGGTGCGCAGCGATCCGGCCCTCGCGGCCTTGATGCCTGCCGATCCCACAAGCCCGCAGCAGCTGAGCGCCTACTGGCTACCCGTGTGGCTGGCGTTTCAAACCCTGGTGCAGGAGCGGCAGCAGTCTTATCAGCTCACCGAGCGGCTGCCGGCCCGCCATCACGCCAACACCAGCCCGCCCAGCGCGATGCGGCTGCCACCGTGGCCTGAGCTCCCACCCCTCAGCGGCTGCTTCCACACCGATGGCTCCTGCCTGGAGGCGGTGCGGCGCTGCTGTTTTCAGCTGGGCCGGATCACGGGGTGAGCCTCCCCCTGCAGGGGATCCCCTGGCGCCAATTGCGGGAAATAGAGCTCGCGGATGCGGCGGCGCAGCGTGGCGCCTCGAGCTGGATTGAACCCGATCGGATCGGGATTGAGCCGGGCCCCGTCTGGAATGAAGCAGGCCGCCAGGGCCAGCCGGGGCTCCGCCATCCGGTTGGGCAGGCCGCAGTGCCACACCACGCCGTTGTGCAGATCCACATCCCCCGGCTGGAAAGCGCTGGTGCTCGTCATCGGCATACCGCTCTGCAAGAGCAGTGGCTTCAGTCCGTTCTCGTCGTTGAGGCAGCCCTCCTGGGGCTCCAGCCGGGCGGTGCCTTCCGCGTAGTAGAGGCCGCTGCCCTCCTGCACCGGCGTGAATGGGATCCAGCAGGTGAGGATCGGCGCATCGCTGGGGATCACGTCCTTGTCGCGATGCCAGCTGGTCATGGCAGCGCCGGGTTGCTTGCGCAGCACGCCGAAGTGCAGCGGGCGCAGGGCCTGCCAGCCCGTGGCCTTCGCCACGAGCTGGGGTAGTGCACCGCTGGTGAGCAGCGCCCAGATGGCGGGGTGCTTCGGGCTCAGTCGCCACTCGCAGCCATGGGGATCCGCACCGGTGCGCTCCAGTTGGGCCGCGTTACCGCTGTTGCTCAGCTGCTGTTGCCAGAGCTCCTCCGCTTCCTGACGCACAGCGGCGAGCCGCTCGGCTGGCCAGAGCCCATCGCAGCGCCCATGGCCGCACTGCTCCAGCTCCAGCTGCAGGTCAGTCGGCATTGCGCTGCAGCGTGTCGAGATTCCACTGCCGCACCTGGTTGATCAGCGGTGCCATGGCGCCGCCGCCGGCCCTGGCGATGGGGTTGAGCACCAGCGGGGCCGTGAGGTAGTTCACGATCAGCGCCTGCCGCTCGCTGGGGGCCGCCATGGCCAGGGAGCCATGCAGGGTCCAGAGCTGGTGCAGGGTTGCATCCCCCAGGGCCAGCGGTGCCGCGACAACGGCTGTGGTGTGGGGGTCGACGCCATCTGGCCAGCGGTCGCTCGCGAGCGGTTGGTCGATCAGGCAGAACCGCTGGGTGCCGGCGAAGAACACCAGCGGGGCGTTGTCGCCGTCGATCGGATGCAGCGGCACCCAGAGGGTGAAGGCCTGCAAGCTGTCACTGGGGATGAACCGGCCGTCCTGGTGCCAGGCCGTGCCGTTGCAGCCGGGGGTTTTGCAGTAGAGCGTGGTGCCCAGCAGCTGGATCTGGCTGCTGCGGCGGCCCACATGCCGAGCCAGCCGAGCCAGCAGGGTGGGATGGGTGAAGATCTCCTGGAGAGCCGGGATCTCCCGGTGCAGGAACCACAGGGTTTCGGTTTGCGCCTGTTTGCGCTGCATGTAGGCCTGCATGGCCTCTCGTTGTGCCAGCAGCTGGTTGATCGCCTGCGGGCTGAGGGCCCCAGGCAGATGGCAGAAGCCATCGCGTTGCAGCTGGGCCTCAGACAGGTGCATGGGCCAGAAGGTAGAGCTTGAGCTGCACTGCAGCGCCGCCGCCGGCTCCATCGTTGGGATTCGCCACCAGCTTCAGGTGGCTGAACCCTGGTTGGAAGCGCTCCCTCAACCGGCGGCGATGCCACTGCCGTGTGCGCTCCAGGCTGCCGTTGGGGCACCAGGGTGTGAGCAGCTCCAGCAGAGCCAGGGCAGCGGGGTCGCCCTCGCCACTGCCCTGCTGCAGTCGCTCGGGGGGATAGAGCTCCAGCCCCAGCCGCGGTTGCGGCGTCGCCCGCCAGTCGAAGCAGGCCGACCACGCCATGGCCGCTGGCTCGGCCAGGAGCAATGGCTCCAGCCCCGCCGCCTGCAGCTGAGTCACGGCGCCGGGCAGCTGCTGGTGCAGCCAGCCCCATTGGGCCGCCGCCGGCCCCACCAGGTTGCAGCGCCAGGCGGGTTGCCGCTGCCCTGGCCGCGGCTGGAACAGCCCCAGATGGGACATCCGCACCCCCTCGGGTAGAGCAAGAGCAGCCAGTGCCTCCAGCGGCGGTGCTGACATCACGCTGCTCAGGCTGGCCGCGAGCTCCTGCAGTTCCCCCTGCGCGGCGGGGCGCTGCAGGCGCAGAAATAATCCGGGCCAGCCCTCACCGGGCTGATCGAACTCCAGCCAGGGGTCTGCCAGCAGATCGGGCCACTGCCGCAGGCAGCTGTTCACCAGCGCCAGCAGGGGTTGCAGCTGCTCCCAGGCCGGCTGCTGGGCCACCGCCTTCGGATCCGGCATCGGCATCGATAGATCCGGGATCCGGATCGGTTCGTGGGCCTCGCTCAGCCTGTATTCGAACAGCCCCAGGTGCCCGAGTGGAGGGATCACAGCGGCGCCCTCACACGTAGGCCAGCAGCTGGCGCCGGCTGCGATCCAGCCGCAGAAATCCCCCCAGCACCAGCCGCGGCTGCGGGCCCTGGCAGGGCCGAATCCGGTGCCAATGCTCACCGGCGTTGAACAGCAGTGCCTCCCCTGCCCGGGGCGGCACCAGGCCCACCGATTGCAAGGGCTGCGCCGCAACCGGTGACCTGCCGCCGCGA
>NZ_JBIPMN010000088.1:0-10569 GCF_044369115.1 Vulcanococcus sp. | reverse complement strand
CCGGGGGAGGCGCCCGCCTGGTGCCCCGAGGGTCTGCGGCTCACCGCCCTGGCCCGCACCCCCTTCGAGGCCACCGAAGCCGCCGCCCTGCTGCGCCGCCGCTTCCGCCTGGCCAGCCTCGATGGCCTGGGGCTGGGGGAGGCGCCCCTGGCGCTGCGGGCCGCCGGGGGCCTGCTGGCCTATCTGGACACGACCCAGCCGGCCCCCGAACCCAGCCAGGCTGCCCCCGCGGAGGGCGCCGCGGCCATCCCGCTGGAGATGCCAAGGCTCTGGCACGCCGGCGACCAGCTGGTGCTCGATGCCCAGACCCGCCGCAACCTCGAGCTGCCCCGCACCCAGCTGGGCGGCGCCCTGCAGGGCTCCCTGCTCTGGGCCCTCGACCGCACCGCCACCGCCATGGGCAGCCGCTGCCTGCGCCGCTGGATCGAGGCCCCCCTTGTCGACCGCGCCGCGATCCTGGAGCGGCAGGAGGCGGTGAGCGAGCTGGTGGAGCAGCGGCCCCTGCGGGTGGGGCTGCGCCGGCTGCTGCGGCCCATGGGGGATCTGGAGCGGCTGGCGGGGCGTGCCGGTGCCGGAACCGCCTCGGCGCGCGACCTGGTGGCCCTGGCCGATGGCCTGGAGCGGCTGCCGCAGCTGGCCGCCGTGATCCAGAGCGCTGCGGTGCAGAGTGAACCGCTGCTGGCCCTGGCGCGGCCCTGGCCCGAGCTGGAGGCGCTGGCGGCCGAGCTGCGCCATCAGCTGCTCGACACCCCACCCCTGAGCCTCAGCGAGGGCGGCCTGATCCACGACGGCGTGGACCCCCAACTCGATGGGCTGCGCAACCAGCTCGACGATCAGCAGGCCTGGCTGGCCCAGCAGGAGGCGGCGGAACGCAGCGCCAGCGGCATCCACACGCTCAAGCTCCAATACCACCGCACCTTCGGCTACTTCCTGGCGGTGAGCAAGGCCAAGGCAGCCTCGGTGCCCGACCACTGGATCCGCCGCCAGACCCTCGCCAACGAAGAGCGGTTCGTCACCCCCGAGCTCAAGGCCCGTGAGGGGCGGATCCTGCAGCTCAAGGCCCGCGCCGCCCAGCGGGAATACGAGCTGTTCTGCCAGTTGCGCAGCCAGGTGGGTGAGCAGGCCGCACCGATCCGTGCCGCAGCCCGCCTGGTGGCCGAGCTCGACGCCATCGCCTCCCTGGCGGAGCTGGCCGCCACCAGCGGCTACTGCAAACCGGAGCTCACCGATCCCAACGGTCCCGAAGCCCGCCTGCTGCAGATCGAGGCCGGGCGCCACCCGGTGGTGGAACAGCTGCTGGTGGAGGCCCCCTTCACCCCCAACGACATCGCGCTGGGCTTCTCAGGAGCTGAGGTGCCGAACAAGGAAAACAACACTCCCGAGATCACTCAAGACTTACCTCCCGACTTACTGGTGCTCACCGGTCCCAACGCCAGCGGCAAGAGCTGCTATCTGCGCCAAACGGGCCTGCTGCAGCTGATGGCCCAGATCGGCAGCTGGATTCCAGCCAAGAGCGCCCGGCTCGGCATCACCGATCGCATCTTCACGCGGGTGGGCGCCGGCGACGACCTAGCCGCTGGCCAATCCACCTTCATGGTGGAGATGGCCGAAACGGCCAACATCCTTCACCACGCCAGCGATCGCTCCCTGGTGCTGCTCGATGAAATCGGCCGCGGCACTGCCACCTTTGACGGGCTCTCGATCGCCTGGGCCGTGGCCGAATACCTGGCCGACACGATCGGCGCCCGCAGCGTGTTCGCCACCCACTACCACGAGCTCAACGAGCTCGCCGATCAGCTGCCCAACGTGGCCAATGCCCAGGTGCTGGTGGAAGACACCGGCAGCGAACTGCGCTTCCTGCACCGCGTGGTGAGCGGCGGCGCCAACCGCAGCTACGGCATCGAAGCCGCCCGCCTCGCCGGCGTGCCACCGGCGGTGGTGCTGCGGGCCCGCCAGGTGTTGGGCCGCATCGAGGCCAACAGTCATGTGGCGGTGGGCCCGATGGCCGAAGCCCCCGCCGCGGCCTGATCCAACCAAGCGCGGCGCAAGAGGGCATTGGCCGCCGCGCCCACCAAGCCGGCACCCCCCCTGCTGCCCTCCAGGCGGATCTGCGGCAGGCCGCTCCCGGCCAGGTGGCGCTTGCTCTCCGCCACCCCCACAAACCCCACCGGCATCCCGATCACAAGGGCCGGCGCCGCCGTTTGACCGACGGCCACCTGCTCAAGAAGCAACTCAAGAGCGGTCGGCGCACTACCGATCAACACCACCGCGCCTGGATGCTCCTGCAGAGCTCGCTCCATCCCCACCGCAGCTCGCGTGCTTCCGAGGGGAGCCTGAGCGGGCGCCCAACTCAGCACGCTGTGCACGCCATTACCGAAGGTGCGGCGCGCCATCGGCGCCACGGCTGCCGCGGCCATCGCGGTGTCGGTGAGGATCGGAGCACCGTGCGCCAGAGCCTCGAGGCCAGCGTTGCAGGCATCCGGCGAAAAGCGCAGATCGGCCGTCACGCTGAGATCGCCGCTGCTGTGGATCAAACGCAGCACCACGTCCTGCTCGGGCGGCGCAAGGCTGGTGAGATCGAACCTCAGGTGGGGGGGCTGCTCTGCCAGCGCAGCGCGAATCAGGCGAATGCTCTCGCTGAAGATCGGGTGATCGAAACCGGGAGGAGCATCAGCCACGCCGGGCACTCAGGAGACGCACCAGCAGCTTGAAGCCCCAGGGGTCAGCAACTCACAGGTGTGCGCCTTAGATACGTCTTCAACAGGTGCGTCTTCAACGGATCACCCTCACCAGACAACCCTGAAGGGGCCTGATCGATTTGTTTTTCGGTGTGTCCAGACTTCCGTACACTCCGTACAGAAAAACGGACACGGCTCGCGCACCATGTCGACACCACCACTGGGGGTAGAGGAAGCGAGGCGCAGGCTCCCGGAACTGCTGGAGCGGGCTGCGGCCGGCGAGGCCTTCGTGATTCAGCGGCATAAAAAGCCGATGGCGGCCTTGGTGCCGATTGGGGGCCAGCCTCCCAACGATCCACACAAGCGCCAGCGCCAGATTCAGAGCCTGATGACCCTCCAGGGCAGTGGCCGCCAGTGCTGGGATCCCAACCAGCGCCATCCCGCCCGCCCGGCGCCATCCGCTCCGGCCTTGGTGCAGGCGATCAACGCGGAGCCCTTCAGCCCCAGTCATCTGAAGCACGGCAGCCGGATTGCCCTCGATGGCTCTGCCCTGGTGGCCTTCCTCGCCGATGCCAAAGGCACCGGGAAATACCTCACACCGCTGCTGCAGGGGATTGCCCAGGGCACCTGGCAGGGGGTGATCAGCAGTGTGAGCCTGGCGCGGGTGCTGGAAGGGCCCCTGGCCCGGGGGGATGAACTGCTCGCCCAGCGCTACGCCAACGCCTTCGCCAATCCGCAGCATTGGCTGCAAGTGCCGGCCGATGGCGCCCTGGTGCTCGCGGCATCGCGGCTGCAACGGCAAGAACCCCAACTCGACGACACCCGAGCCATCGAGCTGGCCACTGCCATTGCCACCGATGCAACCGTGCTGGTGACCGATCACCCCGCCCTCGCCCAGACTGGCCAACACCCGGTGCTCAGTGCCCTGAGGATCTGATGCCGATCCACCTGCTCTGGGGCGACGACGAAGCAGCCCGCAGCCGCGCGGTGGAGGCACTGATCCAGCAGCGCATCGATCCGGCCTGGCAGAGCATCAATCTGTCGCGGCTCGATGGCAGCGACCCAGCCCAGGCCAGGCAGGCCCTGGAGGAAGCCCGCACCCCACCCTTCGGCGGCGGCGATCGGGTGGTGCTGCTGCAGCGGAGCCCCTTCTGCAACCAGTGCCCAGCCGAACTGGCGGAGCAGCTAGAAGCAGCCCTCCCGCTCATCCCCGAGTCGTGCCATCTGCTGCTGGTCAACAGCGCCAAGCCCGATGCACGCCTGCGCACCACCAAGGCGTTGCAGAAGCTGGTGAAGGCCGGCGAAGCCGGCGAGCAAAGCTTCCAGCTACCGGCGATCTGGGATGGAGCCGGCCAGATCGAGCTGGTGCAGCGCACGGCGCGAGAGCTGGGGCTCGCGCTGGAGCCCGCGGCCGCCGAAGCCCTCAGCGAAGCCATCGGCAGCGACAGCGCACGGCTGGCCAGCGAACTGGAGAAGCTGGCGCTGTATGTGGGGGCCAAGCCGATCACCGCCGCCGCCGTGGAGGCCCTGGTGGGCAGCCAGGCCACCAACGCCTTGCAGGTGGGCGATGCGCTCCTGGCGGGGCAGCCTGCCGAAGCGGTGGCGCTGGTGGATGCGCTGCTGGCGGCCAATGAGCCGGCGCTGCGGATCGTGGCCACCCTCTGCGGGCAGATCCGGGGCTGGCTGTGGGTGAGCCTGCTCGATCAACAGGGCGAGAGCGATGTGAATGCCATCGCCAAGGCCGCCGGCATCGGCAACCCCAAACGCATCTACGTGATGCGCAAACAGATCCGCGGCCGCAAGCCGGCGCGCTTCCTGGCCCTGCTGCGCCAGTTGCTCGAGGTGGAAGCAGCGCTCAAACGCGGCAGCGATCCCGGCGATGCCTTCCGCGACGGCTTCCTGCTCAGCGGCTGAAGCCCTCGTATCGCGGAAAACACCACAACAACTCCGCGTAGGACAATCAGCCGTTAACGCAGCCCATCGCCATGGCTCTGCTGGTCCAGAAGTTCGGCGGCACCTCCGTGGCCGATGTGGAGCGGATCCAGGCGGTGGCCCAGCGAATCGCCAGCAGCCGCCAGGCGGGTCACGATCTGGTGATCGTGGTGTCGGCCATGGGGCACACCACCGACGAGCTCACCGGCCTGGCCCGCGCCATCAGCAGCAGCCCGCCGCAGCGGGAGATGGACATGCTGCTGGCCACCGGCGAGCAGGTGTCGATCGCCCTGCTGGCGATGGCGCTCCATGCCCAGGGGGTGCCGGCCGTGTCGATGACCGGCCCGCAGGTGGGCATCCTCACCGAATCGGCCCATGGGCGCGCCCGCATCCTTGAGGTGCGCACCGATCGGCTGCAGCGGCTGCTGAACGACGGCAACGTGGTGGTGGTGGCCGGCTTCCAGGGCACCAGCAGCGGCCTGAGCGGCCTGCCCGAGATCACCACCCTCGGCCGCGGCGGCTCCGACCCCCCCGCCGTCGCCCTGGCGGCAGCCCTCGGCGCCGATGCCTGCGAGATCTACACCGACGTGCCGGGGGTGCTCAGCACCGACCCCCGCAAGGTGCCCGATGCCCAGCTGATGGATACGATCACCTGCAACGAGATGCTGGAGCTGGCCAGCCTCGGCGCGGCCGTGCTGCACCCGCGGGCCGTGGAGATCGCCCGCAACTACGGCGTGCCGCTGGTGGTGCGCTCCAGCTGGAGCGATCAGCCCGGCACGCTGCTCACCAGCGATGCCGCCAGCCGCCGCGGCAGCGGCGAGGGCCTGGAGCTGGGCAAACCGGTGGATGGCGCCGAGCTCGACACCGACCAGGCCGTGTTGGCCCTGGCCCACGTGCCCGATCGCCCTGGGGTGGCCGCCCAGCTGTTTGAAGCCCTCTCCAGCGCGGGGCTCAACGTGGATCTGATCGTGCAATCCACCCATGAGGCCGACGCCAACTGCAGCGGAGACCACTGCGGCTTCACGAACGACATTGCGTTCACCGTGGCCGAAGCTCAGCTCGATCGCGCCCAGCTGGTGTGTCGCGAAGTGTTAGCAGCACTGGAAGCGGGTGCTGAGACCGCCACCATCAGTGCCGAAGGCGGCATGGCCAAACTGAGCATCTCGGGGGCCGGGATCATGGGCCGACCCGGTGTGGCGGCCCGCTTGTTCGACACCCTGGCCAAAGGCGGCATCAACCTGCGCCTGATCGCCACCAGCGAAGTGAAGGTGAGTTGCTTGGTAGCCGGCCACCAGGGCAGCAAAGCGCTGCAGGCCGCGGCCCAGTGCTTCGAGCTCAACGAGCGCCAGCTGCATCTCAATCCACCCCCCTCCGGCGCCGGCCAACCGGAAGTGCGCGGCGTGGCCCTCGATCGCGATCAGGCCCAGGTGGCCGTGCGCCGCATCCCCGACAAGCCCGGCACGGCCGCCGCCGTGTGCCGGGTGCTGGCCGATGCCGGCATCAGCCTCGATGCGATCGTGCAATCAGAACGCAGCCACGGCAGCGGCGAGCAGCAGAGCCGCGACATGGGCTTCTGCCTCAAGCGCGACGACCTCAGCCGCGCCCGCACCGCCCTGCAGCCGCTGCTCAACCAGTGGCCGGGCGCCAGCTTCGAGGAGGGCATCGCCATCGCCCGGGTGAGCGCCGTGGGGGCCGGCATGCCCTGCACCGCCGGCACAGCAGCCCGGATGTTCCGCTCCCTGGCTCAGGCGGGAGTCAACATCGAAATGATCGCCACCAGCGAGATCCGCACCAGCTGCGTGGTGCCGGAAGCCGATGGCGTGAAGGCGCTGCAGGCGGTGCACGCCGCCTTCGGGCTCGGTGGCGCCGTGCAGCACCAGGCCCAGGGCACCGAGGCGCCGCTGGCATGAACTGATGCCCTGGGCACGGCACCGAATTCCGCTGCTGACGGCAGCCCTGCTGGATGCCGTGGGGCTGGTGGGTTTGGCCATGCTCAACGGCGTCAGCAACGGGCAGCTGGTGATCCCCCAGAGCGCGCCGCTGCTGGTGCTGGTGCTGATCTACTGCAGCCTCGGCTGGCTGTTCGGCTCCTACACGCTGCTGAAGCTGAAAACCCTGGCCTGGACCCAGATGCTGGCGCGCCTGGGCAGCACCGCCCTGGCCAGCATCGCCGCCGCCGCTGTGTTCAGTTATCTGTTCCGGCTGCAGATCACCAGCGATCTGTTCTTCCGCAGCAACCTGATTCCGCTGTTTGTGCTGCTCAGCCTCTGGAGCGCAGCGGTGCGGCTGCTGTTGCGCCGCCTGCGGCCGAGCAAGCCACAAGGGCGATGGCACATCGTGGCCCTGCCCAGCGAGATCAGCTCTCTGGCGGCGGAATGGCGGCGGAGCCTGATGGCCGCAGGCCCCCTGCCCGAGATCACCGAACTCAGCTCCGGCAGCAGCGCTACCCAGCTGCTGGATGGCGAAGCCCTGGCCCTGAGCGCCGGGGTGATCAACGATGCCGCGCTGCAGCGGTTCTGCCAGGAGGCCGTGAACCGCGGCCAAGCGGTGTTCTCAGTGGTGGAGCTGGCCGAACAGGAACTGCAGCGCATTCCAACCCGCTGGATCGACAACCAGTGGCTGCTGTTCTCCGCCAGCATCGACGGCCAGCGCACCAGCCTGCAGAAGCAGCTCAAGCGCTATGCCGATGTGTTGGTGAGCCTGCTGCTGCTGCTGCTCAGCGCTCCGCTGCTGCTGCTGGCGCTCGCCTTGGTGAAACTGCACGACGGTGGCGCCGTGATCTACCGCCAACAGCGTTCAGGCCTGCTGGGGCAACCCTTCAACGTGCTCAAGATCCGCACGATGAGCCTCAACGCCGAAGCCGCCGGGGCCCAATGGGCGCAGACCAACGACCAGCGGATCACGCCGGTGGGCTACTGGCTGCGCCGCACCCGCCTCGATGAACTGCCGCAGCTGATCAATGTGCTGCGAGGGGAAATGAGCCTGATCGGACCGCGGCCGGAGCGCCCGGATCTCGAACAGATCCTCGAGCAGCAGATCCCCAACTACAAACTGCGCCACTGGATGCGGCCGGGCTTGAGCGGCTGGGCCCAGGTGAACATGCCCTACGCCTCCAGCATCGAGGATTCCGAGCTCAAGCTCAGCTACGACCTCTTCTATCTGCGCAACGCCTCCCTCTGGCTCGATCTGCTGATCCTGTTCAAAACGATCAAGATCGTGCTGAAGGCAGCTGGTCGGTAGCCGAAGGGCGCCAGGGGCCCGCTCAGACCTCAGACCGTCGCCGCGATCCCCTTGGGCTCGAGCATCAGCTTGCTGCCGCTCACGCTCTCATCCATCTCGATCGGGTAGGCGCCGTCGAAGCAGGCAGTGCAGAAGTGGCCGGCATTGGCCTGGGCTGCTTCCACCATCCCCTCTTTGCTCAGGTAGGCGAGCGAATCCACCCCCAGATGGGCGGCGATCTCCTCGAGGGTGAGGCGGGCGGCGATCAGCTGGTCCTGGGTGTCGGTGTCGATGCCGTAGAAGCAGGGGTGGGTCACCGGCGGTGAGCTGATGCGCATGTGCACCTCGGTGGCGCCGGCATCGCGGATGGCGGCCACGAGCTTGCGGCTGGTGGTGCCGCGCACGATCGAGTCGTCGATCACCACCACGCGCTTGCCGGCAAGCACATCCGGCAGCGGGTTGAGCTTCACGCGGATGCCGGCCTCACGCATCGCCTGGGTGGGCTGAATGAAGGTGCGGCCCACATAGCGGTTTTTGATCAGGCCATCGCCGAAGGGGATGCCGCTGTATTGCGAGTAGCCGATCGCGGCCGGGATGCCGGAATCCGGCACGCCGATCACGATGTCGGCCTCCACGGGCGTTTCGCGGGCCAGCACTTCGCCGATCCGCACCCGGTAGCTGTAGAGCGATTCGCCGAAGAAACGGCTATCGGGCCGGGCGAAATAAATCATCTCGAACACGCAGAGCTTGGGGGGCTCAGTGGTCCAGCGGCTGCGGCTGGGTTCGGGATCACCCAGGCGGAAGTGCATGATCTCGCCGGGCTCCACATCGCCATCGAAGCTGGCGCCGATGATGTCGAGCCCGCAGGTTTCGCTGCTCACCACCCACTGGGCCTCGCTGACCTCGCCCATGTGGCCGAACACCAGGGGGCGAATGCCATGGCCATCGCGCAGGGCATACAGGCCCTCCGGGGTGCCGATCACCAGGCTGAAGGCGCCGCGGCAACGGCTGGCGGCCTCCCGGATCGCCGCCTCCCAGCCCAGGCCCTGATTCACCGCGTGCTGAATCGCGAAGGCGATCAGCTCGGAATCGGTGGTGGAGGTGAACTCCACTTCCGGGATGTCGGCCGCAATCGCCTCCCGCAACTCGCCGGCATTCACCAGATTGCCGTTGTGGGCAAAGGCCAGCGGGCCAAGGCGGGTGTTGAGCAGCACCGGCTGGGCGTTGCAGGCCTTGCTGCTGCCGGTGGTGGAGTAGCGGTTGTGGCCGATGGCCAGCTGGCCGGGCAGGCGCTCAAGCACGCCCTGATCGAACACCTGGCTCACCAGGCCCATATCTTTGTGCATGCGCACCTTGGGCCGAGCCGGCTCGCTGGGATCGGCATCGAACACGGCGATGCCAGCCGACTCCTGGCCGCGGTGCTGCAGGGCGTAGAGGCCGAAATAGGTGAGGTTGGCCACCGGCTGATCAGCCGCCAGCACCGCAAACACACCGCAGGCCTCTTCCGGCTTGTCGGGGCGTTCGGGCTGGGTGGGAAGGGAGCCGGAGTGCACGTCGGTCACCGCAGGTCCCACCTTTGGATTTGCTTCAGCATTGTGCATCAGAGGTGTGTTCGTGCCGGAACCCCGGCTCACGCTGTGGGGGGCAGATCCACGCCCATGCGGCGGGGAATGGCCTGCTCGAACTGGGCCGCCAACTGAGCCACCGGCAAACGCAACAGCGGCTGAGCGGCCTGCTGGATCTGCAGCTCCGTTTCAGCGGCCACCACCCCCAGGCACTGGGCCGGAACGCCGGCCGCATCGAGTGCCTCCTGCCAAGCCACCGTCTGCGCCGGGGCCACGCTCACCAGGATGCGGGCACCACCTTCGGCGAACAGCAAGCGATCCACGCGGGTGCGGCTGACAGGGATCTCCAGATGGGCACCGAGGCCACTGGCGATGCAGCACTCTGCTGCAGCCACCGCCAGGCCGCCATCGCTGAGGTCGTGGGCCGAGCGCACCAGGCCCTTGGCGATCGCCTGGCGCAGGAAGCCCTGCACCGAACGCTCCAGCGCCAGATCGATCTCGGGTGGGCGCCCCGTAACGGCTCCATGCACCCGCTCCAGGTAGCTGCTGCCGGCCAGGCTCAGGCGGGGATCGGCTGGAGCCTCACCCGCCTCGAGCGGCACCCCCAGCAACCAGATCGCATCGCCCGCCTCGCGCCAGGCCTGGCCGCGCACCTGAGCCAGATCGTGCACCAGGCCCACCATGCCCACCACCGGCGTGGGGTGGATCGGCTGCATGCGCCCATCGGGCAGGCGGGTTTCGTTGTAGAGCGACACGTTGCCGCCGGTCACGGGCGTGTCGAGGGCGGAGCAGGC
The DNA here is from genome assembly GCF_044369115.1 of Vulcanococcus sp. Taxonomy (GTDB): domain Bacteria; phylum Cyanobacteriota; class Cyanobacteriia; order PCC-6307; family Cyanobiaceae; genus Vulcanococcus. Next base: position 381 of record NZ_JBIPMN010000088.1, on the reverse strand, counting down.
CGCTGAGAGGCCGCGACAGGCCAGGGCCAGCTGCCAGTAGCCGGTGGGCGTTTCGGGGGAGGGGAAGTTGAGGTTGTCGGTCACAGCCAGGGGCTCGGCACCCACGCAGCTGAGGTTGCGGGCCGCCTCGGCCACTGCGGCCATGCCGCCGCGCTCGGGATCGAGGGCCACCCAGCGGTTGGGGCAATCCACCACCGCCGCCACACCGCGGTTGGCCGCCGCCAGGGAACCCTCGCCCTGCTGGGGCCGCAGGCGCACCACCGCCGCATCGGCGCCGCCCGGGGGAATCACGGTGTTGGCCTGCACCTGATGGTCGTATTGGCGATACACCCAGCGCTTGGAGGCGATGGTGGGGTCGTCGAGCAGCTCCAGCAGGGCCTC
>NZ_JBIPMN010000001.1:0-44435 GCF_044369115.1 Vulcanococcus sp. | reverse complement strand
AGGCGTGATGCCATTGGGGGTGGCGGCGGGCAGTTGGGCCTCGCTCCAGCGCCAATGGGCCTGGATCTCAGCGGGAGGTTCGCTGATCAGCTCGTGGCGGTTGATCGGGGTGTCGTCGGCCAGGGCGCTGGCGGGCACTTCGGCCGCCACTTCGCCGTTCTGGAGCACGCGCACGATGTTGTCTTCGAGCACGCGGCCCACCACGGCGGCCTGCAGACCCCAGCGGGTGAAGCTCTGCATCAGCGCCTGCTCGCGGCCGGGCTTCACCACAAACAGCATCCGCTCCTGGGATTCGCTCAGCAGAAACTCGTAGGGGGTCATGCCGGCCTCGCGGGCGGGCACCCGGTCGAGATCGAGTTCGATGCCGAGGCCCCCCTTGGCGGCCATCTCCGAGCAGCTGCAGGTGAGGCCAGCGGCGCCCATGTCCTGAGCGGCCACCACATCACCGGTTTGGAACGCTTCGAGGCAGGCCTCGATCAGGCCCTTCTCCAGGAAGGGGTCGCCCACCTGCACGGCGGGGCGGTCGTCGAGGGAGGCTTCGGTGAGCTCGGCACTCGCAAAGCTGGCGCCGCCCATGCCGTCGCGGCCAGTGGTGCTGCCCACGTAAACCACGGGGTAGCCCACGCCCTCGGCGCCGGAGCACACGATCTCCTCGGTTTCCATCAAGCCGAGGGCCATGGCGTTCACCAGCGGGTTGCCGGAATAGCTGGCGTCAAACGCCACCTCACCACCCACGGTGGGCACGCCCACGCAGTTGCCGTAGTGGGCGATGCCGGCCACCACGCCCTCCATCAGGCCCACATTGCGCTCATCTTCGAGCGGGCCAAAACGCAGGGCGTTGAGCAGGGCGATCGGCCGGGCGCCCATCGTGAAGATGTCGCGCAGGATGCCGCCCACGCCAGTGGCCGCACCCTGGAACGGCTCCACAGCCGAGGGGTGGTTGTGGCTCTCGATCTTGAAGGCGAGGCGCTGGCCTTCGCCCAGATCCACCACACCGGCGTTCTCGCCGGGGCCCACCAGGATGCGCGGGCCGGTGGTGGGGAAGCCCTGCAGCAACGGCCGCGAGTTGCGGTAGCAGCAGTGCTCCGACCACATCACCCCGAACATGCCCAGCTCAGCGCGGTTGGGGGCGCGGCCCAAACGGCGGCAGATCTCGTCGTAATCGGCCTGGCTGAGGTTCTCCTTCTTCAGCGCTTCGGGCACGGAGTAGTTCGACTCAGCAGCGGCCACCACAACACGTGCATGCAGATCCATCCAGTGTCGCCGAGCGTCATCCCCAGCTGCCCGCGAAGCCTTCCGGCACCCCCAGCAGACAGGCCTGCAGCTGCCGGCGTTGCAACAGATCACCGGTGTAGATGGCCTCGAGCTGCTTGCCGATGCTGATCCCGAGGCCGCTCAGGCGACCGTGTTCTGTGCTGTTGAGCTTGATCCGCCGCACCCGCAGCTCCTGGGTGCTGGCCCCCAGCACCGCCACACGATCTTCGCTGCCGAGCGCCTCAATCACGTCAATGCTGCGACCGGCGACCCGGCGTCTAGCAGAGCCATCAGGCGTAATCAACAGCCAATCCACGGCCCCATCGGGCGCACTGCTGAAGCGATTGCTACCGCGCCCGCCCCACAGTTCATCGGCGCCAGCGCCGCCGATCAGGATGTCGTGGCCGCCATGGCCGAGGAGCAGATCGCCAGCCAGACCTCCGGTGAGGCGATCGGGCTGGTTGCTGCCGATCAGGCGCTGCGGCCAAGGCTGCGCCAACGGATCCACAGCCGTCTCCACCCCCCAGATGCGCTGCAAGGCATGAATGTCGTTGCTGGAAAACCAGGTGGGCCACGCCCCGAGCAGAGGATCGCGGTAGGCCATCAGCGTTTCCTCAGGGAAAGCGCTCCAGGCCGACACCCCACTCACAAACACATCGCCATCGGAGCGATCAAAGGGGTGCTCGAGGCCGAGGGCGTGGCCGATCTCGTGCAGGAGCGCATAACGCAGATAGAGCTCCTGACCCGCAAAAGCGGGGGTGTTGATGAAGAGCTCCCAGAAGTGGCGATCCGCCACGCTGTTGGAGAGGGCGATCCCGAGGGCGACGCCGTCGTCACCCAGATTGATCTCCGTGTCGAGATACAGCCGCAAGTCGGCCTGATCCACCTGATCGGTGAAGCGGAAGTCGAGCTGGATCAGAGCGTCGAGCTGGCCGAGGGCGGTCTGCAGAAATCCATACAGGCCGTCGTCCATGGCCATGGTGTTGATCCACTGGGCCCCAAAACCTCCGCCCTGCACCCAGGCCGCTCCGGCGGGGCGATGCAGGTAGAGATCCAGCACCCCATCGGGGGGAACCACCAGCTGGGTGGTGAAGTCGCGAAAGTCGGGCGCGATCAGCAGCTCAGGATCGATGCTGCGCAACTCAGTCACCAAACCCAGGCGGTGGGACAGACCCACCTGAGCCGCATCACCGGAACGCAGGAAGCAGCCGTAACACATGGTTCAGCCCTCAGAGCCAGGGATCATCGTCTTGCCCGCCCGGCCGCTGGGGGCGTGACCGGGATGGCGGAGCGTCGTAGGAATCCCGGTCGTCGTCCCAATCATCCCAGGCTTCGGCCGGCCGTCGAGGGGGCTGAGGCTGGTCGGGCTGCCGCTCCCAGCTGGGTTCCTCTTCCATCCAACCCTCCAAGCGCTCCTCGAAGCGATCGCCGGCCTGCTGGAACTGGTCGCGCAATCGCTCGGTTTCCTCCTGCAGCTGATCGCGCCAGCGGCGGCCGCGGCGCAGAAACTCCTGGCGCACGCTGGCGCGAGCTAAGGGCAGATCATCCAGCTCGCTCAGCCCTGTGAACACCTGACCGGGCTGCTGATCGCTGATGCGCTCAGGGCTGAGGCGCCAGCGGCTGCTGCCGGGCAGACGCGGGTCGCTGCGCGACACCAAGTAGTGGAGAATCCGACCGCTGCTGAGCTCCACCGCCGCATCAGCCACGGTGCCGATCGGATCACCGCGGCGATCGAGCAGCGCCGCATCAATCAGGGTGGGCAGGCGATCCACCGTGGGGAGATCGGTGTCGGCCGGGTCTCCCTGCACCAGCGCCTCCTGCTCACTGAGCCCCCGCAGCTGATCGAGCCGCCAGGCGAGGCGACGATCGCCGAAGGCCGAGGGCTTGCTGATCCAGCCCAGAAGGCGATGCACCGGCGGATGCATCCAGGCGAGCGCGCCAGCGCCGTGATCCACCCCCCGATCACAGCGCACATGGCGCCGCAACAGGTCGCTGAGCAGCAACTGCTCCGGGAGGCTCACTGGCGGATCTGCACCGGCATCACCAGGTAGGTGAAGGCCGAGGCATCCTCCGGGGCCAGCACCACCGGCGTGGTGGGGGCGTTGCAGCGCACCTCCACCCGCTCGGCGCTCATCGCCTTCAAGCCCTCGAGCACGTAGCGCACGTTGAAAGCGATCTGGATGGCGTCACCGCTCACGGCGGCGGCGATCGATTCGGAGCCGCTGCCCACGTCCTGAGCGTCGGCGCTGATCGCCAGCTGACCGGCGGCGGGATCGCTGCTGATCTTCACCACGTTGTTGTGCTGATCAGCCAGAACCGCCACCCGTTCCAGGGCGCTGAGCAACCCCTTGCGATCCAGCTTGAGGCTGCGGCCGAAGCTCTCCGGGATCAGCTGGCGGTAGTTGGGATAGGTGCCATCGAGGCTGCGGCTGGTGAGCACCTGATCAGCCCACTGGAACACCACCTGGCCGCGATCACAGAACAGGCTCACCGGATCGCTGCCGCCACGGCTGGAGAGCAACCGCTCCAGCTCCCGCAGGGAGCGGGCAGGCACGGTCACATCCAGTTCGGCTTCCGCCTCAGCGCTGTTGGGCAAGCGCAGCACCGCCAGCCGGTGGCCATCGGTGGCGGCGCATTCCAGGCCGTCGGCATCCAGGCCCAGATGCACCCCTGTGAGCAGCTGCTTGGCTTCGTCGCTGCTGCTGGCGAACAGGGTGGCCCGCAGGCCTTTCACCAGCATCTCAGGGTCAAGCTTGATCGGCGTGGCGGCCTGGGCGAGGGGCAGCTCCGGAAAATCTTCAGCGGGCATCCCACGCATCTGATAACTGCCGGAGGCGCTGGTGAGTTCCACCTGCTCGCCGCCCTCGAGCGCCGTGAGCCCGATCGGACTGTCGGCAGGCATCCGCGACACGATCTCACCCAACAAACGGGCCGGCAGGGTGATGGCACCGCTGGTCTGCACCGCGGCGCTGAGGCTGGTCTGAATGCCCAGGCTCAGGTCAAACCCGGTGAGGCTGAGGCGGCCCGTGCCGGCATCGGCCGTGAGCAGCACATTGGCCAACACCGGATGGGTTGGCCTACCCGCCACGGCCCGGCTCACCAGCTGAAGGCTGGCGTTGAGTTCGGCCTGGGAACAGACCAGCTTCATGGCATGGGCAAAGCGGCTCCCACGCTTCCACAACAGGGCGGGAAGTGCAACGGGGCCAGCGAGCGGTTTCCCCACTTCTCCCCAACCCGACGTCTAACGGATCAAGAGATTCAAAGAACAAAATCCAAATTCGCAGCCGTAGAGGGTGGGGAAACGGATCAAAACCCTTCTAAAGCACTGCAGCGCAACTGATCTTGTTTCCACAGCCCTGGTGATTGCGTCAGTGAGCGCATCCGGAAAAGCTTGTTTTCCGCTGATTCCCGCCATTGCGGAAAACTCACGGGTTCAGGCTGTGTTGGACGCCCATAGTTTTCCCTGGTTGGTCTGGCGGGTTTTCCTCAGCCTGTGAACAGACGCTTTTGTGGTTGTCTTGCAGCAAAAAGCCCCGCCGAGGAAACCCGGCGGGGCTTTTTGGGGGCGTAAACCCTCGTTTGTTCAGGTTGGTGGGTTCAGAACCCCATCACCTTCGCCACGATGCTCGTGTCAGGTTCCAGCCCCGTGTGGAACTTGGAATCGTTGTGTTCGATGGCGGTGGTCGGGTCCTTCAGGCCGTTGCCGGTGAGCACGCACACCACCGTGGCGCCGGCGGGCACCTCCTCACGGCGCTTGAGCAGCCCGGCCACGGAGGCGGCGCTGGCGGGCTCGCAGAACACACCTTCACCGCTGCCGAGCAGCTTGTAGGCCTCGATGATTTCGGTGTCCGTCACGGCCATGAAATCGCCGTTGCTTTCAGCGCGGGCTTTCAGGGCCCGTTCCTTGTTCACCGGGTTACCGATGCGGATGGCGGTGGCGATCGTGTCGGGCTGCTCCACGGTGTGACCCAGCACCAGCGGCGCCGATCCAGCGGCCTGGAAGCCCATCATCCGCGGCAGGCGGCGGCTGTGGCCTGCTGCCTTGTATTCGTTGAAGCCCATCCAGTAGGCGCTGATGTTGCCGGCATTTCCCACGGGGATGCAGAGCCAGTCGGGCGCCTCGCCCAGAGCATCCACCACTTCGAAAGCCGCCGTTTTCTGGCCCTGCAGGCGGTACGGGTTCACCGAATTCACGAGGGTGATCGGGTATTGGTTGGCCACCTCCTGCACGATGGCCAACGCGCGGTCGAAGTTGCCCTTCACCGCCAGCACCTCGGCGCCGTAGAGCAGAGCCTGGGCGAGCTTGCCCTGGGCCACGTAGCCATCCGGGATCAGCACAAAAGCGCGCATGCCGCCGCGGCGGGCATAGGCGGCAGCTGCCGCCGAGGTGTTGCCGGTGCTGGCGCAGATCACGGCCTCGGAGCCCGCTTCCTTGGCCTTGGAGATGGCCATGGTCATCCCCCGGTCTTTGAAGGAGCCGGTGGGGTTGAGGCCGTCGTATTTCAGGTACACCTTCACGCCACGGCCGATGCGTTCCGCAATCACCGGCGCCGGGATCAGCGGGGTGGCCCCCTCCCGCAGGGTGATCACCGGCGTTTTGTCGCTCACCGGTAGCCACTTGCGGTAGGCCTCGATCAGGCCGGGCCAGTCCTGCATGGCCGGGCGGGTGTGTCCCAGGCGCCGGCGAAGGGAGGACAACAGGGCCACAGGCTGCAGGGACGGTCTGAAGGCGAATCTACGGGGCGGGTTTCGTGGTGCTGCCGCCGGTCCCCCGCAGCCCATCCAGGGGCGACTCCATGAAGAACTGGGCCAGCTCGCTGATCGACTTGGCTTTCTGCAGCACCGCCAGCAGCGCCGGGATGCTCACCTCCATCTCATCCACGGGGTAGGCCTTGATGAAGCCGATGGCGCTGAGCTTGCCGTCGGTGGCCACCAGGGCATTGATCACGCCGGCCCGCAGCGCCGGGATGCCGGCCCCTTTGGCGTAGAGGGGGTAGATGATCTGCGCCACCCGGGCCAGCAGCGCTTCCCCCAGGCGGGTGCTGAGCAGGCGGCTGGTGAGCAGCAGCGGGATCGAGAGCTCGGCCTTGAGCAGCTTGCTCACCTCCTCCGGCTTCTGTTTGGCGATCTTGAGCACGTCGGCGATCAGGCCCCGGGCCTCGCCCGTGGAGGCCAACAGCTCCAGGTCGGCCACCGCGATCGAGCGGCGGAAAGCCCCGGTGACGAACACCACATTTTCGGCTGCCAGCGCTGCTGGTGAACCGCCGATCAGGCCCAGACCCAGCAGTGCGGCAACCAGACGCTGACGCTTGCGTGCGGCCATGGTGAGCGGATGAGCAACCTGGGGCCGACCTTAGGCGGGTTGCTGGGTGGGGATCGGTCGGCTGCGATCCACCCCGATCAGCACATCGCGCACCAGGTGCACCACACCGCGCTCCGCCAGACCGCGGGCCAGCTCGGCCCCCATGCGGCGCAGCTCAGTTTCCTGCAGCAGCCGCGGGATCCGCTTCAGCAGCAGCTGCGGCTCGAAGCCAGGGAGCTGGCCCAGGATGGCCACAAGCCGTTGGATCGGTTCGAGTGAGAGCAGTTCGGCGTCGTTGGCGCTCATCGGCAGGGCATCGCGCAGGCCGGGCGGCCGCAGCAGCCGTGGCAGCCGCTGGGTGATGCGCAGGGTGGTTTGCCAGCCCAGGGCATCCATCTGATTCACCGCTGCCTCCACCAGCTGCCCGCGCAGCATCCCGGCGTTGGGGGAGAACAGGAAATCGAGCACCTGATCCAGCAGGCCGTCGAGATCGAGCTGGCTGCCGCTGGCGGCGCTGCTGATCAGGTTGTCGAGCCGCTGCCAGCGGAAGATCTCGCCGTCGAACAGCATCTCCTTGAGGCTGTTGCGCAGCTGCGGATCGGGATCTTCCATCAGCCGGCGGGCGAAGTAGGGATAGGCGGCGCCGAGGATCTTGAAGTCGGGGTCGACGCTCAGGGCGATGCCTTCGAGCGTCACCAACGAGCGGATGATCAGGGCGTAGTAGGGCGGCACCTGGAAGGGGAAGCGGTACATCACGCCGCTGAGGTCGTCGGTGACGGCCTTGAAATCCATGCGGCTCACCCCCATCTCCAGGGCCTGACCGAACACCTGCTCGAAGGCCGGCACGATCGGTGAGAGATCCACGTCTTCCGCCAGGAAGCCGAGGCTCACAAAGTCTTTGGAGAGCTTGCCGAAGTTGCGGTTCACCAGGTGCACCACCGCCTGGATCAGCCCCGTGCGGCTTTCGCGGCTCACGGTGCTCATCATCCCGAAATCCAGATAGGCGAGGCGCCCATCGGCCAGGGCCAGCAGGTTGCCGGGGTGGGGATCGGCATGGAAGAAGCCGTGCTCCAGCAGCTGCTGCAGCGAGCAGTTCACGCCCACGCTCACCATGTCGTCGGGGTCGATGCCGAGCTGGCGCACCGCCTCGAGGTTGGTGAGCTTCACCCCATCGATCCACTCCATCGTGAGCACCCGCCGGGCCGTGGCATGGCGGTGGATGCGCGGCACGGCGATCCGAGGGTTGTGGGCGTGCAGTTCGGCGAAACGCTCGGCGTTGGAGGCCTCGTTGCAGTAGTCCATCTCCTCGAACACCCGCTTGCCCAGCTCATCGATCAGGGCCACCAGATCGGAGCGGATCAGGCCGATGTTGCGGTTGAGCCAGGCGGCGATGTTGCGCACGATGTAGAGATCAAGCGTGATCTGCTCGCGCAGGCCCGGCCGCTGCACCTTCACGGCCACCTTCTCGCCGTTGAGCAACACGCCCCGGTGCACCTGGCCCAGGGAGGCGGCGGAGATCGGTTCGCGCTCCAGCTCGGCGTAGATCGAGGCGATCGGGGCGCCGAGGTCGTCTTCGATGCAGGCCATCGCCAGGGCTGAATCGAAGCCCGGCAGTTGGTCTTGCAGGCCCGCCAGCTCCTCCAGCAGAAGGGGGGGCACGATGTCGGGCCGGGTGGAGAGGGCCTGGCCCGCCTTGATGAAGGCGGGGCCGAGGGAAGCCACCAGGTCGGCGGCTTCCTTGGCGCGAGCCCGCGCGTGATCGGGATTGCTGAGCCGGCGGGTGAGCCAGTCGATCCCCACGCTTACTAGGTAGAGGCCGATCGGCACCAGCGTTTGCCAGATGCGCCGAATCAGGCGCTGGGGGGCGCCGGCATAGATGCGGCTGATGGCCGCGGGGTCGTATTCGAGCAGGCCGGACACCTCAATGAAATCGCTGAGGTCGGCGTTGGGTGGCGCAGAGGGAGCGATCGGCGACGGGCTGGATTGTGTTTGGGGGAGTGTCCGGTTCTCTGTACTGTCTGTACAAAATTCTGGAAACGACGCTGATCCTTCTTTGACCGTCCCGGTCGGTCCGTGATCTGCGTGGGTGCTGGTTGTGTGGTCAGTTGTGCCCTCGGTTCGGTCGTCCCGCGTGGGGTCGTCGATCAGCTCGCCCAGAACAGAGCGGCGCATGGCGGCGCTGGCGGCTTCCAGGGGGGTGAGTGGACTGTTGGTGCCTGGCATACCGCGGGTTCGGGCCCCGGGTGCCCATTCAGTGTTGTCCCTCTTCTAAACGAAAGACGCAGCCGCTACGGTCGGGCTCAACACCGGCCGCCAGCTGTGCTCACCGGACTGCGCCTGCAGAACATCGCCCTGATCGAGCACTTGCAGCTCGATTTCAGTGGTGGGTTCACGGTGCTCACCGGTGAAACCGGCGCCGGCAAATCCATCCTTTTGGATGCGCTGGATGCACTTCTGGGTGGATCCGGAGGGCCGCGGCTGCTGCGCCAGGGGAGCGAGCGGGGTGTGATCGAGGCGAGCTTCAGCCTCACGCCGCCGCTGCAACGTTGGCTCGAGCAGCAGGAGCTCGACGCCGAAGACGGTGAAATCCTGCTCACGCGGGAGTGGCGCCTGAGCGACGAGCGCCTCAGTAGTCGCCACCGACTCAATGGTGTGGCGGTGAATCGCGCCCAGATCCAGGAGCTGCGCCCCCTGCTGCTCGATCTCACCGTGCAGGGGCAAACCCAGCACCTGGCGCGCCCGGGTCAGCAGCGGCGCTGGCTGGATCGTTTTGCCGGTGATCTGCTGCAGGGTCTACTCGCTCCGGTAGCGGAGGCTTACCGCGCCTGGCGTGCCGCTGCTCAGAAGCTCGAGCAGGCCCGCAGCAACTGGGAGCAGCTGCAGCAGGAGCGCGAGCGGCAGGAGCAACTGCTCACGGATCTGGAGGCCGCCCAGCTTGATGACCCGACGGAGCGGGAGCGCCTCCAGGCCGAGGAAAACCGCCTCGCCCATGGGGTGCGCCTGCAGGAAGGGGTGATGACCCTGCTGGGCCGGCTGGTGGATGGAGCGGAAGAAGCTCCGTCTGTGCTGGACCACCTGGCGGCCTGTGAGGGCGAGTTGGCGGCGATGCAGCAGCTGGACCCTGAGGCGGCGGCGCTGGCTAGCCGTTGCAGCGAGGGCCTGGCCCAGCTCCAGGATCTGGCCCGCGATCTCGATCGCTATGGGGCGCTGCTCGAGAGCGACCCTGAGAGCCTCGGGCAACTGCAGGAGCGCATCGCCCAGCTCAAGGCCCTGGAGCGCCGCCATGGCAAGAGCCTTGAAGAGCTGATGGCGTGGCGCGATCAGCTGCGGGAGCAGCTGGCTCCCGGAGGAGCTGAGGCCAGTTTGGAGGCGCTCGAGGCGGCTGAGTCTGCAGCCCGCCAGCAGCGCGATCGTTGCAATGCTTCTCTCAGTGCGGCTCGCCGCGCCGCTGCCGCTGAGCTGGAAAACCAGCTGATGCAGGCTCTGCGGCCGATGGGCCTGGCCAATGTGCGCTTCAGCGTGGCCATGGAAGCGGCGGCCCCTGGCGACGAGGGTGCCGATGCCGTGCAGTTCTTGTTTTCCGCCAACCCTGGCCAGCCCCTCGCTCCCCTGGCCGAGGTGGCTTCCGGCGGTGAGATGAGCCGCTTCCTGTTGGCCCTCAAAACCTGCCTCGCTGCCGCTGACCAGCACGTGACCCTGCTGTTCGATGAGATCGACACCGGCGTGAGCGGCCGCGTCAGCGGTGCCATGGCCGAGCTGCTGCAGCGCCTGGCCCAGCAACGCCAGGTGTTCTGCGTCACCCACCAGCCCCTGGTGGCCGCGGCGGCTGATCACCACTTCCGCGTGTCCAAGCAGGTGCGCGATGGTGTCACCCACACCCAGGTGTCCCAACTGCGGGACACTCAGGCCCGCCAGGCCGAACTGGCCGAACTGGCCGGTGGTGATTCCGGCGAAACCCGCAGCTATGCCGCCAGCCTGCTCAAGCGCGCGGGCTAGCCGTCAGGCCACTGCTGTCTTGGGGCTTGTGCGCTCCAGCCTCTAGCGAACAGCCGCCCTAGGCTGAAGCTGGCGTTGCGACCTGGCCATGACGCTTGCAACGGTGCCTGCTAACGGTCTGGCTCCGCTCCTCCTGCCTGAACGTCTGCGGCTGACAGCCGACCAATTTGAAGCCGTCTGCCACGCCAACCCCGATGCCGTGCTGGAGCTTGATGCCAGCGGTGAGTTGATTCAGATGACTCCCACCGGCAGTGAAACAGGTGCCAGAAACCAGGCACTCGGCGCCCTTCTTTGGCTTGGTGTTCGCGCATCTGGGCTGCCCCTCAAACTGTTCGACAGCTCCACAGGGTTTCGATTGCCCGACGGCTCGGTGCTGAGCCCCGATGCCTCGTTGGTGCGGCGCGAGCGCTGGGAGGCGCTGACGGCCGAGGAGCGGCGTGGTTTTGCGCCCCTGTGTCCGGATCTTGTGGTGGAGCTGGCCAGCCCCAGCGACGAAGGTCCTCGCGGCCTCACGGCCCTGCGTCGAAAGATGGCCGCCTACCAAGCCAACGGTGCTCAGCTCGGCTGGTTGTTGATTCCCGAGCAGCGGGCTGTGGAGGTGTGGTTGGCCGGGGCTTCACAGACTGAGCGGATCGCGCCTGCCACAACACTCGATGCCGGCAACCTCTTCCCGGGGTTGCAGATCGATCTGGCTGAGGTATGGCAGGGCTAGCCAGGTTCAGTTTCTCTTTCGTTGCTTGAGATGTTGTTCCAGCTGCTCGCCGGGGTTCTGTACAGCATGCGCAAAAGGCTGGACAGTGCTGCGGGATTGCCTTAGCGGCCACCAGGTCTTTCAGCCGTGGATCCTGAAACAGGATGGCGCCCGTATCTGGATCCACGCTCTGCTGCATCTGGCGCAGCCGCATCAATCGCATGACTGCTGAGGGCTGGTCGGCGCCCGTAGACTCCTTGATTCCCGAGCCGCCCGGATGCCCCGCGCCCTCGCCAAGAGCGTGAACGAAAAAGCGGCCCTGCAGGCGCTGAATGGCGGCTCGCTCGAGGATGTAATCCGGGTGCGGGGTGCCCGCCAGCACAACCTCAAGAACGTCGACGTCACCGTTCCGCGCAACAAGCTGGTGGTGTTCACCGGTGTAAGCGGCAGCGGTAAGAGTTCGCTGGCGTTCGACACGATCTTTGCCGAGGGTCAACGGCGCTACGTCGAAAGTTTGTCGGCGTATGCGCGGCAATTCCTCGGGCAGGTGGACAAGCCCGATGTGGATGCGATCGAAGGGCTGTCACCGGCGATCTCGATCGATCAGAAATCCACCAGCCACAACCCCCGCTCCACGGTCGGCACGGTCACTGAGATCCAGGACTACCTGCGCCTGCTGTTCGGCCGCGCCGGTGAGCCCCACTGTCCGGAGTGCGATCGCTCGATCCGGCCCCAGTCGATCGACGAGATGGTCGATCAGATCCTCAAGTTGCCCGAGGGTACCCGTTATCAGCTGCTGGCTCCCGTGGTGCGCGGCAAGAAGGGCACCCACGTGAAGCTGCTGAGCGGCCTGGTGGCGGAAGGCTTCGCCCGGGTGCGCATCAACGGCGAAGTGCGCGAGCTCGCCGACAACATCGAGCTGGATAAAAACCACGCCCACAACATTGAGGTGGTGGTGGATCGCCTCGTGTCGCGCGAGGGCATCCAGGAGCGCCTCACCGATTCACTGCGCACGGCGCTCAAGCGCGGTGATGGCCTGGCCCTGGTGGAGGTGGTGCCCAAGGCGGATGAGGAGCTGCCGGAGGGCGTGGAGAAGGAGCGCCTCTACTCCGAAAACTTCGCCTGCCCGGTGCATGGCGCCGTGATGGAGGAGCTCTCGCCGCGGCTGTTCTCGTTCAACAGCCCCTACGGCGCCTGCCCCGATTGCCACGGCATCGGCCATCTGCGCCAGTTCACGATGGAACGGGTGATCCCCGATCCTTCGCTGCCGGTGTATGCGGCGGTTGCCCCCTGGGCGGAAAAAGACAACGCCTATTACTTCTCGCTGCTCTATTCGGTGGGCGAGGCCTTTGGCTTCGAGATCAAAACCCCCTGGAACGAACTCACTCCGGAGCAGCACGAGGTGCTGCTGCACGGCTCCAAAGAGCCGATTCCGATCCAGGCCGATAGCCGCTACCGCAAATCGCAGACCTACGTGCGGCCATTTGAAGGGATCTTGCCGATCCTTGAACGTCAGCTGCGTGATGCCAGCGGCGAATCAATGCGCCAGAAGCTGGAGAAGTTTTTGGAGCTGGTGCCCTGCGCCAGCTGCAATGGCCTGCGGCTCAAACCCGAAGCCCTGGCGGTGCGGGTGGGGCCGTATCGCATTCATGAGCTCACCAGCAGCAGCGTGGGCGAGAGCTTGCGGCGCATCGAGGAATTGATGGGCGTTGGCGCCCATGAGGGTGATGAGCCTCTGCTCAATGCCCGCCAGATTCAGATCGGCGATCTGGTGCTGCGAGAGATCCGCATGCGCCTGAAGTTTCTGCTGGATGTGGGGCTCGATTACTTGAGCCTCGATCGCCCGGCGATGACGCTCTCCGGTGGCGAAGCGCAGCGCATTCGACTGGCCACCCAGATCGGCGCCGGCCTCACCGGTGTGCTCTACGTGCTCGATGAGCCGAGCATCGGCCTACACCAGCGCGACAACGACCGGCTGCTCAACACGCTGATCAAGCTGCGGGATCTCGGCAACACCCTGATCGTGGTGGAGCACGACGAAGACACGATCCGCGCCGCCGATCACATCGTCGACATCGGCCCCGGTGCCGGCGTGCACGGCGGCCACATCGTGGCCGAGGGCGACTTCAACGCCCTGATCAGCGCCGAAGACTCGCTCACCGGCGCCTACCTGAGCGGTCGCCGTTCGATCCCCACCCCCGCCGAACGGCGCGATACCGGTTCGCGCAAGCTCACCCTGGTGGGCTGCGAACGCAACAACCTTTCGGGTTTCGATGTGGAGTTCCCGCTGGGCCGGCTGGTGTGCGTGACCGGCGTGAGCGGCAGCGGCAAGAGCACGATGGTGAACGAGCTGCTGCACCCGGCGCTGGAGCACAAGCTCGGCATGAAGGTGCCCTTCCCCTCCGGTGTGAAGGAGCTCAAGGGGATCAAGGCGATCGACAAGGTGATCGTGATCGACCAGTCGCCGATCGGCCGCACCCCCCGCTCCAATCCCGCCACCTACACCGGCGCCTTCGACCCGATCCGCCAGGTGTTCGCCGCCACGGTGGAGGCCAAAGCCCGCGGCTACCAGGTGGGGCAGTTCAGCTTCAACGTGAAGGGCGGACGCTGCGAGGCCTGCAGCGGCCAGGGCGTGAATGTGATCGAGATGAACTTCCTGCCCGATGTCTACGTGCAGTGCGACGTGTGCAAAGGCGCCCGCTACAACCGAGAGACGTTGCAGGTGAAATACAAGGGCCACACCATCGCCGATGTGCTCGAGATGACGGTGGAACAGGCCTCAGAGGTGTTCTCTGCCATCCCTCAGGCAGCTGATCGCCTGCGCACTCTGGTGGATGTGGGCCTCGGCTACGTGAAGCTGGGCCAACCGGCGCCCACCCTCGAGGCTCAGCGCGTGAAGCTGGCCACCGAACTTTCCAAGCGCGCCACCGGCAAAACCCTCTATCTCATCGACGAGCCCACCACCGGCCTGAGCTTCTACGACGTGCACAAGCTGATGGACGTGATTCAGCGGCTCGTGGACAAGGGCAATTCCGTGCTCGTGATCGAGCACAACCTCGACGTGATCCGCTGCTCCGACTGGATCATTGATCTCGGTCCAGAGGGCGGCGACAAAGGCGGGCAGATCGTGGTGACGGGAACCCCTGAGGAGGTGGCGGCTCATCCCACCAGTCACACCGCTCGCTACCTCAAGCAGGTGCTGGAGCAGCATCCGCCGCAGCCCGTGGCGGCCTGACGCGCTTGGCTTGGCACCTGGTGCCAGGTTGCAGGCCTCCATCGACCGGAACGGCCGCTTGGTGCTGGTGCCCTCCAAATACGAGCCGGAGGATCTGTTCCAGGACCGCCCCAAGGTTCCGCCAGGGAGGAGATCTGGCTGATCAGCTGATTCTGGCCTTGGCCACCAACACCGCTGCCTTGCCAGTGTTGAGCTTTGACCGTCGGTTTGCCGATTTTGAACGTGTTGAACTGCACCGCTCAAGCTGAGGTGAGTGGCTCAGAGGCCACTGCCAAGGCACGGCGGTGAGGATGCTTTTCTTGGCGCCGAGCCTTGAGGAGGCCGAAGTCCAGGTCTTCATCGATCTGGCGGATGACGACCTGTTGCGCTGAGCGTTTCAGCCCAGCAGCGGCACCAGCTCGGCCACGGCTTCATGGCCGCCCAGCCCCAGGGGCTGACCGCTGCCGGTGTCATCCTCGGCCTGCAGTTCGGCTATATCCAGCCGCAGGCTGCGGCCATCGCTGAGCACGGCGGCCAGCACGTTGCTTCGAGCTTCCTGTAGATCGATCAATTGATCTCCTCGCTCGCTGAATCGCACTCCGATCTGGCCGATGTCGCCCCGTTGGCAGCGGCGCAGGCTGTTCACCGTGAGGCGTTTGAGCTGGCCGCTGCGGCTCGCCAGCAGCACGCAGCCCCCGAGGGTGACGCTGGCGGCGCCTACCACTGCTTCTCCGGGCAGCAGCCGGAACAGCACTGGTCCCTGGGCATTGCGGCCCATCACCGGCAGGTTGGCTTCATTCACCGCCAGCCGCAGCAGGCGACCGGTGGAACTCCCCACCACCAACTCGTCGCCTTCCCGGCAGAGCACCACCCGCCGCAGGCTCACGCCGTCCTTGAGCTTCAGCACCGAGGCGGCCCTGCCAGAGAGCTCCTGGAAATCCTCGATCGGCAGCCGCTTGAAGCGGCCATCGCTGCTCAAGAGGCCAACACTGGTGCCTTCGGCGTCAGCACCGCTGGGGAGAGGCAGCAGTTGCACCACCCGTTCACCGCTCATGCCTTCCGGCAGGAACTTCTCGAGCGTTCCCGGCTGCTGGCCAGCGAATTCCCAACGCAGCAACGCCACCCGGCCGGCATCGGTGAAGGCGAGCAGCGCTGGCTTCTCGCTGATCGGCAGGATCAGCCTTGCCGGTGAGGGGTTGTCGCCCAGCGGTGCCGGTTCATCCAGGTGCAGCCGGCCCAGCAGTTGCGGACCCACCACCTTCACCTGGCCATCGGCCTGGATCACCAGGCGGCCATCGCTGCTCAGGCCCTCGAAGGCGCGCTGACGCAGCAGTTCGGTGTTGGGGCGTTGGGCGGCGGTGCGCTGGGCCACCAGTTCATCGCCCCCTTCCACCAGGCGGGTGCGGCGTGGCGTGGCGAAGCGTTTTTTGAGCGCTTTGAACTCGGCCACCATGGCGTCGAGCAGGGCCGGGCGCTCATCCAGCAGGTGGCGCAGGCGGCTGCGTTCCTGGCGTAGATCCTCGGCTTCCTTGCGCAGGCTTTCCTGCTCCAGACCCGTGAGCCGGCGCAGGGGCATTGCCAGCACCGCATCGGCCTGGCGTTCAGTGATGTCGAGATGCACCTGCAGGCTGGCCCGGGCGCTGGCGGCATCGGGGGCGGCGGTGATCATCTCGATCACTTTGGGCAGGGCGTTAAGAGCGGTGATCAGACCCTCCACCACCTCGAGGCGATCTTCCGTGCGTTTCAGCGCATGGCGCGTGCGCCGGATCAGGGTGAGTTCGCGGTATTCGAGGAACTCCTGCAGCAGTTGGCGCAGGGTGAGCTGGATCGGCTTGCCGTGCACCAGCGCCAGCAGGATCGCGCCGTAGTTGCTTTGCAGAGCGGTGCGGCGCTGCAGTTCGGCGAGCACTGTTTCGGGGTTGGCGTCGCGGCGCAGCTCCACCACCACGCGCATGCCTTCGCGGTCGGATTCGTCGCGGATGTCGGCGATGCCGTTGATCTTGCCCTCGTTCACCTGCTCGGCGAGCTTCTCGATCCAGCCGGCCTTGCTCAGCTGATATGGCAGCTCGGTGATCACCACGGCGCCGCGTTTGTGGCGGCCCTTGCCGGGCTGAACCTCCTCGATGTGAGCCACGCCCCGCATCGGGATGCTGCCGCGGCCCGTGAGATAGGTGTCGCGCACACCGCTGCCCGTCAACACCTCGCCGCCGGTGGGGAAGTCGGGGCCGGGCACCAGCTCCAGCAGTTTTTCGTCGCTCAGATCGGGCTTGCGCACCAGGGCGATCAGGGCATCCACCACCTCGCCCAGGTTGTGGGGTGGGATGTTGGTAGCCATGCCCACGGCGATGCCCGTGCAGCCGTTGAGGATCAGAAACGGCAGCTGGGCCGGCAGCACCGTGGGCTCCTGTTGGGAGCCATCGAAGTTGGGGGCGAAATCAACGGTGTCGTCGCCAATTTCATCGAGCATCGCCTCGTTGGCGATCGGTGCCAGCCGCGTTTCGGTGTAACGCATGGCGGCCGGTGGGTCGTCGTCCACCGAGCCGAAGTTGCCATGGCCATCCAGCAGGGGGTTGCGGCTGGCGAAGGTCTGCACCAGGCGCACCAGGGCGTCGTACACCGCCTGATCGCCGTGGGGGTGGTACTTGCCGAGCACATCGCCCACCACGCGGGCGCACTTGCGGTAGGGGCGATCCGGGGTGAGCCCCAGCTCGTGCATCGCATAGAGGATGCGGCGCTGCACAGGCTTGAGGCCGTCGCGGGCGTCGGGCAGGGCCCGGCCCACGATCACGCTCATGGCGTATTCGAGGTAGGAGCGCTGCATCTCCTGGTGCAGCTCGATCGGCTGGATGCGCCGATCGTCGGATGGGTCCGGCAGCGGCTGATCGGGGCGCGCCTTGGGCATCCGTGGCTCAGGCCGGGGGGCTGAAAGTGGCGCTCAGCCTACAGATCACGGGCTTATTCGTCGCCCAGGTCGTCGTTGCCGCCGGCGTTGGCCTGAGCGCGTTCCACATCGGCCTTCAGGGCTGGCTCCGTGAGCAACCGGGCCGCAGCGCTGCGCAGCCTGGGGCCCCAGAGCTGCTCCTTCTGCCAGCTGTCGAGCACGTAATTGGGGTCTTCGGCCAGGGCTTTGGCCGCGAGCTCCAGGCTTTCGGCGTTGCCAGGGGTTTTGCTGTTCAGGGCAGTGGCCAGGGCGAGGTTGGGCTCGGCGGCGGGTTTGATCTCCAGCACGCGGCGCCAACGCTTGATCGCTTCAGAGTCTTTGTTTTGCTCGTAGAGCACCAGGGCCTGGTTGTTGATCGCTTCCCAGAAATCGCTGCGCAGCTTCGAGGCCTGCTCAAACGCCCCCAGCGCATCTCCCGGTTTGCCCATCAGGATGAAGGCGTTGCCGAGGTCGAAGTAGGCACCGGCGTTCTTGCCGTCGAGCTTCAGGCCCTGGCGGATGAGATCAGCGGCTTCTGAGGGGCGGCTGTCTTTGAGGGCCAGGGAGCCCTGGGCGAAGAGGATGCCGGCGTTTTTCGGATCCAGCTCCCGCGCCTTGGCCAGCGAGACCGCGGCCTCCTTGTCTTGGTTGCTGCGCAGTTGGGCTTCCGCCAGCAGCACCCAGCCGCGCGGATCGCTGGGAATCAGTTGCACGGTGAGGGCCGCCAGCCGCGCCGCGTCTTCGGCCTGGCCCAAGCGCAGCAGCCGCGCCGCTGCCTGGGCGATGCCGAGCCCCGCTCCCTCGAGGTTTTGCTCGCTCGGCACCACCACGTAAGGCACCAGCGCCTGCGCCGGTGCGGCGCTGAGGGCCGAAAACATCAACGGTGCTGCCGCCAGAACCTTCAACCAGCGCGCAGCCATCGATGCAGGGCGATCACAGCCGCAGGTTAGGCAGCAATGCTCAGGCTGACCGCGGGCTGCGGGCCCCGTTGCGGCGATTTGTGCGCTCGCACAGCTTCTGTACATACCGTACGGAACCTGTGCGTTCACCGCGCCATCTGTGCGGACCTTGCTCAGCTGTCCGCCAGCGATCGTTCGGCGCCTGCGCCTTCACCGGATCCAAGCCCTGTTGCCGCGCGGATGTTGCGTCGCCACATCGTTGGCTTGATCCGGCGCAGGGCGGAGGCGCGCAGCTTGTCGTCCCAGTCCTCATCACTCCAGCCCAGGGCCTCCTCGGCGCGCAGATCCAGCCACCAGGGGCGTGGTTGCAGATCGGGATCGCTGCTGCTCGCGAAGGGTTTCTGATTCCACGGACACACGTCTTGGCAGATGTCGCAGCCGGCCACCCAGCCTTCGAGGGAATCCGCGATGGCGCTGGGCAGTTCGGGACCGCGGTTTTCGATGGTGTGAAAGGCAATGCAGCGGCGGGCATCCACCACGAACGGTTCCGTGATGGCGCCGGTGGGGCACGCCTCCAGGCAGGTGCTGCAGGCACCGCAGGCCGGCACTGCAGGCGCATCGGCCGGTAGCTCGAGGGTGGTGAGCAGGTGGCCGATCAGCAGCCAGGAGCCGTGCTCGCGGCTGATCAGGTTGCTGTGTTTGCCGATCCAGCCCAGGCCCGCTTCCTCGGCCCAGGCCTTGTCCAGCAGGGGTGAGCTATCCACACAGGCGCGCCATGCCCCGTCGGGCACCTGAGATTCCAGCCAGCGCCCCAGGGCCCGCAGCCGCCCATCGATCACCCGGTGGTAATCGCGCCCCCAGCCGTAGCGGGCCACCTTGAGGGAGCCGGGGGCTCGCGCCGCGTCCACCCAATAGGGCAGTCCCACCGCCACCACGCTGCGCACCCCTGGCAGCAGCGCTTCCACCGCCCGCCGGCGCGGATCCGCCATCCAGGCCATGTCGGCTTGATGGCCGGCCGCGAGCCAGCGCTCCAGGGCGGCCGTGCGCAGCCGCAACCGTTCGCTGCCTGCGGCGGAAGCAATGCCCACCGCCGCAAAGCCCAGCTGCCGGGCCTGTTGCTTGAGGGTGTCAGCGAGTTCCACCACCCCTACGATTGCGCGATTGCGTCAGCACCACTGTGAGTTCAGCAGCGTCCGGCCGATTCGGCACCTTGTTCCGTTGGCTGGGCATCACCCTGGTGGTGCTGCTGTTCCTGCAGCTCCTGGCGGTGCTCAGCGTGAACGGCTGGGGCGAAGAGAGCTTCCGCCAGCTGCTCGCCACCACGCTGGTCACCCAGTCGCCCATGGCGTTTGTGGGGATGCTGCTGATGCTGATCGGTCAGCGCCTGGATGAGCCGGTGCCGGGCCGCACCCCGCTGCGCTGGTTCGTGTGTGTCGTGAGCGCCCTGTTGGCACTGGCCGTGCTGATCACGATTCCCGTGAGCATCAGCGGCGATCGCGCCGTGAGCGATCAGGCCAACCAGGCGCTGTTGGCTCAGCGCGGCCAGCTGGAGATGGCCAAGGCCCAGCTGGATAACCCCCAGGTGCTGGAGCAGGTGATTGCCCAGGGCGAGCAAGCCGGTCAGATCCCTGCCACCGCAAGCGATGAGCAGAAGAAGAAGGCTGCTCAGGCCTTCATGAACCGCCAGCTGGACCAGGCGGAACAGCAGCTCAAGCAGGCTGAAAACCGCCGCGACCTGGCCGCCAATCAGCGCCGCATCGGCGGCACCGGCACGGCTGTGGTGCTCCTGGTGGCCTTCACCTTGCTGGCGGTGGTGGCCGTTCTGTGAGGGCGGCTGGCTAAGTTGCGGATTGGACTTTTTTCACCGGACGCCCCGGCCTGTCATTGGTGCAATCCAGTCCCAGACCTGAGCAGCCCCTGGGCGATCGCCTCCAGCAGGACCTCAAGAACGATCTGATCGCCGGCCTGTTGGTGGTGATCCCATTGGCCACCACGATCTGGTTGGCCACCACGGTGACGCGCTTTGTGCTGGCGTTCCTCACCTCGATCCCCAAGCAGCTCAACCCGTTCAACACCCTGGATCCGATCCTCCAGGAGTTGATCAACCTGGGCTTGGGTCTGCTGGTGCCCCTGCTGGGGATCTTGTTAATCGGCCTGATGGCCCGCAACATCGTGGGCCGCTGGCTGCTCGAATTCGGCGAGGGCACCCTGCAGCGGATCCCCGTGGCGGGCTCGGTTTACAAAACGCTCAAGCAGCTGCTGGAAACCTTCCTGCGCGACAACTCCACGCGCTTCCGCCGGGTGGTGTTGGTGGAATATCCCCGCGAGGGCCTGTATGCCCTGGGTTTC
Organism: Vulcanococcus sp.; assembly: GCF_044369115.1. Lineage (GTDB taxonomy): Bacteria > Cyanobacteriota > Cyanobacteriia > PCC-6307 > Cyanobiaceae > Vulcanococcus. The sequence continues at coordinate 23,810 of NZ_JBIPMN010000001.1, read as the reverse complement.
GTTACCGGTGTGCTCGGCGCCACCCTCTCCGCCGGCTTTGATCAGCCGATGTTGAGCGTGTTCATTCCCACCGCCCCCAACCCCACCACCGGCTGGTATGCCGTGGTGCCGGAGGCTTCGGTGAAGGATCTCAACCTCTCGGTGGAGGATGCTTTCCGCACGATCATCTCGGCCGGCATCGTCAATCCCGACGAGCGCGAAACCCCCGCCAGCCGCAGCTTCTCCAGCCTGCTGGCGCAGCTCCGGGCCCCGGCCTACTCCCCTCTTCCTTCCAACAAGGCCTGATGCAGAGCCGCACCGTTGCCCGTGAACTGGCCCTGCTGATGCTCGGTCAGATCAGCGATCGCCAGCCAGCGGCCGACACGCCGCTCGATGCCTTGTTGCAGCAGGCCCAGGCGACGCTGAGCCAGCACGTGCGCGAGGCTCTCGATCAGGCCGCCACCGACCTCCAGGCCGCTCAGCAGCAGTTGCTCGACAGCGAATTGCAGGATCAGGGTGGTGTCGAGCAGCTGCCCCGCATCCGCCAGCACCTGCAAGACGGCCTCGCCCACGCGGAGCAGGGCCTCAACCGCCTCTCCGCCAGCCTCGAGTTGCCGCGGCTGCTGATGCTCTCCGATCAGGACGAGGTCCGCCGTGGTGCAGTGGAGCGTGCCCGGGCTGTGCTCAGGGGCCGTGAAGATCTCGATCAACGCCTCGATGCCGTGATGGAAGGCTGGCGCCTCACCCGCTTGCCCCGCATCGACCGCGACATCCTGCGCCTGGCTGCGGTGGATATCGAGCAGTTCAACACCCCCGCCGCCGTGGCTTGCAACGAGGCTGTGGAACTGGCCAATCGCTACAGCGACGAACAAGGCCGCCGCATGATCAACGGCGTGCTCCGCCGTTTCACCAGCGCCCCCGCCAAGGGCTGATCAGGAGGCGCCCATGGTTTTCGACTGGTTCAAGCGCAGCGCGGCCCCCCAGAACCCCGAGGAGCCCCAGCCGGAACAAACCTCGCCGCCTCCGGCCGCCGCTGAGGCACCTGCCGTGCCAGCGCCCGAGGCTGTTCAGCCGGAACCAAACCCTGAGCCTTCCCTGGCGGCTCCTGCTACCCCCGCTCCTTCCGCCGCGGCACCCGCGTCAGCGCCAGCTGTTGGTGCCGTCGATCAGGACGCCCTCGATTGGGCTCGTCAGGCCTATGCCCGGTTGAAGGCCCAGCAAGAAGCTGAAAAACAGCCCGCATCGGCGCAGCCATCGCCCCAATCAGCGGCTCCTGCCGCGCCAGTCGACCTCTCTCCATCGTTGCCAGCGCCGCAGCTGACCGCTGCAGATCCACCTGCAACACCTGTCCAGGAGTTTGTTCAGTCTGTACAGATTCCTGGGCAGCTCTCCCAGATCACGCAACAGCCTGCTCCGGAGTCGGCCGGTGATCAGGCGGCTCCTGCGCCCTCCGCTCCGCCAGAGCCTTCTGCCCCGGCGGCTGGTTTGTCGTTGCTGGAGCAGGCCGCCGCCCAGCGGGCGCAGCGCCAACAGCAGCTGTTGGAGCGGGCGATTGATGTGCCCGCGGCGGCCCCCCCTGCGCCAGCGACCCCGGTTGCAACACCCGCCGATGATGCGGCCCCGCAGCTCGGTGCCTTCGATGAGGAGTTCACCTGGTCGGCCGAAGTGCTCGCCGCCCAGGGCCGCCAGCTCAGCGACATCTCGCTTGAAGAGATCGACTGGCTTGGCCGCTTGCGGCGTGGCATGGAGAAGACCCGCCGCGGCTTCGTCACCCAGCTGCTCGACAACCTCGGCGACGATCCCCTCACCCCCGAGGTGCTCGACGACCTCGAGAGCCTCTTGCTTCGCGCCGATGTGGGCGTCCAGGCCACCGATCAGGTGCTCGAGGCCCTGCGCAAGCGGCTCAACGAAGAGGTGGTGGAGCCCGCGGAGGGCATCCGCTTCCTGAAGGAGCAGCTCAAGGGCCTGCTCGATGCGCCGATTCAGGCCAGTGGTGCTCCGCTGCTGGCGCCCGAGCGCGGGCGCCTCAACGTGTGGCTGATGGTGGGTGTGAACGGCGTGGGCAAAACCACCACCCTCGGCAAGCTTGCCAACCTCGCGGTGCGCAGCGGCTACAGCTGCCTGATCGCCGCTGCAGACACCTTCCGCGCTGCGGCCGTCCAGCAGGTGGCGGTGTGGGGGGAACGCAGCGGCGTCACGGTGGTGTCGAACCCCTCCCCCAATGCCGACCCTGCCGCTGTGGTGTTTGACGCCATCGGCGCTGCTCAAGCCAAAGGCACCGATCTGGTGCTGGTGGATACGGCCGGTCGCCTGCAGACCAAGCACAACCTGATGGAGGAGCTCAGCAAGGTGCGTCGCATCGTCGACAAGCTGGCGCCCGATGCTGTGGTGCAGTCGCTCCTTGTGCTGGATGCCAGCCAGGGTCAGAACGGTTTGAAGCAGGCGATGGCCTTCGCCCAGGCTGCCGGCCTCACCGGTGTGGTGATCACCAAGCTCGATGGCAGCTCCCGCGGCGGCGTGGCCCTGGCGGTGGCGTCGGAAGCCGGTCTGCCCATCCGCTTCATCGGTGCCGGTGAGGGGATCCGTGATCTGCGTCCGTTCAACAGCTTCGAGTTTGTGGAGGCGTTGCTGGCGAAGTAGGTCAGAGCGCCGCCAGCTCCTCCACAAAACGCGGCTATCTTGCGGGCACTTCGCGGCCGCTCGGTGAGCAGCAAGCCGCCCCCACGGCGGTCTGATCCACCGCTTCAGAGCCACGTCGACCGCGCTGCGCTGCCGCGGCCCTCATCGCCGCTGGCTTCGGTGCGGCAGCTGCTCGACAGCCTCAGCCGCGAGCAGCGCCGCAACCAGGAACTGCTGGCCTCGCTCGGCTTTGCCTTGCGCAGCTTCACCAACCTTGGCCGCTTTCTGGAGCTAGTGCCTCTCGTGGCCACTCGGTTGGTGGAGGGCGAAGGGGCGCTGCTGATCACGTTCCACCCGGATGGCCGCCTCTGGCGCGAGCAGTTGCATGGCGGGCCGCCGGAACTGTTGCGGGCCTTGGCCAGCCTTTCTGATGAGGAGCTGCTCCAGGCCTCCGGCGATGAAGCGGTGGCTCTGTTGCTCGATCGCTTGGTGCGGCGCCAACTCACCGATCGGCCCCTGTTTGCCACCTCGGTGGTGGCCCGCAGCCGCAGCCGCGGTCGTCTCTACGTGTACGGCCCGCGTAGCGGCTTGAGTTGGAGTGAGAGTTACCGCCGCTATGCCCAGCTGGTGGCGGATCTCACAGGGGTGGCGATCGAGAGCGAACAGCTGCTGCAGGAGGCGCGGCGCCATGAGCGCGTCGACCGGCAGCTCTCCACCGGCGCCGAGATCCAGGCCCAGCTGCTGCCGGATCACTGCCCGGTGATTGAAGGGGTGGAGCTGGCAGCCCGATGCCGCCCGGCCTTTCAGGTGGGCGGCGATTACTACGACTTCATCCCCACCCGCCCCCAGCTGCTCGGTCGCCGCCGCGAGCAGGGGCGCTGGGCGCTGGTGGTGGGGGATGTGATGGGCAAGGGCGTTCCGGCCGGTCTGTTGATGACGCTGCTGCGCGGCATGCTCCGCGCCGAGGTGCTCAGCGGCCACGCCCCGGATCGGATCCTGCACGACCTCAACCAGCTGGCCCAGGAGGACCTGGCCCAGTCGCACCGCTTCGTGACGCTCTTCTATTCCGACTACGACCCCCGCACCCGTCTGCTCCGCTTCGCCAATGCGGCCCATAACCCACCGCTGATCTGGCGGCGGATACGCCACGCCGTCGACCGCTTGGATGCGCCGGGCCTGTTGATCGGGCTGCAGCCGGAAGCGCAATACGGCTGCGAACAGATCGTGCTGGATCCGGGGGATGTGCTGCTTTGCTACACCGATGGTGTCACCGAAGCGAGTGGTCTCAACGGTGAGCGTTTCGATGAGGAGCGCTTGATCGCCGCTTTGCAGGCGGCCTGTCGCTCCGGCCTTGGTGCCCAGGGCATTCTCGATCAGTTGTTCGCCCGCCTCGATCGCTTTGTGGGGCCCGATCGCCAGCTCGATGACGACGCCTCGATGGTGGTGCTCAAGGTGCGTGAGGAGGTGATGCTCCCCTCACTGAGTCGCCTGCCAAGCTGACCCTCAACTGATCGAGCCGGGCCCCGATGGCCGTTGAGTCGTCTTCCTCCACTTGGAGCCAGCGTTTCGAGGAGGGTCTGCATCCGGCGATCGAACGCTTCAACGCCTCGATCGGGTTCGACATCACCCTGCTCCAGCAGGACCTCGACGGCTCCATCGCCCACGCCCGCATGCTCGCCAGCACCGGCGTGATCACGGTTGAGGAAGCCGAGCAGCTGGTGGTGGGCCTGGAGCAGGTGCGCAGCGAAGCAGCTGCCGGCGAGTTCAACCCCGGCCTCGACGACGAAGACGTGCACTTCGCGGTGGAGCGCCGCCTGATCGCGATCCTCGGCCCCCTGGGCAAAAAGCTGCACACCGGCCGCTCCCGCAACGATCAGGTGGGCACGGATCTGCGCCTGTGGCTGCGGGGCCAGATTGATGCCATTGATGGCGCGTTGGTGCGCTTCGAGCGGGCGCTCCTGGATCAGGCCGAAGCCCACGCTGAGGTGATGATTCCGGGCTACACGCACCTGCAGCGGGCTCAGCCGATCTGCCTCGCCCACCATCTGCTGGCCTATGTGGAGATGGCCGAGCGCGACCGGGCTCGGCTGCAAGATCTGCGCAAACGCGTGAACATCTGTCCGCTCGGGGCCGCGGCTCTGGCGGGCACACCAGTGCCGATCGACCGCCGCCACACCGCCGCGGCTCTTGGCTTCGACGACGTATATGCCAACAGCCTCGATGCGGTGAGCGACCGGGATTTTGCGGTGGAGTTCAGCGCCGCCGCCAGTCTGGTGATGGTGCACCTGAGCCGGCTGAGTGAGGAGGTGATCCTCTGGGCCAGCGAGGAGTTCGGCTTCGTGAAACTCACCGACCGCTGCGCCACTGGCAGCAGCCTGATGCCCCAGAAAAAGAACCCCGATGTGCCGGAGTTGGTGCGGGGTAAGTGCGGCCGGGTGTTTGGCCACCTGCAGGGCCTGCTGGTGATGATCAAGGGTTTGCCCCTCGCCTACAACAAAGACTTCCAGGAAGACAAAGAAGCCCTCTTCGATGCCGTGGCTACCACCCTGGCCTGCCTGGAGGCGATGGCGATCCTGTTTGAGGAGGGGCTGCAGTTCCGCCCCGAGCGGCTTGAGGCCGCTGTGGCTTCTGATTTCTCCAATGCCACCGATGTGGCTGATTACCTGGTGGCCAAGGGGGTTCCGTTCCGCGAGGCCTATCAGCTGGTGGGCGGTCTGGTGAAGGGCTGCCTGCAGGAGGGGATCCTGTTGCGTGATCTGGCGCTGGAGCGTTGGCAACAGCTGCATCCGGCCTTCGAGGCGGATATCTATGAGGCGATCCATCCGCGCCAGGTGGTGGCGGCCCGCCGCAGCGAAGGCGGCACGGCCTTTGATCAGGTGCGCTTGCAGCTGGAGCGGGCGCGTTTGCGGCTGACAGCCGCGGCGTGAAGCCCTCCGAACTGCCGGAGCCGGCTTAGTCTTCCTGGGCTGAAGTTCTGCCTGATCGGCCCCCTCGGCCTGTGAGCATTTTTGTAGGAAACCTCCCCTTCCGCGCGGAACAGGAGGACGTGGCCGAGTTGTTCGCACCCTTCGGCGAGGTCACCAACTGTTTCCTGCCCCTCGAGCGCGACACCGGCCGCAAGCGCGGCTTCGCCTTCGTGGAGCTGGCCGATGAAGACAGTGAGTCCCGCGCCATCGATGCCCTCCAGGGCGCCGAGTTGATGGGTCGTCCGCTGCGCATCAACAAAGCTGAACCCCGCAGCAATGGCGGCGGTGGTGGTGGCGGCGACCGGGGTCCCCGGCGCGGCGGCTATGGCGGTGGCGGCGGTTACGGAGGCGGCGGCTATGGCGGCGGTGGTTATGGAGGTGGTGGCCGCAGCGACTTCGGCGATCGCTCCGGTGGTGGCGGTGAGCGTGGTTCCGGCGCCCGTGGCTGGGAGGACCGCAGCTATGGCGGCGGCGATCGCGGCGCTGATTCCTTCGGTGCCGGCCGCACCCGTCGCCGGCGCAGCTCTGGCGGCGACGACTGAATCGATCAAGGGCGACTCAGCCTGGTGGGGGTCTCAGTGCTTGGAGGGCCTGCTGCTTTCACTGCGGTGATCTGACCGAAGTTCTGCAAGCTCTGTACAGAACCTGCCTGTGCCCTCGTTCTTGGCAGCAGGTCCTTCTCCTCACTGGCATCCAGGTTTCTGTACGCCACGTACAGAGCTGCAAGCAGTCTTTGCGAGACGCCTTCCCATGCACGCAGCGCGTTAGGTCCTTGCAGGCAACCCGTTAGAGCCCGCGCTCTTCCAGCTGCGCGGCAGCCCACTCGAACACCTCTGGCCCGGCATCGCGGGCGCCAGCAGCCAAGCCGAGGTCGCGGCGCCAGTGCCGAGCCCCGCTCACCCCCTCCACCACTTGCACCAGGTGGCGGGCGATGGCCCAGAGGCGGCCCCCACCGTTGACCCACCGCTCGGCGTAGGGGATCAGGCCTCGCACCACCGTGGAGGCGCAAGCGATCGGCTCGCTGTCGTCGTGGAACAGGCGCCGGTCCACGTTGGCCCAGCGCAGTGGGTGGTCGTAGGCGGCGCGGCCCACCATCACGCCATCCACCTGCTGCAGCTGTTCCTCGCAGCTCTGCAGATCCAGCAGGCCGCCATTCAGTTCGATCGTGAGCTGGGGGCGCTCGCGCTTGAGCTGATGCACCAGCTCATAACGCAGCGGCGGGATGGTGCGGTTTTGCTTCGGATCCAGGCCCTCCAGCCAGGCCTTGCGGGCGTGCACGCTGAAGCGCTGGGCTCCGGCCGCGGCCACCGTATCCACGAAGGCCAGCAGCTCGTCATACGAATCGCGCTCATCGATACCGATCCGGTGTTTCACCGTGACAGGCAGCGGTGAGGCTGTGGCCATGGCGCTGATGCAGCGGGCCACCTGCTCGGGTTCGGCCATCAGGCAGGCCCCGAAACGTCCCTTCTGCACCTTCTCGCTGGGGCAGCCCACGTTGAGGTTGATCTCGTCGTAGCCGCGATCGGCTGCAATGCGTGCCGCTTCGGCCAGTAGCTGCGGATCGTCGCCGCCCACCTGCAGGGCGATCGGGTGTTCGCAGGGGTCGAAATCGATCAGCCGCTCGCGCCGCTCGCTGTAGTGCAGCGCCTGGGCCACCACCATCTCGGTGTAGAGCAGGCTGCGCCGGGTGATCTGCCGCATCAGCACCCGGAAGTGCCGATCGGTGTAGTCCATCATCGGGGCCACACTGAAGCGGTAGGCCCCGTTCAGTAGCGAATCGGGCATGCCCTCATGCTGCCCGGTGCCCAGGCACGCTGATCTCTGCCCCTCTCGCCGCGATGCCCCCCTCCCCCGAACACTGGTCGCTGGTGGTGGCGGGGGGCGGCCCAGCCGGGTTCATGGCAGCCATCGCCGCGGCGGAGGCGGGGCTCCAGCGGGTTCTGGTGCTGGAGAGCACGCCCGAACCCCTGGGCAAGGTGCTGATCAGCGGCGGCGGTCGCTGCAACGTGACCCACGCCTGTTGGGATCCGCGCGAGTTGGTGGGTTCCTACCCGCGCGGCGGCAAAGCCCTGCGCGGTCCATTCAGCCGCTTTGCTGCCGGCGATGCGGTGGCCTGGTTCGACGATCACGGCCTTGAGCTGGTGGAGGAGCCCGATGGCCGCATGTTTCCTCGGGCCAATCGCTCCACAGCGGTGATCCAGTGCCTGCGCCAGGCGGCCTCAGCCGCCGGCGTGGAGTTGCGCACCCACTGCGCGCTGCAGGGGGCAGACGCGCTGCCTGACGGGGGTTTTGCGCTCACGGTTCGTGTGGCGTTCCAGGGCGGGCACGACCAACCAGCGGCACTCACGGCCGATCGTCTCCTGCTCGCCACCGGCAGTCATCCCAGCGGTCGTCGCCTGGCGCAGGGTCTTGGCCATGGCCTGGTGGCGCCGGTGCCGTCGCTGTTCACCCTGGCCTTCAAGCCCAATCCGCTCGTGGCCTTGGCGGGGGTGGTGATGGATCCGGTCGATCTGGAGCTTGAGCTGGATCTTGATCAGGGCGCGGGTCCACCGCCGCCGGGCATGGCCCATCGCTTCCGTCAGCAGGGGCCGCTGTTGATCACCCACTGGGGCTTGAGTGGACCAGCCACGCTCAAGCTCACTGCGTTTGCGGCCCGGGCGCTGCACCACTGCGGCTACCGGGGCAGCGTGCGGGTGGATTGGAGCGGCGGCCGCACCCAGCCCCAACTCGAGCAGCTCTTCGCCGACTGCCGCCGTGATCAGGCCCGCCGCCAGCTGAGCAACGCCCGCCCCTGGCCTGCCCTGAGCCGCCGCCTCTGGCAGCACCTGCTCGATCAGCAGGGCGTGGAGCCCGATCGCCGCTGGGCAGATCTGGGCAAGCACCAGCAGCAGGGCCTGATCGAGAGCCTGCGGCGCAGCACATACGCCGTGGCGGGCCGCGGTCCCTTTGGCGAAGAGTTCGTGACCGCGGGCGGCGTGCCGCTGGGGGAGGTGAACCTGGCCACGATGGAGAGCCGCTGCACGCCTGGGCTCTACCTAGCCGGTGAGCTCCTGGATGTGGATGGCATCACCGGTGGCTTCAACTTCCAGCACTGCTGGAGCTCCGGCTGGCTGGCTGGGCAGGCGATCGCTGAGGCGGTGGCGCAGCATGCACCAGCAATAAACTAGCTCTCGAACCAGCTTGCTGATCCGTGCAGCCCTCCATCGGCGCGTTTGAGGCCAAGGCCCAGCTCTCGCGGTTGCTGCGGGCTGTGGAGCAGGGCGAGCACTTCACCATCACTGTGCGTGGCAAGCCTGTGGCCGATCTGGTGCCCCATCGCGCGGCATCCAGTGAGGGTCTGGCCGCGGCGATTGAGGCGCTGCAGGCCTTTCCCCGCATCCGTGGCGTTGGTGATACCGATGTGGCCAGCTTCATCGAGGAGGGTCGCCGTTGACCCTGGTGATCGATGCCTCCATGGCCCTGGCCTGGGTGTTTGAGCGTGAGCAGACCTCTGATGCGGCCCGGGCGAATCGGCTGCTTGCCGCCTGTGGTGATCAGGCGTGGTGGGTGCCTGGGCTTTGGCACCTGGAGGTGGTCAATGCCCTGCTGGTGGCTGAACGTCGTCGCATGATCGAGTCGAGCGCCAGCGATCTGTTTCTCGCCCGCTTGAGCGGTTTGCCGATCTGCATGGATGGCGATCTCGGGCCGGAGCAACAACCTCGGTTGATCGCCTTGGCCCGTGCCCATGGCCTTTCCAGTTACGACGCCACCTACCTTGATCTGGCCCAGCGCCTTGGGGCCACGCTGGCCAGTTTCGATCGCAAGCTCAACCAGACCGCGGCAGACCTTGGTGTGCCTCTCTTTAACTGAGCGCCATGCCTCTACTTGATCTGATCGAAGATCGAGAACATCGGCAGATACATCGCCAGCAGGATCGAGCCCACGATTCCGCCCACAATCACGATCATGGCGGGCTCCAGCATTGAGGTGAGCGCTTTCACGGCTGCTTCCACCTCGTCTTCGTAGAAGTCGGCCACCTTGGAGAGCATCGTGTCCATCTGGCCTGTTTCCTCGCCGATGGCGAGCATGCTCAGGGCCAGCTCGGGGAACACCTGTTTGCGCCCCAGGGCGACGCTCAGAGGGATGCCCTCCTGCACGTCTTGCCGTGATCCCACGATCGCGTCGGCGATCACAGCGTTGCCCGCCGTTTCCTGCACGATCTCCAGCGAGAGCAGGATCGGCACCCCCGCCCGGGTCAGGGAGCTGAAGGTGCGGCAGAACTTGGCCGTAGCGGTTTTCTGAATCAGATCGCCGAACAGGGGCAGCTGCAGCAGCAAGCCATCCACGCGGCGGCGGCCCGCGCTGGTGGCGTAGTAGCGGCTGAACAGCCAGGCCCCCACCAGCAGAACCAAGGCCAGCAACAGCGAAAACGAGGAGCGCAGCAGCTTGCTCAGGTCCACCATTAGTTGGGTGAACAGCGGCAGCTCGGCGCCGAGATCCTCAAAGATGCCGGCGAAGGTGGGGATCAGGAAGATCGTCATCCCCAGGAATACGAGCACGGCGATCACCAGCACCGCCACCGGGTAGCCCATCGCCCCCTTGATCTGGTTCTGGAGCATGGCGTTGCCCTCCAGCAGCTTCGCCAGTCGCCTGAGGCTCTCATCGAGCACCCCGCCCGCTTCGCCGGCCTCCACCATGGCGATGGTGAGCTTGTCGAACACCTTCGGCCAGCGCCGCAGGGCCGCCCCCAGGCTGCCGCCCTCATTCACATCGGCGCTCACCGCCGTGAGCGCCCGCTTGAACAGCGGCATCCGCTGCTGCCGCGCCATCAGATCGAGGCTGCGCACGATCGGCACCCCCGCATCCACTAGCGCCGCCAGCTTGTTGGCGAACAGGGCTTTTTCGCGGATCCCAGGCCGGGCTTCCAACAGGCCGGAGAGATCCAGGCCGAACACGGTGGTGGCCGCGGGGCTGGAGCCGGCGGGAGTTCCTGGTGCTGCGGGAGCGCGGTTGGCCATGGCCGGACCGCTGCGGCCTCGCCCGCTGGCGCTGTCCACCAGCTCCAGGGCGCTGGGCACGATCCCGCGCCGGCGCAGGTCGCGGCGGGCACTGGCGGCATCGGCGGCCGTGAGGCGCAGCTGCCGGGTCTGGCCGGCGCGGGTGGTGTACGTAGCGCTGAAGCTGGGCATGGGGGTTGGCTCAGCTCAACCGCTCTGGCCGTCGAGCAGGCGGCCCAGCTCCTCCGGTTTGCTCGCTTGGGCCATCGCCTCCTCGCGGCTCACGGCTCCCTGCACCACCAGATTGGCCAGGGCCCGCTCCAGGGTTTGCATGCCCTGCTGGCCACCGGTCTGGATCTGGGAATAGAGCTGCGCCGTTTTGCCCTCGCGAATCAGGTTGGCGATGGCAGGCGTGTTGATCAGGATCTCCTGGGCCATCACCCGCCCGAACTGCCCGGGCTTCGGGTTGAGCCGTTTGCAGAGGGTCTGGGAGAACACTCCCACCAGCGAGCTGCTCAGCTGCACGCGGATCTGGGTCTGCTGCTCGGCGGGGAACACATCCACCATGCGATCCACCGTCTGCGCCGCGGAGCTGGTGTGCAGGGTGCCGAACACCAGGTGCCCCGTTTCCGCGGCCGTGATCGCCAGTTGGATCGTTTCCAGATCACGCATCTCCCCCACCAGGATCACGTCGGGGTCTTCCCTTAGGGCAGCGCGCAGGGCGGCGGCGAAACTGCGGGTGTCTTCCCCCAGCTGGCGCTGGTGGATCACGCTCTGCTCGTTGCGGTAGGTGAATTCGATCGGGTCTTCGATCGTGAGGATGTGCTCGGCGCGGCTGCGGTTAATGTGATCCAGCAGGGCCGCCAGGGTGGTGGTTTTGCCCGAGCCGGTGGGCCCCGTCACCAGGATCAGGCCCCTCGGCCGGCGGCTGGTTTCCTCCACTACCGGGGGCAGCTCGAGGCTCTCCAGGCTGGGAATTGTGTTGCCCAGAGCCCGCAGGCAGGCGGCATAGCTGCCCCGCTGGCGGTACACGTTGACCCGGAAGCGCGACACGCCCCGCAGCCCGTAGGCGCAGTCGAGTTCCCAGGTTTGTTCCAGCTGCTTGCGCTGGGCGTTGTTGATCATCGAGAAGATCAGGCGGTTGCACTGGTCTTCGCTGAGCTTCTCCTCGCGCATCGAGCGCAGCGCCCCGCTGAAGCGGCCGTAGGGGGGCTGGCCCGCCGCCAGGTGCAGATCACTGCCGCCCTGCTGCACCAGCTCCTCCATCAGCTGCTCGATCTGGAGCTCCATGCCGCTGCGATGCCCTGCCTGCCGTCAGTGTGAGCTCGGCGGATCGTGGCGGCAATGGCGCCGCTGCGGGGTGGGCCCCCTGTGTCAGCTGAGCCCTCGTGGCGTGAGGCAGTAGGGGCACTCCAGCCATTCATCACGCATCCCGGCGCCGCAGCCGCCGCAGGTGATGGTGTGCAGCGCCTTGGCCCGCCGCTCCGATTCCAGGCTGGAATCCGTGAGGATCATGCGCTCGATCTCCTCGAGGGTGGTGTGGCCCTGGCGCACCAGATCGAGGCCGTAGCCGAGCAACGTTTTCATGCCCGACTCGATCGCTAACTTGCGGATCCGATCGGTGCTCGCCTGCTGGGCGATGGCGGTAGCCAGGGTTTCGTTGATGCGCAGCACCTCGTAGACCCCCACCCGGCCGCGGTAACCCAGGCCCTGGCAGCTGGGGCACACCGCGTCGTCCTCGTCGCGTTGGCGGCGGGCCTTGAAGAAGGTGATCGACTGCTCGTTGCTGGCGAACAGGCCGAAACGTCCCAGCTCCTGCTCGCTGGGGTGATACGGCTGGCGGCAATCGGGACACACCCGCCGCACCAGCCGCTGCGACACGATCCCCATCAGCGAGGCGCTCACCATGAACGGCTCCACCCCCATCTCCGAGAGCCGGGCGATGGCGCTGGGGGCGTCATTGCAGTGGAGTGTGGTGAGCACCAGGTGGCCGGTGAGGGCGGCTTCAATCGCCGTTTTGGCGGTTTCCTGGTCGCGGGTCTCCCCCACCAGCAGCACGTCCGGGTCCTGACGCATGAAGGCCCGCAGGGCCAGGGCGAAGTCGTAGCCCTTCTCCCGGTTCACCTGGGTCTGGGAGATGCCCTTCAGCGTGTACTCAATCGGGTCTTCCACCGTTGAGATGTTCACGCCCGGGTCGTTGCGCTCCGCCAGCAGCGAATAGAGCGTGGTGCTCTTGCCCGAACCGGTGGGGCCCGTCACCAGCAGCATCCCGAAGGGCTTGCTGCCCATCTCGCGCACGCTGGCCAGGGCCACCGGATCGCTGATCAACCGGTCGAGCCCCAGATGAGTGGTGCCGCTGTCGAGCAGGCGCATGCACACCTTCTCTCCGTAGCGCGTTGGCAGGGTGCTCACCCGCAGGTCGAAGAGCTTGCCCTGGTAGCGGCGGCGGATCCGTCCGTCCTGGGGGAGGCGGCGTTCGGCGATGTCCAGGTCCGCCATGATCTTCAGGCGGGAGGTCACCGCAGGGGTGAGGTTCTTCGGCAGCTTGTCGAGCTGCTCGAGCACGCCGTCCTGCCGCAGACGGATGAGCAGTCCATCCTCCTGGGGTTCCAGGTGGATGTCGCTGGCGCTGCGCTTCAAGGCCTGCACCAGGATCCGGTCCACCAGGCTCACCACCGGCGAGGCGTTGGAGACCGACAGGCTCGACTCCACGTCGAGATCGTTGAAGTCATCGTTCGGCGCGACCTCCAGCGTGTCCTCCAGCTGGAGGTCTTCTACCAGTGAGGCCGCTGCAGCAGGGCGCTCTGGCGCTGAGCTGGGGGTTGGCTTCGGTGTGGGTTCTGGCGCTGGGGGGCTTGCGGTGGGAGCAGTGGTTTGCAGCGCGGCTTCCAGCTCATCGGGCAGGGCCAGTCGCAGCCTGATCGTGATCGAGGCGGCTGCGGCGCTCTGCTGCAGGTGCTGGCGTTGCTCTGCCCCCCAGTGGCTGGGGATCGCCAGTACCAGCTCGCCATTGCTGTGGGCCACCGGCAGGCAGCCCAGCGCACGGCAGTGATCCAGCGAGAACGCCTGGGCCCAGCGCCAGCGCTCCTCCCCGGCGGCCTGAAGCTCCTGGCGGGTCAGCACCGCTTCGCCCAGGAGCAGTTCCACCTCCAGCCGTTGCTGATCAGCGCTGGCCGCGGCCGGTACGGGCCTCGTGGGGGTGAGGGTCATTAGCGGCTGTGCACGGGAGGTGCGGGCTTCCGCCGCTTGTGGGGGGGAGCCCCTTCACACCAACATGTCTAGAACAGATCTCCGGTTCGGTCAGCATGAGCGGCGAAGCGACCCCCTTCCCCCAGGAATCCGCCGATACCCTCAACACCTCTGGTGAAGCCCCTGCTGAGGTGGCGGCAGAGCAGGCTCCTGCTCCCGAAGCTCCTGCTGAGGCTCCTGCGGCCAGCGCTGATCCTGAGCAGCGGGTGCGGGAGCTGGAGGCGGAGCTCGAAGCGCTGAAGGCCGAGCACGAATCGGTGCGCAGCCAATACATGCGTATCGCCGCCGATTTTGATAATTTCCGCAAGCGTCAGAGCCGCGATCAGGATGATCTGCGCGTGCAGATCGCCTGCAACACCCTCAGCGAAATCCTGCCGGTGGTGGACAACTTCGAGCGCGCCCGCCAGCAGCTCGAACCCCAGGCCGAGGAGGCCCAGACCATCCACCGCAGCTACCAAGGCCTCTACAAGCAGCTGGTGGATGTGTTCAAGCAGCTCGGCGTCTCGCCGATGCGCGTGGAGGGTGAACCTTTCGATCCCAACCTGCATGAGGCCGTGCTGCGGGAGCCCAGCGATGAGCACAGCGAAGACGTTGTGATCGCCGAGCTGCAGCGGGGTTACCACCTCAACGGCAGGGTGCTGCGTCACGCCCTGGTGAAGGTGTCGATGGGCCCCGGTCCCGGCGGCTCCGAGGCTGCCCCGGCTGACAGCGCGCCCGCCGAGAACGAGGCCTGATCGATGGCCGATTACTACGACCTGCTGGGGGTCGCCCGCGATTCCGATGCCGACACCCTCAAGCGGGCCTATCGGCGTTTGGCGCGTCAATACCACCCGGATATCAACAAAGATCCAGGTGCCGAAGACAAGTTCAAGGAGATCGGCCGCGCCTATGAGGTGCTGAGTGATCCCCAAACCCGCGCCCGCTACGACCAGTTCGGTGAGGCCGGCCTCGGCGGCGCTGCCGGCATGCCCGACATGGGCGATATGGGCGGCTTCGCCGATCTGTTCGAAACCTTCTTTAGCGGTTTTGGCGGCGGTGGCATGGGCGGCCCCGGTGGCGGTGGTGCCCGCCGCCGCGGCCCCCGCCAGGGTGATGACCTGCGCTTCGACCTCACCGTGAGCTTCAGCGAAGCGGTGTTCGGCAAGGAAAAAGAGATCCAGATTCGCCATCTGGAAACCTGCAGCACCTGCAGCGGCTCCGGCGCCAAGAGTGGCAGCGGCCCCACCAGTTGCGGCACCTGCGGCGGGGCCGGCCAGGTGCGCCGCGCCACCCGTACCCCCTTTGGCAGCTTCACCCAGGTGGCCCCTTGCCCCACCTGCGAGGGCAGCGGTCAGGTGATCGCCGACCCCTGTAACGCCTGCGGCGGTCAGGGTCTGCAGCAGGTGCGCAAGAAGCTGCGCATCAACATCCCCGCTGGCGTGGACAGCGGTACCCGCCTGCGGGTGGCCAACGAAGGCAACGCCGGTCAGCGCGGTGGCCCGCCGGGTGATTTGTATGTGTTCCTCACGGTGCAGTCGCATCCGCACCTGCGCCGCGACGGCATCAACATCCACTCGGAGGTGACGGTGAATTACCTCCAAGCGATCCTCGGCGACACGATCGAGGTGGAAAGCGTGGATGGCCACGAGCAGCTGGAGATCCCCGCCGGCACCCAGCCTGGCGCGGTGCTCACCCTCACCGGCAAGGGCGTGCCCAAGCTGGGCAACCCCGTTGCTCGCGGCAATCACCTGATCGCGATCAAGGTGCAGCTGCCCACCAAGCTCAACCGCGAGGAGAAGGAGCTGCTGGAGCAGCTGGCCGGCCATCACACCGCGAAGGGGCACAAACACCCCCACAAGAGCGGTCTGTTCGGCGGGCTGTTTGGGTGAGCGATTCTGCTGCTGTGCCGGATTCAGCCCTGCAGCTCGACCTGCGCGGCACGCCCTGCCCGCTCAATTTCATCCGCAGCAAGCTGGCACTGGAGAAGCTCGATCCCGGCGCCTGGCTGCAGCTCGAGCTGGATCCAGGTGAGCCCGAGCAGATGGTGGCCTCCGGGTTGCGTGAGGCTGGGCATCGTGTTGAGCGTCAATCCGGGGAGGGCGGTGGTGTGCGCCTGCTGATCCAGCGCCTTGGCTGAAGCGGCGCGGGTGATGGCCCTGGAGGCCAACTTCTGCCGTGTGCAGCTCGATCAACCCGGACCTGATGGCATCGAGCACCTGCTCTGCGTGCGTCGCACCCGCCTCGGCAAAACCGGCCAGCAGATCTGTGTGGGCGATCACGTGCAGATCGATGGCATCGACTGGCCAGAGCGCCGCGGTGCCGTGGCGGGCCTCGAACCGCGCAGCAGCCTGCTGGAGCGACCGGCGGTGGCCAACTGCAGCCGGGTGGTGGTGGCGGTGGCGCTGGAGCAGCCCGAGCTCGATCTGCTGCAGCTCACCCGTTTTCTGCTCACGGCGGAGCGCACCGGCGTGGCGGTGGAGCTGGTGCTCACCAAGGCCGATCTGCTCAGCGCCGCGCAGCAACGGAGCTGGCATGAGCGCCTGCAGGCTTGGGGCTACGAGCCGCTCTTGGTGTCGTCGCAGCAGGGCGAGGGGATCGCTGCCTTGCGGGAGCGCCTTACCCAGCCCGGGATTGCGGTGCTGTGCGGCCCCTCCGGTGTGGGCAAAAGCAGCCTGATCAATGCTCTGGTGCCTGAACTGGCCCTGCGGGTGAGTGCCGTGTCGGGCCGGCTGCAGCGCGGCCGACACACCACCCGGCATGTGGAGTTGTTCCCGCTGGCCCCTGGCGCCTTGTTGGCCGACACGCCGGGTTTCAACCGCCCGGATCTGCCCGCGGATCCCGAGGAGCTGGGGCCGCTCTTTCCTGAAATTCGTGAGCGCCTGCTAGGAGGCGTTTGCCGCTTCAAGAATTGCCTGCATCAAGGCGATCCCGGCTGCGCCGTGGGCGCCGACTGGGATCGCCATCCGCTCTACATCAGCTGCCTGGAGGCCGTGCAGGCAGCGGCGCGGCGGGAGCGTTCCCGCAGCGCGGAAGGGGCTGGCCTCAAGCAGCGGGGCAGTCGCCGCGAGCCGCTGCTGGATCAGCGTTTGCGGCAGGTGTCGCGGCGCCGTCAGCGCCAGAATGAACCCGACGAGGCGGAGTGAGCCTCGGGCTCAGCCCAGGCCAGGCAGGTTGAGATTGAGCCCGCCGGTGAGCTCTTCCATGCGCTGCTTCATCGTGCCCGTGGAGAGCTCATAGGCGGCTTTGAGGGCATCGAGGGTGGCGGCTTCTGCGGCAGGAGCACCCTCGGCCAGCAGGGCGGGATCGAGGCGCACCTTCAGCGGTTGCTGGTTGCCGGAGAGCCACACGCTGGCGCGGCCGCAGCTGCTGGTGCCTTCGAGCTCCATCGCATCGAGCTCCTCCTGGAGCTTGGCGGCATCCTGTTGGATCTGCTGCGCCTTCTTGAAGGCTTCGGTGAGCTGGCCGAAGTTGGGAAGTCCGAAACCGGCCATCGCGGCGCCTGTGCAGTTGGGCGCAGGTTACGCGGTGCTGCGGGTGGGCTCAGGCGGCGAGAGCAATGCCCTTGAAGGGGCCCAGCCGCTTCACTTCGGTGTGCAGGGTGATGCCGTGGGCGGCCTGGATCCGCTCCTGTACCGCGCTGATCAGGTGATCGATCTCGGCGGCGGTGGCGGCGCCGGTGTTCACGATGAAATTGGCGTGAATCGGCGACACTTGTGCCCCGCCGATGCTCAGGCCCTTGAGGCCCAGGGCCTCGATCAGTTGGCCGGCCTTCTGGGGTTCGGGATTGCGGAACACGCTGCCGCAGCTGGGCTGCTGATACGGCTGGGTGCTGGTGCGACTGTGCAGATTGCTGCTGGTGCGCCGGCTCACTTCGGCTGGATCGTGGCCGGCGTTCAGCCGGAAGCGAGCGGAGAGCACCACCAGCGGCTCCTCTTGCAAGCGGCTGTGGCGGTAGGCGAAATCGAGCTCGCCGGCGCGTAGTGCGAATGGCTGGTTGGGCTTGTGGGGCTCAATCACCGTGACGCTCTCCAGCACCTCCGCGGTGCAGCCCCCCTGGGCGCCGGCGTTCATCACGGCGGCGCCACCCACCGTGCCGGGGATGCCGACAGACCACTCCAGGCCAGAGAGGCCAGCCCGGGCGGCCCGGCGCGCCAGGCTCGGGATCGGTTCGCCGGCCTGGGCTTCGATCAGGCCGGTGCTGGAATCGAGAGCGGCGCCCTGTAGGCGGCGGTTGCAGAGGGTGAGGCCTTCAAGGCCTGCATCGCTCACCAGCAGGTTGGAGCCGGCGCCGATCACCAAACTCGGCAGGCCTTCGGCCTGAGCCCAGGCGAGTAGAGCCTGCAGCTGAAGAGCGCTCTCCGGTTCCGCAAACCACTGGGCCGATCCGCCCACCCGCCAGGTGGTGTAGTCCGCCAATCCCACGGAGCGCCGCAGGCCGAGGGGGGTGGCGGACGTCATGCCGCTAAGGGAAACGTGGCGAGGGGGTCTTCGCGCTTCTGCAGGCGCCCCCAAAGCCCATTCACATCGCCGGCACCCATGGCCAGCACCAGATCGCCTGGAACGCTCCGCTCGGCCACCGCATCGGCCAGCTCGTCGAGGCTGTCGGCCACCGTCACCGCCAGGTCGGGCCTGAGCCGTTGGATGGCGGCGGCCAGGGCATGGCTGGAGATACCGGCGATCGGCGCTTCCCCGGCTGCGTACAGCGGAGCCAGCAGCACCTCATCGGCCTGGCCCAGGGCCGCGGCGAAGGGCTCCAGGAATTCGGCGGTGCGGCTGTAGCGATGGGGCTGGAACACCGCCAGCACCCGTTGTGGGGGCTCTGGTAAGGAGCTGCGGCCACTGCTCACCATCAGCTGCGCGGTGGCCAGCGTGGCACCCACCTCGCTGGGGTGATGGGCGTAGTCATCCACCACTTGGCGCTCGGCCCAGGTGCCGCGGTAGTCGAAGCGGCGACCGGGCGCCTGCAGGCCCTCCACCGCCTGGCGCAGCTCCGCAAACGACACGCCATGCAGCCGGCAGGCGGCCATGGCAGCGGTTGCATTGCTGAGGTTGTGCAGTCCGGGCAGCGGCAGCGTGAACCGGCCCACGCAGGTGCCCTGCTCGTAGAAGTCCGCCAGGGTGCTGTCACCGCTGAGCTCTACAGGGATGGCCGCGAAATCAGCTCCATCTGGGCTGCTGGTGGACCACCAGTGGCTGGCGTTGAACTGCTGGCTGAGGATCGGACAGTCGCGGTTGGCCAGCAGCTGCCCGCAGCCGCGCCCGAAGCGTTGCAGTGTGGCGATCAGGGCGGCCAGATCGGGGTAGTGATCGGTGTGATCGAGCTCCAGGTTGGTGATCACTCCCAACCAGGCCTGGAACTTCACCAGGGTTCCATCGGATTCATCGGCCTCGGCCACCAGCAGGGCGCCCTTGCCGTTGCGGCCATTGCTGCCGAAGGCGGGCACCACGCCGCCGATCACGGCGGTGGGGTCGTGGTTGGTGGCGTGCAGCAGGCTCGCGATCAGCGTGCTGGTGGTGGTTTTGCCATGGCTGCCAGCCACGGCCACGGAGCTCTGGCCGGCGATCAGCGCCGCCAGCACATCGGAGCGATGGGCGATCTCCAGGCCTGCCCGGCGGGCTTCCTGCAGTTCAGGGTTCGTGGCGGGCACCGCTGAACTCACCACCACCAGCGGCTGGGTGGAGGTGCCGCTGCGGATGGCGGCGATAGTGGTGGCGCTCTGCTCGCGGAAGACCCGTACACCACGGCTGCGCAGGTCCTGCAGCACAGCGTTGTCGCGTGGGTCGGAACCACTCACTTGGTAGCCCCGATCCGCCAGGATTCCGGCGATGGCCGACATGCCGATGCCGCCGACTCCAATGAAATGGAGGGGTTGACGGCGATCGAGCTGTTGGGCCAAGGGCATCTCCAAGCCTGGGGAGACGGTAAGCCGGGAAGTTCCCCTTGTCTGCCCGGATCGGTGTGTTTGAGAGGGATTTGAGAGCCTCGATCCAGGCTCTGAAACCCATGTCCCCAGATGGGGACATCCCAATGATCTCTGTATGATCGGCGGCCAAATCCCCCTTGCTAGCGGGCTTCCCCGCTCGATGCCATGACCATCAAGGTTGCGATCAATGGATTCGGCCGTATCGGTCGCAACTTCATGCGTTGCTGGCTCAGCCGTGGAGAGAACACCGGCATCGAGCTGGTGGGCATCAACGGCTCAGGTGACACGACCACCAACGCTCACCTGCTCAAGTACGACTCGATGCTTGGCCCCCTGCGCAACGCAGAGGTGACCACCACCGACGACACCATTGTCGTCAACGGCAAGACGATCAAAACCTTCTACGACCGCAACCCCGCCAACCTCCCCTGGAAGGAGTGGGGCGTGGATCTGGTGATTGAGTCCACCGGCGTGTTCAACGATGACGTGGGCGCCAGCAAGCACTTCGAGGCCGGTGCCAAGAAAGTGATTCTCACCGCCCCCGGTAAGGGCGCCAAGGTGGGCACCTTCGTGGTGGGCGTGAACGCCGACCAATACCGCCACGAGGACTGGGACATCCTCTCCAACGCCAGCTGCACCACCAACTGCATGGCGCCGATCGTGAAAACGATCGACCAGGCCTTCGGCATCGTGAAGGGCACGATGACCACCACCCACAGCTACACAGGTGACCAGCGCATTCTTGATGCCGCCCACCGCGACCTGCGCCGCGCCCGGGCCGCTGCAGTGAACATCGTGCCCACCAGCACCGGCGCCGCCAAGGCCGTGGCTCTGGTTTACCCCGAGGTGAAGGGCAAGCTGAGCGGCATCGCCCTGCGCGTGCCTACCCCCAACGTGTCGGTGTGCGACATGGTGTTCGAGACCGGTCGCGACACCACCGCTGAGGAGGTCAATGCCGTACTCAAGGCCGCGTCTGAGAACGGCATGAAGGGGATCATCAAGTACTGCGATCTGCCCCTGGTGTCGAGCGACCACGCCGGCACCGATGAGAGCACCATCGTTGACGCCGATCTCACCTTGGTGATGGGCGGCAACATGGTGAAGATCGTGTGCTGGTACGACAACGAGTGGGGCTACAGCCAGCGCGTTGTTGATCTCGCTGAGATCGTGGCCAAGAACTGGAAGTGAGTTCGGTTGCAGCCCGGGGCTGATCAGCCTGGGCTCACCCGCTTCAGCCGCCCCTTCAAGGGCGGCTGTTTGTTGCTGGCCTGTGCTTTGGGTTGATCGCGACCCTGGCTGGCAGGTCAGCGGTAATGCGTAAACCCTTGTTCCGCTGCCGCCAGCGCTTCACCGCTCTCCTGCCAGCGCACCAGGCCTGGCTCTGCCTCCACAAGCCTGCCGATGCGGCTGGTGCCAGATAAGGCCCCGAGCAGTGCCTCGGCCCAGCTGGGCGGCAGCGCCAGCACCAGCTCGAAATCTTCGCCGCCCCCCAGGCACCAGCGCTCGCCGGGCTCGAGCTGGGCCAGTTCGGGGTCGATCGGCAGCTGGTTGCGCTCCAGTAGGGCCCCGCAGCCACTGGTGGCGGCAATCGCTTTCACGGCGGCCGCCAGGCCATCGCTGCTGTCGGTGCCCCCCACCCTCCAGGGTTGCCCGCTGGGCCGGCAGCTGTGCAGGGCCCTGGCGACATCCAGCCGTGGCTTGGGCCTGCGGTGGGCCTCAATGGCCCGCTCCCGCAGTGCTGGACTCACCTGGGAGGCCTCCCACTCATCCAGCAGCAATGTCAGCCCCAGACGGCTCAGGCCATGGGGGCCGCTGCTCACCAGCCAGTCGCCCGGGCGCCCGTCGCCCCGCCGGATCGCCATGCCGTTGGCCACATGTCCCAGGGCGGTGATCGAGAGCAGCCGCTCGCGGCCGCTGCTGCAGTCGCCCCCGAGAATCACGGCCCTGTAAGGCTCCAGCGCATCGCGCAGCCCCGCGTACACCCCTTCCACCCAGCTCCAGGCGGTGTCACCGGGGGCCACCAGGGCCACGGTGACACCGGCCACGCCGGTGCAGCCCATGGCCGCCAGATCCGAGAGGTTGGCGGCCGCGGCGCGCCAACCCAGATCTCTCGGCCCAATGGTGGCGTCACGGAAGTGCACGCCCTCCACCAGCACATCGGTGTTCACCACCAGTTGCTGGCCGCTGCGTTCCTCCAGTAGGGCGGCGTCGTCGTTGAACTGGCCGGCCGGGGCGTAGGCGGCTAGGAGCCGCAGCAGCTCCCATTCGCCCAGGTCGCGCAGCAGCATGGGATCAGGCGTGCGCCTGGAGGTTCTCGGCCCCTTCGATCACCTTGGCTTTCACGATGCCGTCTTCGATGCCGAGCTCCTCGAGCACATCGAAACCGTCCACCACGTAGCCGAAGGCGCTGTAGCGGCCATCCACCAGGTTGAGGCCCGCGGGGGTGAGTTCCGCCTCATAGAGGAAGAAGAAGAACTGCGACGATCCGTCGTTGAGCGCTTCATCGGAATGGGCCCAGCCCAGGGTGCCGAGAGTGGCGAAGGGCAGCACCGGCTGCGCCGTGAACTGACCCAGATCTTCAAAGGTGGCGTTGTAGAAGGGCTCGGCTTCGCCGGGAACCTTGATTTCCAGGGGAACGGTGCGTTCAGCCTTTGTTTTTGGATCGAGGTAGCCGGTTTCCGGGCCCTTGGGATCGCCGGTCTGCAGCACGTAGAAGTCTTCGGCGCGAGTGAACGGGAGGCCGTCATAGAAGCCCTTCTGCACCAGATCCACAAACGCACCGGCTGTGAGCGGCGCGTTGTAGCCATCCACCACGGCGATGACGGTGCCTTGGGTGGTTTCGATCTCCACCGTGGCCCGGCCGAGCAGACGGGGTAGCTCGGCGTATTCAGCTGGGATCTCAAACGGGAAATTGCCCACCAGCAGCGCCTCGAGCTGGCCGATCGTGCTCAGAGCCATCCGGCGGGCCTCCAGGAAGCTGTCGCGATCGCTCACCTCGGTGGCAGCGGCCACGGCCTGTAGCTGTGTTTCCAGCTGATCCAGCAGGGCGTTGCCCTCGGCTTGGTCAGCGCTGGGCAGGCTCTTGAGAATCGCCTCGCGCTTGCTGCTCAGCAGCGTCTGGCTGCGGCGGGCCGTGCTGGTGAGGGCGCTCCAGCGTTTGGCGCGTAGGTCGTCACTGGTGCTCTCTAAGCGGTGCTGCAGTTCCTGCAGATCCGGTGCATCGATCGGCAGGGCGTTGCGCAGGATCGCGGTGGGGTCCTTCACCGCATTGCCGGGGGGCAAAGCGGCGTGGGCCGGGGCGGCGCTGATGGGGCCCCACAGGCCCAGCAGCACCACCAAGGCCAGGAGCCAGCGCTTGAGATCCATGCTGCAGCCTCGTTTCTGCCCGGACTCTGGCACAGCCGTACAATCCGGCCTGACCCGTTCTGCCGGAATGATCTCAAGCAACGACTTTCGCACCGGCACAACGATTGAGCTCGATGGCCAGGTCTGGCGCGTCGTTGAATTCCTGCATGTGAAGCCCGGTAAGGGCTCAGCGTTCGTGCGCACCAAGCTCAAGGCGGTGCAGAGCGGCAACGTGGTGGAAAAAACCTTCCGCGCCGGGGAGACCATGCCCCAGGCGCAGCTGGAGAAGGCTGTGCTGCAGCACACCTACATGGAAGGCGACGACTACGTCTTCATGGATATGGCCTCCTACGAGGAAACCCGCCTGACCGCCAAGCAGATCGGCGATCAGCGCAAGTACCTCAAGGAAGGCATGGAGGTGAACGTTGTGTATTGGAACAGCAAGCCGCTTGAGGTGGAACTGCCCAACTCGGTGGTGTTGGAGATCACCGAAACCGACCCCGGCGTGAAGGGCGACACCGCCACCGGCGGCACCAAGCCCGCGATTGTGGAAACCGGCGCCCAGGTGATGGTGCCGCTGTTCCTGTCGATCGGCGAAAAGATCAAGATCGACACCCGCACCGACAGCTATCTCGGCCGCGAGAACTGAGCGCCATGCAACTCGATCACAACCAACTGCGGGAGCTGATCGCTCTGCTCGGCGAGAGCGATATCCAGGAGCTCAAACTCGAAGGCGACGACTTTCGCCTCGAGCTGCGGCGCAATCTGCCGGC
>NZ_JBIPMN010000017.1:0-19957 GCF_044369115.1 Vulcanococcus sp. | reverse complement strand
TCCTCTCAAGAGCACCAATACGTATGAATACAGCCGTGCTGGCTTCTCCAGTACCTGAGAGAGTGGAATCACCAAATTGACTCGAAACTATGCCATCCAAGCCTCCCAAGGCTGCAGCTCCCTTGGGAGCGGGCAACTGCAAATCTGGCGCAATGGTGTCAACCGAAAAAGGCGACGATGTGAAAGTGCCTATATTCCCGTAGAGATCTTGTTGACGCAACTGCAGAGATTTGGATGCACCTTGTCCGATCCTGGCGATGTCAGCGTCGGTGAGAACGTAACTGAAACGACCATCGCCCGCAATCTCAGCAATGGCGGCTAACACTTGACCATTCCAGGCAAGAGTCAGTTCAGTTCCAGCTTCCGCCGTTCCTCTGATCACACGATCGCCACCCTCGGAGGAGACAACACCATCCACTCCACCCAGCGCCTCGGCAACGATCACAGGAGCTCTCAGCTTCACCGATGCAGGAGCCAGATCGGAATTGCCAACATTTCCTACAGCGTCGATCTGAACAGCATGGAGTTTGACAGGACCACTCTGCGAGGCGGCATCAAGCATCTCGAGAGCTTGCGAAGAGAGGTTAAGGGCAAATCGTCCCTGCTGATCAGCTCGGACAAGGCCAAGCTCCGCAGATCCCAGATAGACAGCAACCTCCCGAAGAGGATCAGCAATCCCCTCAATCAGATTATCTGGCTGAAGATTAGAGCGCGCCTTGATGCTATCCTGCTGCCCAACCAATTGATAAGAAGACCACTGTCCAACCGCAGGGTCAAAGTAACTAACAGAGAATTCCAGCGAGGCTTCTCCTCCATTCTCAAAGAAGAAGAGCTCAAAGTTGTGATTACCAGCACTCAAATCAATATCGCCTGTAAAAATAGCCTCTGGGTGCTCGGTTGGGTCATTGATCACCAGCGCCCCATCAATCAGCAGAAAAACGCCATCATCGTTGTAGGTGCGGAATCGGTATGCACCTGCTTGCTCCACTGAAAAATCACTGGCGATCCTCACAAAGAACTGATTATTAATACCTCCAGTGCCGTATGCGTTTGTAGCAACGGCCGCCGGCCAACGCATGTCATAGGGCAGTTCACCGGCGAACCCCTTTTGATCATCAGTAAAATCAATGACGCTAGAGGTGATGGAATATTTTGAAGACTGGATAGCAGGATTGTATTTTTCGATATAGCCACGAAGATCGGACAGGCTCTTGCTCCAATAGCCAGTATACTGATCGATCTGAAACTCCAGAGGGCCCTTACCTAATTCAGCACGATTGCGCGACATGCGTGTATCACCATACCCAATTGAGGTAATGGCAACTGTTGGGGCCAGCGTATCGACACTGAACGTGAACGCTGACGATTGCCCGGAGACGCCAGACGGCAAAGACTGCGAGGCTACAACCGCCTTATTGGAACCTTGTCCAATCCTGTTAATGTTATCTGCTGTGAACGCGTAGCGAAAACGGCCATCCGCGCCGGCTTGCACCTGCCCCAGCTCAACGTCACCAACCCATATCTTGGTCAAGAGATTGGCTTCACCAAGGCCAATAATTTCGTTGTCACCACTAAGGGTAGAAACCGTCTTATCCTGCAGACCCACACTTTCAATCGTAACGGTCGGCGGTTTCTGCTTCAGTTCCAACGGTGTTGGGGATGAAGTGCTTATGTTGCCCGCTGCATCGCGCTGGTAAGCAACGAGCCCACCGTTTTCAGCAGTTTTTGCGAGGAAAGCCAGGTTTTCGTTTGTGAGGCTGTAGGAAAAAGCTCCCGTCGCATCGGTCCGTGCGCTGCCAAGCTCTTGATTTCCGACTCTGAGAAACACCGTGCCATTCGGTGCACCCTGACCGATCACTTGGTTATCTAGCTGCAGCAGTGACTTCGCCTGAAAAGACTGATCCTTACCCATCAACTGATATGGACCCCAAGCATTTTTTGTCGGATCAAAACGGCTAACCGAGAACTCTAGCGAAGCTTCACCACCATTTTCAAAGAAGAACAATTCAAGATTATGGTTGCCGGCCGACAGGTTGACATCACCAGTAAAAATACGCTCCGGGTGGAGAGTTGGATCATTGATAACTAACTTGTCGTCAACAAGGAGAAAGACGCCGTCATCATTAAAGGTTCGGAATCGATATTGACCAGGCTGATCAAGGAAGAACTCACCGCTGACTTTTGCAAAAAATTGGTTATTGATGCCGCCGGTGCCCCATGCGTTTGTAGCAACGGCTGCAGGCCAACGCATGTCATAGGGCAGTTCGCCAGCGAACCCTTTCTGATCATCAGTGAAGTCGATTGCATCGACAACAACTGAATAACGATTTTTCTGAATCGCCGGGTTGTAGTTTTTCACATAGCTTTGAAGATCACTCAGACGACTGCTCCAATAGCCTGTATATTGATCAACTTGAAGTTTAAGCGGCCCCTTGCCTGTTTCAACAACTTCTGCGGATACCTTGCCATCACCCCCGCCAACGGATGATATCGTGACTGGGGGAGCAACAGTATCGACAGCGAATGTAACTTGCGCGGATCGACCAGTATTGCCAGCTTCGTCAGTTTGGACAGCGACTAGTGTCTTGCTAGAACCTTCACCCAACTGCTTCAGCTGAGCATCTGACAGCTGGTAATTGAAGCTACCATCAGGTGCTACCTCAACATTGTCGGCGAGAACAACCTGGCCAGCATCATCATTCGTTCCTGTAAAAGTATAGCGGAAGAGAACGGCATCGTGATTATAGGGATCGTCTGACCAAATCCAAGTGGGATCACCGGTTCGATTACCCCATGGATACTGGCCGGTCTTGGCCTGAACATTCACCGCGGATGCCCAGCTTCGATCATCAAAGTTGACCGAGGCCCAATCTGCAGGCAGGTTCCACTGGCGACGATCACGGGAAGCTGCAGAATTGTCAGTGGTGGAGTCTGAGTCGACATTCAGCACCTTCCAACCGCTCAGATTCGAGGTCCCGAAAGTTCCAGATGGCACCTCGAAGCGACCAGATAATCCAGCGATACCACCAACGTCGTAAGCCAAGATGGCAAGAACATTCTGACCTGCCTGCACCTTTAGACCTGTAAAGTCATAAGGCTTGGTCCAGTCACTGGTTGATCCGACAAGTTGACCATTCAGGTAGATATCGGCACCGTTATCAGCCGTTATCTTCAAGTTGCCTGCAGCCACGCTACCCAACTTGCTCAACAGGGTCACCTGGCGGCCGGGCTCAGCTGTACCAGAGACAATAGAGTCGTTGTGCAGACTTGAAATCGTGCGATCAGCTCCGCCAGGGACATTGAGACGGACTACAGGAGTCTTGGTATCAACTTGAAAAGCTTCGATCTCAATCACTTCCCGCGTTGAGAGATCGCGGAACCGCACTTGGCCGGTTTCATACTGACCATCAGGGATTTGGACCTGAACGTCGACACTTGCACCAGTTCCCGAAGCTTTCAGGTCGCGCGTTGTCCAGGTTGGGCCATTGGTCAAGGTGCCAGTCATTCCTTTGGAACCCACGCCCAAGGCAGCTGCCGATTGACCGCCCCCCTCCTCAAAATTGTAGAAAACGACAAGACTATTATCATTTGTATTGGGTGGCGTCGTTAGTCGCTGCGTAATTTCGTCCTGACTCAGTGAGCGGTTCCAGATGGCAGCATCATCGATCGCACCTTTAAAGAACTCACCATTATTTGTAGATCCAATTCGGATATTCTTGGCTACGACCGGGAGTTTGTGCGGAGGGGGTGTATCGCTACCCTTGAGCACTCCATCGACATAAACTCGCCTTGTTTTACCGTCAAACGTTGCTGCCACATGATGCCATTGACCATCAGCCAAATTGCCAACAGTTACGTCAAGATCATTGCCCCACCAATAGTGCCTGATCTGACCGTTGCCCATAAGCCGCAAAGCATTCACCTCGCTTTGCCTACCCCAAGGCCCCCAGCCGATAATGCCCCGATCCCCCATCGCATCGGGTTTAATCCAGGCTTCCAGCGTGTAACTGCCATTCCCAGTGGGCAACGACGAGCTGTCCGGTAGAGCAACGAAGTCGTTCTGTCCGTCGAACTGCAGCGCCTTGGCACGAACGGGCGGGGTCGAAAGTGCTGGCCCCCAGGTTTTACCGAAGTCAGTGGAGACCTGATAAGAGCCGCCAGGTCGAACCCCTGCGATCCTCAGTGTTGGGCTCGACGTGATCCTGTCGCGCGCCGAAAGCCCTGAATCAGCCAGGAGATCAGCGATCAGAGAGGAGGCCATAGCCGAGCATCAGCAGAAGAAAGCAGCCATGGCGATCAATAAACCTGAGATCGCTGGTTGCACATGGCTCCATTCTAAACCGAGACTCCCCAAAATCCAGCAAGCCAGCCCTGGCATTCAATAGGAGTATCTGATCAATCGAACAAAGGCATCGATTGTCAGTCCAACGAAAAGCAATCTTTAAAGTGATCCCACGACTCTGCAGTCACAAGCCTAGTCACACAATACATTTAAGTCTATTTAACAATCTCATCGCGATCCCACTTTCTTGCTCATTCAAGCAGGAGTGATCAACCCATTAGTTACAGGTCCTCACGGCCGCCCCATGCCTGTTCAGGCTGCAGGAATTCTGGAATTCGTCCAAACGAAAGAGGACACCCTCAGAGCTCCAGATGCTGCTATCGGAGCTGCCGGAAGAAGATCTCAATGCACCGGAGTTCTGGCTTTGCTCAAGACGTTGTTGCATCGGGGATGCCATTTCGAGCTGCACCGCGTCTCCAACCGATGTGCGCGACACAGGTAAGCCAATGCTGCCTGAGTGCGGGTCACGCACAACCTCTCCAAGCCCTGGGGATTGGCCCCGTTCAGACTGGATGGATGTGGGACAGATCGCTCCCCCGAGGCCTATCACGCACTGAGCATGGGCTCGCGAGACCGCCGCGAAGGCACAGGCCAACAACAACCCCGCCAAAACAACGAACCGGTCACCGCGAGACCGCGATGGCGGGCTTGAATGCGGGCTTGAATGAGTAAAAATAACTACCATTGAAATCTCCAACGGGAGTTGGTGAACGCACCTTCCAAAGGATAAGCACCTTTACGCCCTAGCGCTGGTCAACTTTAAGGTTCAATCTCTGTTCACAATTTCAGACAGCAAGGGACCGGGTTCATCCTGACTTAGCCTGAGCCTATCGAGCTCGAATAGTTGGCTTGATCCTCATCGCAGCCCACCGTTAACCGGTTACCGCCGGGTTCACCCCTAGGAGGCTGCTGAAAAAGCCTGTCGGCTGCGGGAGGATGCGCCACGGCACTGAATGGATGCGCGGCCAGCAGGAACGCACCGGTCCCCTGTTCTCGTACATCTCCACAGAAAACCGCATACCTGCCGCCCATCCCCTTCGGAGCGGATGCTGATCGAGCAGCTCGACTACAACCTGCTGTTCCGCTGGTTTGTCGGCCTCAACCCCGACGATCCCGTCTGGCATCCCACGACATTCACCAAGAACCGTGATCGGCTCTTGAACCAGGAGCTGATGGCCAAGTTCCTCGAACTCCTACTGGCAGCACCTGAGGTCAAGCCGCTGCTGAGCTCGGAGCACTTCTCAGTGGATGGCACCCTTCTGCGGGCCTGGGCATCTCACAGCTCACTGGAGCGGATCGACGGCCTCGATAACAGCCCGCCACCACCCAGTGATGGTCAAGAATTTAGCGGTAATGGATCCGGGAAGAAGCGAGCCAAAGGCGACTTCCGCGGCCTGCTGCTCTCCAACCAGACCCACAGATCCAGCAGTGACGGCGAGGCCCGGCTGTTCAAGAAGGCTCCAGGTGTTGGTGCGTTCCTGAGCTTCATGGGTCATTGCGTCATGGAGAACCGCAACGGCCTGGTGGTGGCCAGTCAAGTCAGCCAGGCCACAGGCAGGGCTGAGCACGATGCGGCAGTGCGCATGGCTCGTTCACTCCGTGGTGCTCACCAGAAAACCCTGGGTGCCGACAAGGGCTACGACACCAGGGAGTTCGTGGCCGATCTGCGCATCAGCGGCATCACGCCCCATATCGCACAGATCATCACTCGGAGTGGCGGATCAGCGATTGATGGCCGCACTGCACGGCATCAGGGCTACGCCCAATCGATCAACGCCAGGAAGCGGATCGAGCAGGTGTTTGGCTGGATCAAACAGGCAGCTGGCCTGAGGCAACGCAAAGCCCGAGGCAGGTCAAAGGTGGGAGCGGTGTTTTGGCTGCATGTCCTGGCCTACAACTTGATCCCCATCACCAACCTGCTCAAGGCAAAGGCGGCGATGGGATGAGGCTGCCCAGTAGGGAGCAAAAGGCCCTGCCAACCAAGCACCGAAGCACGTTTTCAGGCACCTCAAAGCCGCAAGTCACCACCTTGCTGGCGGTCAACCTGATTGGCGCGGCGGCACCAACAGCCACGAAGTGGCCATAGAGACGGCTTTGCCTCGCTTTTTCAGCAGCCTCCCAGGGCTGCCACCAGGGCCTCCGCCACGCCACCGGCCTCCAGCAGCTGCAGGTCGAGCCCGGCGGCCAGGCGCCCAAGGCCGCTGCCCTTCGGCACCACAGCCCGGCGGAACCCCAGCCTGGCCGATTCCTGCAGGCGCTGCTCCAGCTGCGCCACCGGACGCAGCTGGCCACCCAGGCCCAGCTCACCGATCAACACCGTGCCCGGCGGCAGGGTGAGATCGCGGTAGCTGGCCACCACCGCTGCAGCCACCCCCAGATCCGCTGCCGGCTCCTCCACCTCCAGCCCTCCGGCCACCGCCAGGTAGCAGTCGAAGCGCGAGAGGGGCAGGCCGAGATGCTTCTCCAGCACCGCCAGGATCTGGTGCAGCCGGTTGGTGCCGATGCCGGTAGCGGTGCGGCGCGGGCTGGCGTAGCTCGTGGTGCTCACCAGGGCCTGCAGCTCCACCACCAGCGGCCGCGTGCCCTCGCAGGCCACGATCGTGGCGGTGCCGGCGCTGGGCTCGTCGCTGCCGAGGAACAGTTCGCTGGGGTTGAGCACCTGGGCCAGCCCCTGGCCGCGCATCTCGAACACGCCCAGCTCATGGGTGGCGCCGAAACGGTTTTTCACCGCCCGCAGCAGCCGGTGACTGGCGAAGCGATCGCCCTCAAAGGTGAGCACCGCATCCACCAGATGCTCCAGCACCTTGGGGCCGGCCAACAGGCCCTCCTTGGTCACATGGCCCACCAGCAGCAGAGCCGTGTCCTGCCGCTTGGCAATGCGGGCCAGGGCAGCGGCGCATTCACGCACCTGGGCCACCGATCCCGGTGCACTGCCCAGCTCGCCATCGTGCAGAGCCTGAATGCTGTCGATCACCGCCACGGCAGGCCGCAGCGCTTCCAGCTCCTGCAGCACGAGCTCCAGGTCGGTTTCCGCCAGCAACTGCAGGCCGGCAGCACCGGCCTGCGGCTGGGCGAGCGGCGCCAGCTCCCCCTGTTCCTCCGCCAACCGCCGCCAGCGCAACTTCACCTGCTGCGCCGATTCCTCCGCACTCACGTAGAGCACCGAATGGCGGGCGGCCATCGCCTGGGCGCTCTGGAGCAGAAGCGTGCTCTTACCGATCCCCGGATCGCCCCCCAGCAACACCAGCGAACCGGGCACCAAGCCGCCGCCGAGCACGCGATCCAGCTCGCCATAGCCGCTGCCCAGGCGCTGCAGAGGCCGGTCTCCCACCGCTGCGATCGGCTCGGAACGCCGCGGGGCTGCGGGCATCGCCGCCTCAGCCGCAGCAGCCACGGGCCGCCTGCGGCGACTGTCGGTGGGGGTCGCCGCCTGCTCCACCAGGGTGTTCCAGCTGCCGCAGCTGG
The DNA here is from genome assembly GCF_044369115.1 of Vulcanococcus sp. Classification (GTDB taxonomy): domain Bacteria; phylum Cyanobacteriota; class Cyanobacteriia; order PCC-6307; family Cyanobiaceae; genus Vulcanococcus. Next base: position 12,150 of record NZ_JBIPMN010000017.1, on the reverse strand, counting down.
AACAGCGGCCAAAGAACTGACGGGTCTGGGCCCCGCAGCTCTGGCAGACGTAGAGGTTGGTGGCGCGGGCCAAGACGGTGTATGAAGAAAGATGGCTGCCGCAGAACCCGGAGGCCTGGCGACCTTTTCAGTAGGTCGATCTACTTAACCCGTCCACAGCAAGTGGTGCAATGACGGCCTCATCCGCCACAACGGCTCCAGCGGCTAAAGAAACGATCCTGGTGGTCGACGACGAAGCCAGCATCCGCCGGATTCTGGAAACACGGCTGTCGATGATCGGCTACCAGGTGGTCACCGCCTGCGACGGCCAGGAGGCCCTGGAGGCCTTCCGACGCACCAACCCCGATCTGGTGGTGCTCGACGTGATGATGCCGAAGCTGGATGGCTACGGCGTCTGCCAGGAGCTGCGCAAGGAATCGGATGTGCCGATCGTGATGCTCACCGCCCTGGGCGATGTGGCCGACCGGATCACCGGCCTGGAGCTCGGAGCCGACGACTACGTGGTGAAGCCCTTCAGCCCCAAGGAGCTGGAGGCCCGCATCCGCTGCGTGCTGCGCCGCGTGGAAAAAGAGAGCGTGGCCGGCATCCCCAATTCAGGGATCATCCAGGTGGCCGATCTGCGCATCGACACCAACAAGCGCCAGGTGTATCGCGGCGACGAACGCATTCGCCTCACCGGCATGGAGTTCAGCCTGCTGGAACTGCTGGTGGGCCGCAGCGGCGAACCCTTCAGCCGCGGCGAAATCCTCAAGGAGGTGTGGGGCTACACGCCGGAGCGTCACGTGGACACCCGGGTGGTGGATGTTCATATTTCCCGGCTGCGCTCCAAACTGGAAGACGATCCGGCCAACCCCGAGCTGATCCTCACGGCCCGCGGCACCGGTTATCTGTTCCAACGCATCGTTGACGCCGTTGCCCCCGAAGCCCTCTGACGCCCCAGGCCACGGCTCCAACCGCCGCGGCCAACCTCGCGCCATCCGTCGGCTGGTGATCTGGTATCGCCGCAATGCGGCGGTGACGAGCCTCGTGGGTACGGCCACAGCCACGGCCAATGCCGCCGGTACCATGGCTGGGTCGATGGCTGGCAGCGCTGCCGGCGCCGCCGCCGGTGCGGCCAACACCGTGCTGCAACCCCTGGTGTTTGACCCCCTGCGGCGGCTGCAGCGGGGCGTGGGCGGCAGCGAAGGCACCCCGATCAACGACGCTGACCGCCTCTGGGTTGCCGTGGATGGCATGGGCGGTGACTACGCCCCCGGGCCGATCCTGGAAGGTTGCCTGCGGGCGGTGCGGCTGCTGCCGCTGCGGGTGAAATTCGTGGCGGAAGCCGAAGCGGTGGCCGCCGCTGTGGCCGAACTCGACCTGGCCGACGAGCTGCTGAGCGCCCAGCAGGAGGGTCTGCTGGAGCTGGTGCCCAGCGGTGTGTCGGTGGGCATGGATGAAGAAGCCACCGTGGTGCGCAAAAAGCGCGACGCAAGTATCAACCTGGCGATGGATCTGGTGAAGGAGGGCAAGGCCACAGCCGTGTACTCGGCGGGCAACTCCGGCGCCGTGATGGCCTCAGCGATCTTCCGGCTCGGACGCCTCAAAGGAATCGATCGCCCCGCCATCGGAGCCCTGTTCCCCACCAAAGACCCCGAGCAACAGGTGCTGGTGCTGGATGTGGGCGCCAACATGGACGCCAAGCCGGCCTACCTGCACCAATGGGCCCTGGTCGGCAACATCTACAGCCGCGATGTGCTGCAGGTGAAGGAGCCCCGCATCGGCCTGCTCAACATTGGTGAAGAGGAGTGCAAAGGCAACGAACTGGCCCTGCGCACCTATCCGCTCATGGCGGCAGAAACCCGCTTCCGCTTCGCCGGCAACTGCGAGGGGCGCGACGTGCTCTCGGGCGACTTCGATGTGGTGGTGTGCGACGGCTTCACCGGCAACGTGTTGCTGAAGTTCCTCGAGAGCGTGGGCAGCGTGCTGCTGGATGTGCTCAAGGCTGAGCTGCCCCGCGGCCGCCGCGGCAAGGTGGGCTCTGCCTTCTTGATGAGCAATCTGCGCCGCATCAAGAAGCGCCTCGATCACGCCGAGCACGGCGGCGCTCTGCTGCTGGGCGTGAATGGGGTGTGCGTGATCGGCCATGGCAGCAGCAAGGCCCTCTCGGTGGTGAGCGCCCTGCGCATCGCCCACTCCGCTGCCAACCACGGTGTGATGGAGGATCTGCAACGGCTGAGCGAGGGATCAGGAGCGGCCGTTGCCTGTGGTTGACTGACCGCACCGTTGGGTTGAACCGGTGGGGCTGGGCCAGATCGATCGCTGCGGCATGGCCCTGGTTGGATGCGGCAGCGCCGTTCCCGCCATCAGGGTCAGCAATCAGCAGCTGAGCGAACGGGTCGACACCAGCGACGAGTGGATTCGCACCCGCACCGGCATCGGGGCCCGCCGCATCTGCTCCGCCGATGAACCGCTCACCGTGCTAGCCAGCCGCGCGGCCCAAGCGGCCTTGGAGCACGCGGGCTGGGCCCCTGAGGATCTGGATCTGATCCTGATGGCCACTTCCAGTCCCGATGACTTGTTCGGCACCGCACCGCGGGTGCAGGGTGCGCTCGGCGCTCGCAACGCCGTGGCCTTTGATCTCACCGCCGCCTGCAGCGGCTTCCTGTTCGCCCTGATCACGGCTGGGCAATACCTGCGCAGCGGGGCGATGCGCCGGGCCCTAGTGATCGGGGCCGATCAACTGAGCCGCTGGGTGGACTGGGACGACCGCACCACCTGCGTGCTGTTCGGCGATGGTGCTGCCGCGGTGGCGGTGGAAGCCTGCGCCGATGAAGTCAACGGCCTGCTGGGCTTCCGGATGCACTCCGATGGAAGCCGGAATGGCTGCCTCACCCTGGCCCAGACCGACACCCATACCGATGTACTCGCAGGCGTGAGCGCCCAGGTGGGCGGCTTTGCGCCGCTGCACATGAACGGCCAGGAGGTGTACAAATTCGCGGTGCGGGAAGTGCCGGCCGTGCTCAAGGAGCTGCTCGAGAGCACTGGCACCGCCGCCGCCGATCTCAACTGGCTGCTGCTGCATCAAGCCAACCAGCGCATCCTCGATGCCGTGGCCGATCGCTTCGCCATCCCCCACGAGCGGGTGCTCAGCAACCTGGCCAGCTACGGCAATACCTCCGCCGCCACGATTCCATTGATGCTCGATGAGGCAGTGAAGGATGGGCGGGTCAAACCCGGAGACCTGATCGCCAGCAGCGGCTTTGGCGCTGGCTTGAGCTGGGGCGGCGCCCTGTTGCGCTGGGCTGGCCCTCGGGGCTGAGGCGACAGGGATTTCAGCCCCGCCGCGTAATCTCCCCCCGACAGTGCAACGCGAGCGGCCATGGGTATCGCCTGGGTGTTTCCCGGACAGGGCTCACAGAAGCTGGGCATGGCCGCCGGGGTGCTCGAGCTACCCGCTGCCCGCGAGCGCTTCGCCGCCGCTTCGGAGCTGCTGGGGCGTGATCTGCTCGCCATCTGCGCCGGTGAAGCCGAGGGTGAGCTGAGCGATCTCAACGACACCCGCAACACCCAGCCAGCGCTGTTCGTGATCGAGAGCCTGCTGGTGGATGGCCTCAAAGCCCAGGGCCGCAGCGCCGATCGGGTGGCAGGGCACAGCCTGGGTGAACTGGTGGCCCTCTATGCCGCGGGCGTGTTTGACGTGAACACGGGGCTGCAGCTGATGAAAACCCGCAGCGAGCTGATGGCCGCCGCCGGGGGCGGCGCCATGACCGCCGTGATGGGCTTCGATCGCGCCGAACTCGATCAGCTGGTGGGCGCCACCGAAGGGGTGGTGATCGCCAACGACAACAGCAGCGCCCAGGTGGTGCTCTCCGGCAGCCCCGAAGCAGTGGCAGCCGTGAGCGGCCAACTGAAGTGCAAGCGCGCCATCCCTCTGGCCGTGAGCGGCGCCTTCCACTCGCCCTTCATGCAAAGCGCAGCCGATGCCTTTGCGACGGCACTGGAGGCTGTGCCCTTCAACGATGCGGCGATTCCGGTGCTGAGCAACACCGATCCCACCCCTGAAACCAGCGGAGCGGCCCTCAAGCAGCGGCTGCGCAGCCAGATGACCACCGGCGTGCGCTGGCGCGAAACGATGGAGGCTTTCAGCAGCAGCGGGATCGACACCGCCGTGGAGATCGGCCCCGGCAACGTGCTGAGCGGCCTGATCAAGCGCAGCTGCGAGGGGATCACCACCGCCCAGATCAGCGGCGCTGCCGACCTGGGGCTGTGAGCGACATCACCCCGCGGCCGGGCAGCCGGCCGGTGAATGCGGTGAAACGGGTGCTGCGCCGCCGGCGCAAGCCCGCCGAGCCGCCGGCATTGCTGCGCACGCCGAAGCCAAGCCTCACCTACCGGCTGGTGAGCTATCTGCTGGTGTTCCCGATCTACCGGCTGCTGTTCCGCGGCCGCACCGCCGGCAACGCCAATGTTCCCCATGAAGGGGCGCTGGTGGTGGTGGCCAACCATGGCTCCCATCTCGACCCGCCCCTGCTGGGCCATGCCCTCGGGCGCCCGGTGGCCTTCATGGCCAAGGCCGAGCTGTTTCGGATCCCTCTGCTGGGACCGATCATCCGCGCCTGCGGCGCCTACCCCGTGGCCCGCGGTGCCAGCGACCGTGAAGCGATCCGCACCGCCACCGATCGCCTCGAGCAGGGCTGGGCCACCGGTGTGTTCATCGATGGCACCCGCCAGGCGGACGGCCGCGTGAATAACCCCCAGCCCGGCGCGGCGCTCCTGGCCGCCCGCGCCGGCGTGCCGCTGCTACCGGTGGCGATCATCAACAGCCACCGCGCCCTTGGCACCGGCTCCAAGCACCCGCGGCTGCTGCCGGTGCATATCCGCATCGGCACGCCGATTCCGCCGCCGGCGTCGCGCAAACGGGCTGATCTCGATGCCGCCACCGCCGCCTGCCAGGCCCAGATCAACGCCCTGCTCGATCAAGGCCTGATCAGCGGCCCCGCGCTCCCTCCAGCAGCGGACCGAACCGCGCTGCCGCCCAGCGCCTGAGATCGCGGCCCGTCAGCACCCACAGGGCCGCACGGGCCCCATCGCCCCATACCTTTCGCCAGCCCTCCGGCGTACAGCGCTCTCCGCAGGGCACTTCCACGGGCGTGAGGCCGATGCCACGGCTACCGGCCACCAGACGGCCCACGAGCATGGCTCGCTGCATGTGATCGCTGCTGGTCACCAAGAGCACATGGCGCACCTTGGCGCGGCGCAGGTCCTCCACGATCGAGGTGAAGTTGGTGAGGGTGTCGGTGGCGCGGTAATCCAGCTGCACGCGCCCCTGATCGAGGCCCCGCCGCCCGAACAGCCAATGGGCATATTCCGGATTGCTGCCGCCACTCACCAGCACCGGCAGCCCATCCCGCTCCGCCAGTTCAGCGGCCACGCGCTCCCGTTCCACATCACCACCGAGCACCAGGATCATCTGGGGGGGAGGCAGCGGAGGCTGCCACAAGCCACGGGAGCAGACCAACAGCCCTGCGGCCGCAAGACCTGCCATCAGCCAGCGTCCCCGGCGGGGGCGCCGCCGCCGTCGCCGGACCCGGGGGGCGGGCGGTTGCTGGCGTGAACTCGGGCGCGGACGGGGACGCGTCACAGCCCCTCCACCGGGCTGGTGGGATAGAGCGGCAGCACTGGCGCCCAGGGGCCGGGCAGAGCAGCGGCGTGAGCAAGCTGGGCCAGCTCCAGCAGTTGCCGCGCGTCGGCCGCTGCATCCACCGCGGCGGGAGCACAGGGGGAATCACCACCCCAGGACTCCTCAGGGCGCACGAGCCGAGGGATCTCCAGCTCCGCCACCCCACCAAGGGCTTGTGGATCGAGGCGATAACAACCCACCACGCTGCCGCGACGAGGCAGCACCTGCTCCAGCCACAGCTTCTCGCCAGCCAAGGCATTCGCTTCAGCCGCCAGCAAGCGACGCGCGATCAACAAAAAGCTGCTGAAGCCATGGAGCGGGATCTGCAGCTGCTGCGCCAGGGTGCGCGCCAGCACAACCGTGAGCCGGGTGCCGGTGAAGCCGCCTGGCCCAGTCGCTACAGCCAAGCGGCCGATGCGGGGCCACTGATCAGCCGGCAACACCTGCTCAACGCAAGGGAGCAAGGCATTCGACAATCGCCGGCCCAAGTGAAAACTCTCCACCTGCGCGTCAGCATCCCCTTGCCCCAGGGGCTGCAGCGCCACCCCCAGGGTTTCGCTCGAGCTGTGCAGGGCCAGCAGCAACGGTGAGCCACTCATGTGGGCACCACCTGATCCGGGCATAACCGCTGCCAGCGGCCGCGATCGAGCTCAAAACTGCCGCAATCGCGCACATCCCACTCCACGCCCACCTGACCATCCGCCAGGTCGAGCACCTGCACGTGAATTCTGGGTTCCTGCGGGGCGAACAGAGGATTGGCCGTGAGATGAGCCACGCCGTGTTGACGCTCAACCGCGTGGTAGGCCTGGCATTGATCGACCCAGCGGCAATCCACGCAGATGCACATGCCCGGCGCCGCAGCGGATGGGGCCATTGTGAACCCTCCCGGGGCGGCTGAGCAGGCCTGGAGTCGGCTGCAACCGGAGCGCTGGCCAATCCCCCTGGCAGCCTTCCCCCACGAGGCTGCCCTGGTGGGCGGTGCCGTGCGCGATGCCCTACTGGATCGCCTGGGCGAGGCACCGGATCTGGATCTGGTGGTGGAGGGCGATGCGCTGGCGCTCTGCCGGCAGCTGGGGCGGCGCCATGGGGGCAGCAGTGTGGTGCTGGATGCCGAGCGCTCGATGGCGCGGCTGGTGATCGGGGGCTGGAGCATCGATCTCGCCCGCCGCGATGGCCCGAGCCTGGAGGCCGATCTGCATCGGCGCGACTACACGATCAATGCCATGGCGCTGCCCCTGGCGGATCGCCGGCAGCTGGTGGATCCCCTGGATGGCCTCACCCATCTACAGACGATGCAGCTGGTGGCCGTGGCGGAGGCCAACCTGCTCGACGACCCCCTCCGCCTGTTGCGGGGACTGCGGCTAGCGGGCCAATTGGGCTTTGAGCTGGAGCCGACCACAGCAGGGTGGATCGGCCAGCACGCCAACGCGATAGCCCCAGTGGCAGGCGAACGGGTGCTGGCTGAGCTGGAGAAACTCGCGGCTGCACCTGGCGGCGAACCGTGGCTGGCGCGCTGCCTGGAGCTGGGCCTGTTGGCCCCCTGGCGGCACAGCGCCTGGAGCGGTGATGAAGCCCAGCGGCTGATGCGTTGCAGCACACATGCCGCACAGCAGTTGAACTGGAGCGAGGCGGAGCTCAGCAGCTTCCTGCCACTGGCACGACTGGCCAACGTGGTGGATGCCCAGGCGTTAGAGCAACTGCGCAGCAGCCGCAAGCTGCAAAAGCAGGTGCAGATCCTGCGCCGCTGGCAAGGGCAGCTGGGGGGAGCCGAACCGGCGATCCGGGCGGCCTCACAACCGGAACCCGAACGGCTGCAGCTCCATCGCGATCTCGAGGAGATCCTGCCGGCGCTGCTGCTGGACTGGCCCACCGATGTGGCCCGCACCTGGCTGGGGCGGTGGCGTGATGAGAGCGATCGGCTGTTTCATCCCAGGCCCCCCATCGACGGGCTGAGCCTGCAGCGGGAACTGCAGATCCCGCCATCGCCGGCGTTGGGAGAGCTGCTGCTGTATCTGATGCAAGAGCAAGCCTTTGGGCGCTTGCACAACCGCGAGGAGGCATTGGAGCTGGCCCAGCGCTGGCTCACTTGCGCACAACGTGCTGGCGAAAGGGCACCTCGCCGTGATTAACTTCCTACGCAAAGGCGTTTAAGACGACCTGATTCGCGCCAATTCGGACGCTGAGATCTCGCCAGTTCGGTTAACAGCCTTGAAACGCTGATTTGTGCAGCTGCATTGCCAGCGCTGCATCAATCAGCGGGCACTTCCCAACCGCGTGGTGTCAGCCCGCAGGGCCAGAACACGTTTCTCCTTCTCTTTCCCCCCTTCCTCCCCATGAGCGTTCGTCTGTACGTCGGCAACCTGCCCCAAAGCTTTGATGCCAAGGAGCTCGACGCTCTGTTCGCCAGCGTGGGTGAAGGAATTCGCTTCAAAGCCGTTCAAGATCGTGAAACCGGCGCCGGCCGGGGCTTCGGCTTCGCCAACGTCGAAGACGAGAAAGTGGCCGATGCGGTGATCGAGCAGCTGAACGGCCGTGAATTCGCCGGCAACGCCCTGCGCATCGAGCGCTCCGAGCGCCGCGATGAGCGCCGTAGCAACGATCGTCGCCCCGGTGGTGCCCCCGGCACCCCCGCCGTGGCCCGCAAAGCGGTGAACAAAGTGGTGCACCGCGATTCCGTGGAGGAGGGTGCTCCCGATCCCCGCTGGGCCGGTGAGCTGGCCAAGCTCAAGAACCTGCTCGACAACCAGAAAGCTGCGGTCTGAGCCCACGCAGAAGCGACCTAACTTTTTGGCTGCCATGAGCCCGAGCCGGTCATACCGGCTCGGACTTTTCCACAGAGGAACCTGGGCGAGATCAGGGGAGGAGGGACGCTAAAGCGATGACGCCAACAAAGATCCCAAGAAACAGAAAACCCATCTTGGTCATCTTGGACTCGTGGTCTTCCATCCCTTGATCCACGGCCTTTTCGAGATCCGCGCGGAAGGCTTCAAATGCCGAGTCCTTGTCTTGCGGAGCAGGCGGTTGCGACATGCTGGAACCAGTGGTGGAAGGACCTGCACCTAGATGCAGGGTCGTGGGTGATTCTCCATGAAAGGAGCGCCCTGACGCCGCAAATGGCGCACACACAGCAGGGGAGATCCACCGACAGGGTGCTATGAGGGAGCGAAATCGGTTATTCCTCCGTGGCGACTGGACTGGAGAACTTCTGGTACGCGGTGGAACACAGCCAGACTCTGCAAAACCAACCGTTGTCACTGCGGCTGCTGAACAAGCGGTATGTGCTGTTCCGCGACCAAGCGGGCACTGCTCACGCGATGGTTGATAGCTGCGCCCACCGCGGCGCAAGCCTGGGGGGAGGCTGGGTTGAAGGGGACTGCATTCGCTGCCCTTATCACGGCTGGAGTTACAACAGCGAAGGCCGCTGTGTTCGCATCCCAGCTGATACCGAAGGAACAACGATTCCAGCGAAAGCACAGCTTGGAGTACTTCCAGCCCTGGAGCGCAACGGTTTCATCTGGATCTTCCCGGGAGAGGCAGCCAAAGCCGATCCGAACCTGATTCCTCCCTTCCCAGAAATTGGTCAAAGTGGCTGGCGCACCGTACATGGTCAATACAGCTGGAATGCCCATTTCAGCCGAGTCGTTGAGGCAGGCCTCGACACATCCCATGCACCCTTCGTGCACAAACCATTTTTCCCAAACCGGAATGACGCCAGCGTTCACCCCCTGGAAATCACTGCAACGGATCACTTGGTTAGCACTCACCAACAGGTGAAACCACCGAAACGACTAGGCCTACTGAAATACATCATCAAGAAGGATAGGAAACACTCCAGCTCAACACTGACCTCCTATCTACCGTGCATCAATAGAATCGCTATCGACTTCAACTGGCGAGGGTATCAGTACATCTATTTCGCCAGCAACATACCGGTATCCGACAACGAGACACTAACCAAGTGGATTGGGATCCGGAATTTCTTGCCGCAGGCTTGGGCAGACAAGAACTCGATCAGAAATACCGTTGAGACCTACGAAGAAGACAAGGCCGTGGTTGAAACCCAGCCGCAAACACCTTCATGGGTCACACAAGGAGAAGAACTGCTGCTGGCATCCGATCAGCTGATCCTGGCCTATCGCAAAGCACTGGCGAAAGCCTGCGCGAATCATGGAGATGACCCACTCCGCTTCCAGCGATAGCAACCTTCCACGCGACTGATGGTACGTTGTCGCCCTCAGCAGCTCCATACAGGACAAACCAGTGTCGATTCCCTTTGAGGATGGAGAACTGGTGGTCACGCGCAACAAATCAGGGACCGTGGCAGTGAGGCAGGGCCGCTGCGCCCATCGCGGCTGCTCACTGAGTGGTGGCTGGATGCAGAACGGCCAACTCACCTGCCCATATCACGGCTGGCGCTACGACGACGACGGCCGATGTCGCCATATCCCAGCCCTTCGCGCAGAAGAGTCGATCCCTGCACAAGCTCGCATCAAGGCATTTCCAGCAGAAGAAGCTAATGGGATGGTGTGGGCGTGGATTCCGGGGCAGCACAAACAGCCGACGTATCCGATCGAAGCGATCCCGGAAATCGAACGGGCCGACATGGTCCATCAACCCAATGCCGATATCAACTACGTCTTCCAGACTCATTTCACTAGGGGGATCGAAAACGGAATCGATGCAACACACGCTCCTTTTCTGCACGGAAAGAGCATTGGCAACGTTGATCCAAACGCCGACTTCTCACTACCCCCCTACGAAATCGAAACAAGCGAAAGCGGCCGCTCGTTCCGTGCACGCATGCCGATCAAGGTGAAAAAGCTACGCGGTCCTGCGCAACTTCTTCTCAAAGGTGACAGCACCAACGCCTTCAAGGAATATCGTTTTATTTACCCGAATCTACTTCTGTCTCTTGTGAATTTTGGAAAGTTCACAATGGTGTCCTTACAAGCATATGTACCAACGGGCGGAAGCAGCACACTGATGCTCTGTGCCAACTACAGAAACTTCTTGCGCAACAAACCACTGCTCACCGGCTGGTTCAACCGAGTCACAGTGAAGACAGGAGGAAAGATCGCGCTTGAAGACGATGAAGTGATCAAGACGCAAAATCCACCAGCCGTCACCTTTAGGGGCTCCAACGAAATCCTGGTCGGCTCCGACTTAATTCTGGTCGCATTCAGGAAGATGATGCGTAAGTTTATGACAACACCAAGCGAGGCTCAAAAGCCATGAACCACATCTCTCATCTGCCAGTGAACTGCTGGTATGCCGTGGCACCAGCAGTGATGCTGCAGGACAAGCCGCTATCTGTTCCCTTTGCCGGCGATGACTTCGTCTTGTTCCGGAACGGCGATGGAGAACCAGCATGCTTCAGCGATCGCTGCCCTCACCGGGGAGCATCGCTGTCACTAGGAAGCAATGAAGACGGATGCCTACGATGTCCATTTCACGGATGGCTGTTTAAGGCTAATGGCCATTGCGTCGCAGTTCCCGCAGACGGAGAAGGCACAAGTCTCCCGGCTCGCAGCAGCCTCAAAGCCCAAAAGACTGTCTGCGAGCATGGGGGGTTCATCTGGATGTGGCACGGCGACAAGCCGGCTGATCGCAAAAGCCTCCCAGAACTACCGGTTTTCACCACTGATCAGTGGCAGCATGTAAGCAACTCCTTCGTGTGGGATGCACACTTCTCACGCGTAATCGAGTCAAACCTCGACAACTCCCACGCCTACTGGGTACACAAAGGAACATTTGCAAGCCAAGATTCACCTCTCTCGATTCCCTACGACCTGAACAAAGGGGATGAGTGGGTTTCGGCCAAAGTAAAGTTCGATCTACCGCTGCCAACGCCCCTGAAACTGCTTCAGCGACTACAAGGGAAGGGGCCAGGACTGAGCGCTGAAACAACCTTCAGCTTTTACCATCCGAATCTGAACATCGTTGACACCAGAGTTGGCGATTTCCTGCATGTAGTCTTTGTGAACGCAAGCCTTCCGCAAAGCGAGAATCAGACCATATCGCGCTGGATCAAGTATTCGCCTCGCAAAACATTCAACTTGCCGGGAAGAGAAGAAAAGTCGACCGAGATTTCCCGTACTATTTTCAACGAAGATCATGGTGTCGTACGAAGTCAACGACCCTACGCAGTCCCACTGGATTTCTCAGAAGAAAGTCATGTGAATTCAGATCTACTATCTATCGAATACAGAAGGATCCTTAAACGGAAACAGCCGTCTTCAGAAACGCCACCCTAGCCTCGGTGAAAAAACCAATAGGCACCCATAGCGAGAAGAACCATAAAAATGATTGGGACAGCGATAGCAGCCATCCCGTTATGGCTCTTGACAACCCTAGATTCGTGAGCAACAACTGCTTGGCGGATGCTGAGCTGCATCTCTTCTCTCAAACGCGCAAGATCTGACTCAAGGGACTCTTCACTAAACAACTCTTTAAGTCGCTCATATGTACCCTTGCCAAGAACAAGGCTT
>NZ_JBIPMN010000010.1:0-23488 GCF_044369115.1 Vulcanococcus sp. | reverse complement strand
TCGCGCCTCAAGAGCTAAGAAGCTCCGAGGAGGCAGCTCTCGAGGTTCGCCTGAGGCAGATCGGCGCAACAGGAGAATAATGAATGCCTCTGCAAGGTGAGAAGGCAATCGTCACCCCGGAATGAATCTGTGCTCATCGGAAATAGCGTGCATTTGCCTCTTGCCTGGCGGCATTCGACAGGCGAACAGAAGTCGGGGGTGCAACTAGCGGATAGAGGGCAAAGACTATACGGGAAAACCCGCAGTCATGCCTATTCCTCCAGTCCCTTAAATACTGCATCTTCTGGGTCCTTGTAAAACTCGATCGAGATCTTGGTCCAGAGGTCATCGGGGAGGTCATTCAGCCCGCGGCGGGCTGAGACGGGCATCAGCAGCACCTTGGCCTGCTTCTCAACGGCCAGCTCGGCGATGGCGACGGCGTTGGGGATCATTTCGACCGAGCCACCGAGATTGAGGGAGCCCACGACGATGGTGCTGCCGCGGGTGTTGCGATCAAGAAGGCCGCCAACCAGGGCGACCATCACCGGCAGTCCCAGGCCGGCGCCGCTGCGGTCGTTGTCCATGGCACGCAGCTGGATGGAGAACTCATGGCCGCGGGGATCGCGGTCACCCAGCAGGTTCTTGGCCCGGGCGTAGACATTCTGCTCACCCACCTTGGTGCTCTCGCGGAAGGCAGGCGGCACGGGGCAGCCGCGTCCACAGCGGCCCCATCAGCTCGCGCGGCTCCGGCAGCCCGTGGCACAGCCGCTTGTAGAGCAGGCCAAACACCACCGCCGGCTGCTGCAACACGAGCCCCCAAGCGTGGTTCACAAAGCTAGGTTGGTACTCCACCACGAAGCCGTGCACCGGCAGCCCCTGCTGGCGCACCGCTCCTCTCCCGGCCCCACTGGGGGAAATGTCTGCCCAGCAGCGTCACCGGGTGGTCCAGGTGCCGGTAGAGCTGGGCCAGGGTGTAGGCGCGGCCGGCGGCGTTGTGGCTCAGCTCAGCGGCGGCTACCACCACCGTGGTGTGCTCAGGGCCCTGTTGGTTGATCGTCTGGCGCTCTTTCCGGTAGTTGGTGCGTGCGCGCTCCAGGTTGGCGGCGTAATGCATGCCCAGGAGGGGTTGCTCCATCAGGCCCTGGGCGTAGGCGCGGATGGCGCCGGCCCAGTCGCCCGCCTGCGTGCATTCGCGGCCGGCGCGCATCCAGCGGCTGCGGTTGGGGGTTTCGGCGCGGCCGGGAGTCATGGGGTGAGGTTATGGCGGGTTGGGCGGTTGGCCACATGCAAGGGAGCACGTGAAATCACGGATGCGACGCCAACTAATACAGGCGTACCATGAGGAGATATGGCTTGGATTGCTTTATGGCTGTGGGTTGTATCTGGCGCCGGTGGCAGGCGATTGGACCGTGAAAACGGACCATTGGTTCTACGGCCTGTTCCAGAGCGTGCCGGATCTGATCACCTTGCTGTTGCCGGGTGGTGGACATGTGACGCCCAGCCTTGGGCCGGATGCACCGGGCGATGCGCTGTATCGCTTTGAGGCGCCGGAGCTCAAAGCGGTGAACCATCGCCTCGATGGTGCGCTCTGGCCGCGGGGCAGCGAGAGCGGCACACCGGAGCAACCGGTGGTGCTTCTCGAGGTTCAGATGCAGGGCACGGCCGAGTTCAAGCACCGGCTCGCTGCTCAGAGCTTCCGCTTTCTGCAGCTCCATCCCCAGGTACTCCATCTGGCCGTGGTCGTGGTGGTGTCAAACGAGCGCCTCCGTCTCGGCCCCGCCGAACTGCCGTTTCAGCTGGAGGCGTTCCTTGCTGGCGTGCACTGGCTCAGCCTGGAGGAACTCGGCCAACAGCCTGGGCTCGATCCGCTGCTCAGCTTGCTCACATTGCCGGTGCTGCCCAAACCCGAAATCCGCAGCGCCACCGATCGGATTCTGAAACCGCGGCCCGATCTGGTTGAGGCCGTTCTCTCTATCCTTGGGGAGCGGTTTCCCCATCTCACTCGCGAGGAAATCATGGCCTTGATCAATCTCCCCACCGATCACCTGCGCCACACCCGTCTCGCCCAGGACTGGATGGCGGAAGGCGAAGCTCGCGGCCGCCTGGAAGGAGAAGCCCGGGGCCGCACCGCCGAGGCCGCTGCCGTCGCCCTCCGCCAGCTCAACCGTCGCTGCGGCCCACTGAGCGAAGGCACCTCCGCCCGCATCCAGGCCCTACCGCTGGAGCAGCTGGAGGGGCTCACCGAGGCGCTACTGGATTTCAGCGGTCCTGCGGATTTGGCCGCCTGGTTGGTGCAGCACGGCGGCTGAGCGTCGGGCTCACACGGGCTGCAGTTCTTGAGGCACTGATTGGCATTGAGAGTCCCTGGCCTCTCTGGCCCCGGCTCCCTCGGCAGGTTTCACCCCCTGGCGGCTGCGAGAGGAGTCACCCCGAATGTCCCGTCGAACCGTTGGGCTAGGTCCACCGCCAGCCGCGTCCACAGCGGCCCCATCAGCTCGCGGGGTTCCGGCAGCCCGTGGTATAGCCGCTTCAGGCCATCGAGCGTGATCGGCTCCCGCTCGCCCACAAACAGCAGCTCCTCATCGTCGATATCCACCAGCACCGCCGATCCCCACAGCAGCTTGTAGAGCAGGCCAAACACCACCGCCGGCAGCCGTGGCTTGCTCAGGTGCACCAGATCCGCCGGCTGCTGCAACACCAGCTCCCAGGCCTGGATCACAAAACTCGGTTCGTGCTCCACCATGAAGCTGTGCACCGGCAGCCCCTGCTGCCGCACCGCCCCGCGGATCGGCTCCCAGAGCTCTCGCCCCCATTGGGGGAAATGGCTGCCCAGGAGTGCTACCGGATGACCCAGGTGCCTGTAGAGCTGGGCCAGGGTGTAAGCGCGGCCGGCGGCGTTGTGGCTCAGCTCAGCGGCGGCCACCACCACGGTGGTGTGGTCTGGGCCTTGTTGGTTGATTTGTTGGCGCTCTTGTCGGTATTTCGTGCGGGCGCGCTCAAGGTTGGCGGCGTAATGCATGCCCAGGAGGGGTTGCTCCATCAGGCCCTGGCCGTAGGCGCGGATGGCGCCGGCCCAGTCTTGCGCCGCCATGCACTCGCGGCCGGCGCGCATCCAGTGGCTGCGGTTGGGGCTTTCGGCGCTGCCGGGGGTCATGGGGTGAGGCTATGGCGGGTTGGGGTGGGGTGCAGATGTGGTACCGGCGTACTATTGGGTATTCCAAGGCGGTCCGCCCTCGCTACGGTGATCCAAGTTCAAAGTCGCTCAGCGGCGCCTGTTCTGCCGCCGCCACGGCTGCTTGATCGCCAAGGCTGGTCAACACTGCTGGCTGGGGCCCTGCTGCTTCTGATTTCGTTCACTACGAACTACGGCGATGACAACCTCTTCCACCTCGCCAGCCTCCCGGCCCATGACCAGGTCGGAATGGGTCTCCACCTTGCCGCCCTGGCGGCGCTTGCTGGCGATGTTGAACTGGCGACCCGTGTACGACATCGAGCAAGAAACCGAGAGGCTGAGGATCGCATCGCTCGAGAGCGAGAAGCGCTTGAAACTGCTCGAGCAAGAGGACAAGCGGCTCGCCGAGCTCGAATCCAGGCTCGATGCCTTGTTGCTCAATGCCGATTCCTCCTCGCAGACACCGCCCGCAACCGGCTCCAACTGAGTGAGGCCCTGGCGGTGTTGCTGGAAGAGCTCCGGCCGCCGCCGACCACACAGGCCTGAGCTGGGATGCAGGTCGTTAGGTGCCTGCTGGTCTCATGAGCACCTGGCATCTCTGGCCCAGGCTGACTCGCCAGGCTTCGCCACTTGCGGTTGAGAGAGGAGCCAACCCGACTATCCCGTCAAACCGCTGCGCCAGATCCACCGCCAGCTGCGTCCACAGCGGCCCCATCAGCTCGCGCGGTTCCGGCACCCGTGGCACAGCCGCTTGAGGCCTTCGAGCGTGATCGGCTCCCGCTCGCCCACAAACAGCAGCTTGTAGAGCATGCCAAACACCACCGCCGGCAGCCGTGGCTTGCTCAGGTGCACCAGGCCGGCCGGCTGCTGCAGCACCAGCTCCCAGGCCTGATTCACGAAGGCGGGTTCGTGCTCCACCACGAAGCTGTGCACCGGCAATCCCTATTGCTGCACGGCTCCGCGGATCGGTTCCCACAGCTCCCGTCCCCACTGGGGGAAATGGCTGCCCAGCAGCCTCACCGGCGGCGTTGTGGCTCAGCTCAGCGGCAGCCAACACCACTGAGGTGTGTTCGGGACCCTGTTGGTTGATCGTCTGGCGTTCTTGCCGGTATCGGGTGCGGGCCCGCTCGAGGTTGGCGGCGTAATGCATGCCCAGGAGGGGTTGCTCCATCAAGCCCTGGGCGTAGGCGCGGATCCAGCGGCTGCGGTTGGGGGTTTCGGTGCGGCCGGGTGTCATGGGGTGAGGCTATGGCGGATGGGGGTGGGGCGCAGGCGTGGGCGGGTGATGGCTGGCGCGGTGAGTCCTCCGGAGGTGACTGGTCGCACGCATGGACGCCCGTGAAATCACGGATGTGGCGCCGACTGGTACAGACGCACTCTTAAGTGGTTGTTCCTGGGTTGCCGTTGTGGCTGTTTGCTGTGAGTGGCGCCGCTGCCGGCGACTGAACCGTGAAAACGGATCACTGGTTCTACGGCCTGTTTCAGAGCGCGCCGGATCTGATCACGCTGCTGTTGCCGGGTGCTGCAGCGACGCCCAGGCTGGGGGCTGATGCGCCTGGCGATTCGGTGTATCGCTTTGAGGCTCCAGAACTCAAGGCGGTGAACCATCGCCTCGATGGCTTGCTCTGGCCGCGGGGCATTGAGAGCGGCACATCGGAGCAACCGGTGGTGCTGCTCGAGGTGCAGATGCAGAGCACGCAAGAGTTCAAGCACCGGCTCGCTGCTCAGGCCTTCCGCTTTGTGCAGCTCCATCCCCAGGTGCAGCACCTGGAGGTGGTTGTTGTGGTGCCGAACTGGCAGCTCCGGCTTGGGCCGAGCCAACTGCCGCATCAGCTGGAAGCTT
The DNA here is from genome assembly GCF_044369115.1 of Vulcanococcus sp. Classification (GTDB taxonomy): domain Bacteria; phylum Cyanobacteriota; class Cyanobacteriia; order PCC-6307; family Cyanobiaceae; genus Vulcanococcus. Next base: position 18,494 of record NZ_JBIPMN010000010.1, on the reverse strand, counting down.
TCCTCGCCGGTGTGCACTGGCTCAGCCTGGAGGAGCTCGGCCGGCAGCCAGGGCTGGATCCGTTGGTCAGCCTGCTCACGCTGCCAGTGCTGCCCAAACCCGACATCCGCAGCGCCACCGATCGGATCCTGAAACCGCGGCCCGATCTTGTCGAGGCCGTTCTCTCTATCCTTGGGGAACGGTTTCCCCTTCTCACTCGCGAGGAAATCATGGCCCTGATCAATCTCCCCACCGATCACCTGCGCCACACCCGTCTCGCCCAGGATTGGATGGCGGAGGGCGAAGCCCGCGGCCGCTCGGCAGAGGCCGCTGTAGTCGCACTGCGCCAACTCAGCCTTGTCTGCGGCCCCATGAGCGAGGCCACCACCTCCCGCATCCAGGCCTTGCCTCTGGAGCAGCTGGAGGCGCTCAGCGAGGCGCTCCTGCAATTCCGCGGCCCCGCTGATCTGACGACCTGGTTGGCTGAGCACACCGGCTGAACGCTGAAGATCGCATGCCCGAGGCCATGGCTACTGCGGCCTACGCCAAAGCCGCCATCCACCTCGGCAGGGCCTTCCTGTTGGCGGATCAGCCCGATCCGGCCATGGATCACCTGCAAGCCGCCCTGGATTACGGCCTCCCCGATGGCATCGAGCCCCATCTGCCGCTGCTGATCGCCGAAGCCGAGCGTTGCGCCGCCCTGGGCGACCACCGCGAAGTGATCCAACGCTGGCAAGACATCGCCTCTCTCCAGGCCGATGCCACCCCAGAGGCGATCTACCACCGGCTCAGCGCTGCCTATGCCGCCAATCGCTCCGGCTTTGGCGGCAGTAAGGAAGAAAACGCCCTCTGGGGAGATGTGAGCAAGCACGCCCTCCTCGCCTGGCTACACCGCTGGCTGCAGCCGTCTCTCTATCTGGAGATCGGCGTGGATCAGGGCGTCAGCCTCGCCTGCGCCAGCGGCCCTGCCATCGGTGTGGACCCGCGCCCCGAGCTCCAGCTCACGGCGGAGCTGCCGCCCACAGCTCGGATCGTGCCCAGCAGCAGTGATGCCTTCTTTGCCACCCAGGCTGAAGCGGAACGCAATGACGCACTTCAGCAATCAACGGATCATTCCAGCCTTTTGCAAACAGCGCAGCAAATGCTTTCCGGTCAGGCTCGCTACCTAGAGGATCTCAGCCTGAAGGAGGAGCGAGCGGAGCAGGCCGTTGATGAATTAGAAAATCTAAAGAGGGAAATGTTGTATTATATTCAATACAGCAAGCCCACTCGTAATCTCGACCCTCTGCGCGTTCAAAGGCTGATCGAATTGGCCAAGAAAACAGTGCCGCCCTCGGCTGCTACACGTCGCACGCGCTAAGCCCGCAGAAGCGCAATCAGATGGTTCACTTCCGCGTTGTTTAGGTTGGGCTGACTCTTCGCGGCAAGCAGCAAGCATCGCTCGACTTCTTCAGGCCCAATTTGTGCCGCTTGCAATTGCCCTCGCGCGGCATCTACCTGTGCTTGGTAATCCAGTGCGAGCGGCAAATCAAGATTGAAGAAGCCCGCAATCAGCATCATCAGGCGTCTCTGTTCCTGGGTGTTGCTGACTGGTTGCTGAGGCTCAAGCAGGGAGCCTGATTGAGCCAAGCTGGCGCAGGCCTCCTCGATTACCGCGGATTCCACGCCAGCCAGACGAAATGCTTCTGCCATGCTCAACAGCGCCGCCTGCTTCTGAGCCACCGCCACTGCTGCCGGCGTTGCCCCCTCCTTCTGCGCCTGCAGCAACGCCAGGGCCGCCTGCTGTTGCTGTTTGCCCACATCCGGCCCTGGCTGGATCGTTTGCAGTAGGGCTATGCCGTATCGCAGCCACTCCTGCGGGTCGTGGCTTTCCAGGGGGTGCGCTGCGATCACCGCTGGCCAGTCGCCCTTCTCGAATGCCTCGCGGCTCATGCCTTTGGGTCTACCTGATTCCCCCATCATCGCGGGCTGCGCTGGCGTTAGCCCAGGTAGCGCCCGCCTTCGATCCGGTCGATCCCCGGCACCCCCTCCAGCGCCTGGCTTCTGATCCAGTGTTCATTGATGCGGCTGTCGGCGCGCCACTCCTGCGTGGTGCGCTGCAGCACCCCGAAATAGGCGTGCATCAGGTTGCCCACATACACACAGCTCACCCCATAGCGCTGCTTCACGGCCTCACAGAGCGGCAAGCCATAGGCGCCACAGGCGGCGGTGAACACGGCAAAGGGCTTTTGCTTGTAAGCCCGATCGATCTGCTCCAGGGTGCGATCGAGGCTGTCTTCAAAGCCGCGATCCGGCCGGTTGGGATACACCGACACTGGCGCTTCGATGCAGCGCAGCCCATAGGGCTCGATCGTGAGGTCGGTGAACAGATCGAACGCCAGGCCGGTGCGGTGGTGGGCTTCCACATCGCTGGCCAGCGGTGTCACAAACAACACCTCCTGTCCGGCAATAAAGTTGTAGAAAGCCTGCTCACCGGGCCATTGCACCAACTGCGGCATCTGCTGGCTTTGGCGCAGGAGCTGTTGCGCCACGGGCCAGAACATCGTGGTGATCGAGGCATTCCCAAACAACACCGAGCTGCCCAGCAGCCCCCGCAGGCTGGCCTGGCTCCAGCGCTGCAGGCTCTCCAGCGGCGCGTGGCTGCTGGCATAGAAGCCGGCGTTGGTATGGAGGCGCCGTAGGTTTTCGCTGCCGTCGCTTGGGTCAAACCACCAGTTCTCGCGCTGCTGTTCCATCCAGTTGCGGTCGTGGTGGCGCCGGCGGATCTCCGCCAGCAGATCCTCCAGCTCGTTTCGCTGCAGCAGCACCGTTTGCAGCGCCGCCAGCTCCACATTCCCAGGTCGCAGCAGGCTTTGCCCCGCCTGCAGCTGCGCCACTGGCAGCGTCCAGCCCAGAGGTTGGGCCCCCAGGCCTCCGCTCCCGCCGCAGCGGTTCCAGAGCGCCGTGGCATACACCAACCCGCGCCACTGCTCGCGGTTGAGTTCACTGCCCCCCTGCCACAGCGCTGCCAGCTCAGCCCAGAGGGCGCTGTGGGGCTCGGCCAGCTCCAGGTCGCCTCCGCGACCGGCCTGCTGGAGTGGAGCGAAGAAGGCTGGGAGCAGCTGATCCAACAGCTCCACCTGTGGGAAGGCCAGCAGCGGCGCCAGGTTGAGCTGCAGCTTCTCGCCGCTGCTGATCACGGGAGCTGCGCCGGGGCGCAACACGGGTTCGAGCTGCTGGTTCCCCAGTCCGCTGGGGTGATCCGCCAGCCAGTTCTCCACCCCCAGGCCAATCGCTTGGTGCAGTTGGCCTGGGTCGCGCAGCTGGGCGGCCGCCGCCGGTGGCGAAGGTGCGGCTGTGGCTGTGGCTGTGGCTGTGGTGGCGGCCCTGGCTGGTGCTGTGGGCGATGGGGCCGGCACCGCCGCTTGGCTGCTCTGCTGCATCAGCTGCAGGCTCCAGCTGCAGCGCTGCGCCGCCGCTTGCACCCCGGCCAGCTCCTCAGCCGGCAGGGGCAGACGAGCCAGCCAGCCCAGCAACGTTTGCAGCTCTGCGCTGTTGATGGTGGCCTCTGCGCTCAGCAGCTCGTCGCTCTCGGCGGCCAACAGCTCGCGGGCCGCCTGGAGGATCCAATCCGGGCAGGGCTGATGCAGTCGTCCCAGATGCAGCAGCAGCTCCAGCGCCTGCCGGCGCCAGCGCTGGCGCTGGGCGCCATCGAGGCTCTCGCTCTGGCTCAGCTGCCGTAGCCCGATCGCCCCCTCCCGCACCAGCTGCTCTTCGAGATGCCACAGCCAGTCGGGTAGATCCAGTTGAAGTTGCCGGTAGGTCTGCCCCAGGCGGAAACCATGCCAGCACTCAGCGCCGCGCTCGGCGGCCGGAGCCGGCTGCTCGGCGTGCACGCTGGCATGGAGATCGGCGATCAACTTGCCGATCAGATTGCCCAGCTCCTGCCGCGCGGCCTGGGTGCGACCGGGTGTCAGTTGGCTCAAACGCCGATAGCTGGCAACCGCCTTCTCGAGCTGCTCCTGCATCAGGAGCCATTGCCCCTCCGCCCCGGCGGCGGCGCTGGCCTGTCCGTAATGCCGGGCGAGTGCCACCACCAAGGGCAGTTGTTGCTCCGCAGCGGCATCGGGCTGCTGCTGCAACGCCAGGTGCCAGAGCTCCGCCTTGGCTTCTGCCTCCAGGGGCAGGGCCAGCAACTGCTCCACTGTGAGCCACAAGCCTGCTGCAGCTTGGGGTTTGCTTGCCTGGGGTGTTGGAGCGGTCAGGTGCTGATGGGCCGCAGGGCTCATTATCGTCGAGAAAGTTCAGATCGCCTATTCGGGGCACGTCCGTTCCCATGCAATCGGTTTCGGCCCGGATGGGTCTCAACCAAGTTCGCTATGGAGGCCGGCTCGAAGCCCTCGATGCCCGCACCGGTCTCATCGGTTGGGCCATGCGGCTGGATGGCCCCAGCGATCCGCTCACCCTTCAGCTCACCCTCGAAGACCTGCTCAATCCCGAGAGCCGCTGGAAGTTGGCCGAAGTTGTGGCCAATCGCCCCCGCCCCGACCTGCGCGCCCAGGGTGTGGAGGCCGACTGCGGTTTTGTCTTTCTCGGCCACTCCGGCCGCGATCTGCCTGCCCGCAGCAGTGGCATGGTGGTGCGCGCGTTTTTTGATGCCGAGCTCTGCTTCGAGCTCCCAGGCAGCCCGCTGCGCCTCGATGCCCAGCTCTACCAGCTGCTGCGCCAGCTCTGTCGCACCGGTCTCGGCCGGGATGCCTGCCTCGGACCCGTGCGGGGGGCTTATCTGGCCGGTTGGGCCATCGGTCGGGGCCCTTACCGGCTGATCGTGGATGCCGGTGATCCCCTCACGATCGACCCGCCCGAGCCCCTGCCGCCCCACGAATGGCCGCTCAATCTCCGCCTACCGCCCGGGCTCTGCGACGGAGCGGTGCATCACTTCAGCCTCCAGCAGCAAACGCCCTCTGGCGAGTGGCAGCAGCTGGATGAACGCCTTGATCTGGCTGCACCTCAGCTCACCCCATGGCCGGCTCTGTTGGCCCATGCGCGGCCTCCCTTCCCCGACCATCTCTCCCCTCTGGCCCTCGAGCACCAGCGCAGCCTCAACACCTGGCTGCACTGGGCCGATGCCCACAGCGCACCCCTGCCGCCGGATCTGCCGCTGCTCCAGCGTTTGCTGAGCCATCCCGTGCGCCTGGATCAGGATTCCGCCGGTCTGGCCCTGCCCCCCGGCCACGAACCCGGCCCTGATGGATCGGCGGTGCCCCGCTGTGCGCTGCAGTTGCCCATCGCCACGGAGCCCAAGGTGAGTGTGGTGATCCCGGTTCACGGCCAATACGCCGTAACCCGCCGCTGCCTGGCGGCCCTCGCCTTTGCTCCCACCCAGGTGCCCTTTGAGGTGATCGTCGTCGACGATGGCTCCACCGATGGCACCAGCGAGGCCCTGGCGAGCGAGGCTCCGGGTGTGCGCGTGGTGCGCCACGACTTTGCTCGCGGCTTCAACCAGGCCTGCTGCAGTGGTGCCGCTGCAGCGCGCGCTCCCTTTCTCGTGCTGCTCAACAACGACACCGAACCCTGCGCCCGCTGGCTGGAAGAGTTGCTCTTTCCTTTCGAGCATTGGGCTGACACCGGCCTGGTGGGTGCACAGCTGGTGTTGCCCGATGGCCGCCTGCAGGAAGCCGGTTGCATCGTCTGGGGGGATGGCAGCCCCTGGAACTACGGCCGCACGCGCAATCCGTTTGAGCCTGGCTTTGCCTACGCCCGCCAGGTGGATTACGTGAGCGGCGCCGCCCTGATGATCCGCACCGATCTCTGGCGCCAGGTGGGCGGTTTCAGCCCTGAATTCTCCCCCGCCTACTACGAAGACACCGACCTCGCCTTCAAAGTGCGCGAAGCGGGCCAGACGGTGCGCTACGCCCCCCAGGCGCGGGTGATCCACCATGAGGGTCTCAGCAATGGCAGCGATACTGAGGCTGCCGAAGGGCTGAAGAAATATCAGGAGATCAACGGCCCGCTGTTCCAGCGCAAGTGGGCCCACGCCTTCAGTGGCCCCAGCGAGCCCACCTACGACGAGGCCGAGCGCATCAAAGACCGCGGCATCCGCGGCCGGGTGCTGTTCATCGATCACGACACCCCCCGCCCCGACCGAGATGCCGGCAGCCATGCCGCCCTGGTGGAGATGGAGCTGGTGCAGGCCTTGGGTTACAAAGTCACGCTCCTGCCCGCCAACCTGGCCTGGCTGGCCAATTACACCGAAGACCTCCAGCGCCGTGGCATCGAGGTGCTGCATGCGCCTTTTGTGCTCTCGTTGCGCCAGGCCCTGCTCGAGCGCGGTGGTGAGTTCGACGCCGTCTACATCACCCGCTACACCGTTGCTCAGGCGGCCTTGCCCCTGGTGCGTGAACACTGCCCCGAAGCCAGGGTGTTGTTCTGCAACGCCGATCTTCACTATCTCCGCCAACTCCGCGCCGCCCGCGCTGAGGGGCTTGACGGCGATGCCGCCCTGCGAGCCCTCGAGGCGGTGGAGGCTGTGAAGCGCGAAGAGTTGGAGGTGATCCGCCAGGTGGATCTCACCCTCAGCTACAGCGAGGTGGAGCGCGGTGTGATCGAAGCAGAAACGCTTGCCGGTGCCTCCACCGCTGCCTGCCCGTGGGTGGTGGAGGGGCCTGAACAGCCGGCTCCCCTAGAGGGGCGTGAGGGATTGGCGTTTCTGGGTAGCTACAACCACCCCCCGAACCGCGATGCGGTGGCGGCCTTTCTTGAGGAGATCTGGCCTGAGCTCCGCAAGCAGCTGCCCCAGCTCCGATTGCATCTCTATGGCAGTGGGCTTAATCGCGAGCTGGCGGAGGCCTGGCGCGAGCAGCCCGGAGTGCTGCTGCACGGTTGGGTGGCGGAGGCCAGCAGCGTTTACAACTGCCATCGCCTGTTCATCGCTCCTCTGCGTTCCGGCGCTGGTCTCAAGGGAAAGGTGGCAGCGGCTGCTGCCCATGGCATCCCCCAGGTGCTCAGTCCGATGGCGGCGGAGGCCACTGGATTGCGCCATGGCCAGGAGGTGTGGCTGGCGCGCACCCCGGATCAGTGGTTGGAGGGCATTACCCATCTCTGTCGCCATGACGCCAGCTGGCAGGCGATGAGCACGGCTGCCCATGGTTTTGCTCGCTGTCATTACGGGCGTGAGCAGGGGCTCTCCCTGATGCGTTCGGCGTTTGAACGGCTGGGTCTGGAGGTGCCGCAATGAGCATCAGCCCTCGCCTGCAGCCGCCGGAGCGTCTTTCTGGGGTGCCCGATCTACCGGTGGTGGAGGTGGCTCCGGAGCGCCCCTGGCTCACCGTTGCCGAAACCAACCGCTTGATCCGTCAACAGGGGTTGGCGCTGGCGGTGGCCCAGGCCTGGGTGCTCGATGAGATTGTTCAGGTGATTGAGCTTCCGCCCGAAGAGGAAAAGCAATTGGTGCGCCAGTTTGTGGAAGCAAAGGGTGTGAGCAGCGACGAGGCATTGCAGGCCTGGTTGAAGCAAAAAAGACTCAGCTACAACGATCTTCTCTATTTCGCCACGAAAAAGGCACGGGTTGAACGTTGGCAGCTGCGCCGCTATCGCGAAGAGGCGGAAATCCGCTTTCTCGAGCGCAAACTCGAACTCGATACCGTGGTGTATTCCCTGTTGCGGCTCAAGGATAGAGAGTTGGCCGATGAGCTCTTCCATCGCATTCAGGCCGGAGAAGACGACTTTCCTACCCTTGCCGAGAGCTATAGTGACGGTCAGGAAAAGAACACTCGCGGCCTGATCGGGCCAGTCCCCCTCGCCGCTGGTCATCCAGAGCTGGTGTCTCGTCTGCGCGTCAGTCGGCCTGGCCAGCTCTGGCCTCCCTTTCAGGTGGCGGAGTTGTGGGTTGTGATGCGGTTTGAACGCTTGTTGCCAGCGCAGCTGAACCGCCAGATGCGTGCGCGCATGGTGGAGGAGTTGTTTCAAGTGTGGTTTCGTGAGCGAGTGCAGTTGCTGATGGATGGAGAGCCGCTGCCGCCGCTGCCTTATCTGCCACCTGAGCTGGAGCCGGACTCATGACTGCCATCCCTCCTCCCATGGCCGGTTCGGCTCGAGCGCCGGGGGAGCAACTGCGAGCCTTTGAACCCTTTGATCGCCTCAGCGCTGAGGCTGCTGCTGCGCTCGAGCCGCTGCTGGAGCCGCGGCGTTATCGGATGGGGCAGACCCTGCTCCGCCCTGATGCGCTACCGGAGGGGGTTCTTCTGGTGTTGCGCGGTCATCTGCGCAGCCTTGGTCCCCATCCCAGCGGCCAGGGATTGCGCACCATCGCTCGTCTCGAACCCCCTTCAGTGGTGGGTTGGGTCGGTCTGTTGCGCCGTGAGCCCTGCGAGCATCTGAGGGCCAGCCGTGATGTGGAAGGCCTGTTGCTGCCAGCCGCCGCGTTCCGCGATCTGCTGGCTGGGCACCCAAGCCTGGTGGAGTGGTTTGAACAGCAGCTGCCGGCCGAGGAGCTTCACACGCTGCTCACCGCCCTGGTGTCGCACGAGCCTCAGTGGCTGCCGTTGCTTGAGCAGTGGCCGGCGGTGCTGCCAGCAGCCCGCGCGATCAGCGTCACTCCGGGGCCCGATCCAGAGTTGGCACTCCCTCCGGGCTTTCGTTGGTATGCCAGCAGCGGAGAGCGGCTCGCCCAGCCCTGGATCGAGCGTCCACTGGAGCCGCTCGCTGCTGATGCCCCCTGGTTACGCCTGGTGGGCTTGCCGGACCCAGCTGCTGCCGATTCATTTTGGGCGGCGCCGGCTGAACCCCGCGCTGCAATTCCTGATTCGCCTCTCGATCTGGGTGGCAATCTGGAACCCCCGCTAGACGGTCGTTTTCCAGGCGAATACAGCCTCTCGCCCGAGCCACCTCCACCACGGGCTGAAGGTCGAGGCGGATCACTGGTCCTCAGCCGGGCCAGTGGTCCCCGTGACATCCCGATTGCGGTCTGCCACTGCCTAGCCGACTACTTCGGCGTGCCGATCAACCGCGATGCCCTGCGGGATCAGGTGGAATCGTTGCTGCAGCGTCAGCCCCAGCTCAGTCTGATAAATCTCGGGCAGATTTTAGATTCCCTTGGTCTGCAGGTGATGCTGAGCCGGGTGCCGGCTGATCGTCTGCATCGTGTGCCCACGCCAGCGCTGCTGATGCAGAACGGCCACATCGGTGTGCTCGATGGTGTGGATATTGATGGCCAGGCGCGGCTCCTTGAGGCTGAGCTTGGCCCCCTGCGCGTGCCCAGTGCCGATCTGGCCACCCTTGAGGGCGGCTTGGTGGAGCTGCTGCTGTTTGAGCGTAAGAGCGATGCCAAGGAGCAGACATTTAATTGGAGTTGGTATGCGCCATTCCTGAAGAAGCATCAACGTGCCCTGATCGAGGTGCTGGTGGCTTCAGCGGCCATCAATGTTCTGATGTTGGCCACCCCCTTGGGATTCAGATTGTTACTGGATACGGCTACCCAGGCCAACATCGGTTCGCTCGTTAGTATCGCTGCCGTGATGTTGCTGGCTGCTCTTGCTGTTGGCCTGATCAAAACAGTGCGCACGTATATCTTCACCGAAACTGCAAATCGCATAGACCAAGAGTCTAAATCCATTATTCTGGATCAATTGGTCCGCTTGCCCCAGGGCTTCTTTGACAGTCGTCCGGTTGGACAAGTCACTTTCTATTTCACACAGTTAGATCGTTTGCGCGAGTTTTTGGTCGGTCAGAGCCTGCCGCTGTTAATCGATACAGCCTTCAGTTTTATCTATTTCGCGATCTTGCTGACGATCAGCCCTCTGCTGACTCTGGTCGTGGTGAGCACAGTCCCGCTCATGGTGGCGCTCACGATTGCTAGTAATCCCATCGTTTACGCACAGATTAAGCGGTCGATGGCTGAATCCATGCGCACCCATTCGTTTTTGACTGAATCAATCACTGGCATCCAAACGATTAAATCTCAGAATGCGGAGCTCAAAACACGTTGGGAATTTCAAAACCGATACGCCCGCTACCTTGGAGAGGATTTTAAGCTTCGAATTAGTCGGGAGACGATTGCTAATCTTGGTCAATTTATACAGCAGCTCAATGGTATATTGGTCATTGCTGTGGGGATCTGGCTAGTAATGGAACAGAGAATCACGATTGGTGATATCATTGCTTTTAGGATCTTGGATGGCTACATTACTGGCCCCTTGGTGAAGCTTGCGGGAACGTGGCAGCAATTCCAAATGAGTCGCCAGCAGATGAGCATGGTGGCGGATGTTGTGGATCGCACGCCAGAGCAATCCGTTGATGAAGCTCTGAATATCCCCATGCCTCCCCTTCAGGGAAGAGTTCAGTTTGTGGATGTGAGTTTCCGCTTCTCCGGCGATGGCCCGATGGTGCTGCAAAACGTGAATCTAGAAGTGCCTGTGGGTTCGTTTGTGGGTTTGGTGGGTGGCTCTGGCAGCGGTAAATCCACCTTGCTCAAGTTGCTCCCTCGTTTCTACCGGCCTCTTGAAGGTAAGGTTTTAATTGATGGGCTGGATATCAACAAGCTTGAGCTCTATTCTCTTCGGCGCCAGATTGGTGTTGTGCCTCAAGATTCACTACTCTTTGATGGCACGGTCCGTGATAATTTGTTGATGGTGAAGCCGGATGCGACCTCCGATGAAATGATCCGTGCCGCACGTATCGCCTGCGCCCACGATTTCATCATGGAGATGCCTAAGGGATACAACTCCAGTGTGGGCGAGCGCGGTGCTGGTTTATCAGGCGGTCAGCGACAGCGATTGGCGCTGGCGCGCGCTGTGCTCCAAAACCCGCGGATGCTCATTCTTGATGAAGCCACCAGCGCCCTAGACGCCCGCACCGAGCGACAGGTGTGCATCAATCTCTTTGAGGCCTTCCGCGGCCGCACGGTGTTTTTTATCACTCATCGACTATCCACTGTCAAGCCCGCTGATTTCATTGTGCTCATGGATCGTGGTGCTGTGATGGAAGTGGGTAGCCACAAGCAGCTCGTTGGCCAGCAGGGTTGGTATTACGCCCTCTATCAGAGCCAAAACCAGGAGGGTGTCACCTGATGCCCAGCCGCTCTAATGGCCACCAACAAGACGATCCCTACTCGTTCCGTCCTCCCGCCCTACTCCGCTGGTTGAAGCTTCTTTCACATTGGCGCCGTCGCGACGATGTGATTCCTGTGCAGGTTGATTTGGTCGGTGATACGGGTACCCGTCAGCGCCTGAGTTCGCAATCCGTGTCAGCGCCGAACCCTTTTCTGCGCTCGGCCGACCCTGTTCAAGCTCCCGATGAGTCGGGAGCTGCTCCAGCTCCACTCACCCAAGCTTGGAGTTTTCGTGAGGCAGTGGTACTGCGTCCCACTGCCCGTAGTTCCAGGGTTCTGCTTTATACCGCTGTTGGCTTCACAGGTGCTGGCCTGATTTGGCTTGTCTTGGCACCGCTGAACCAAACTGTTGCTGTCAAAGGAAAGCTGGAGCCCGATTCCAAGGTGAAGTCGGTGGAAATCCCTGTGCCCGGTGTAGTGGATGCCGTGCTTGTTGAGGAGGGTCAGACGGTTAAGCAGGGACAGGTTTTGCTACGGCTCGATCTGCGTGATGCCGCCAGCAAACTGCAAGCTGCAGAAACTGTTCGCAACAAGCTGGTTGATGAAAATCGTATTTATGCAGTGGCTTTGGGGGATCGCCAGGCCATTGCTGGTCTCACCTCCAATCAGCAGTTGCAGCTGCGCAATCAGGCGTCAGAACTGCTCAGCCGCCGCGAATCTGCCCTGCAGGAGCTTCGCCGTAGCCAAGTGCGATTGGCCGGTTTGCGGCAGTCCCTCGCCACCACGAGCAATATCGCTGCACGCTATGACCAGTTGGCCCGCACCGGTGCTGTGAGTGAGGTGCAACGCCTTGAAACCAAGGCTCGCGTTGATGAACTTCTCTCCAAGATCTCTGAGGAGGAGCGAGAACAGGCTCGTTTGAAAGCTGCCTTCAGTGCCAGTACCACCGGGCCCAACGCAGAATTCCGCGGCCGGATTGAAGCTAACTTGCGTCAGATCGCCGATCTCGATCGGCAGCTGCGCGAAGCTCGCCTGCAACTTCAATACAGCCAGTTGCGGGCTCCTTCCAGCGGCACGGTTTTCGATTTGGAGGCCCGTGCCGGCACCGTTGCTCAGGTGGGGCAGCCGCTGTTGAAAGTTGTTCCGAATGATGCTTTGCGGGCCCGGGTCTACGTGCCCAGTTCCGCCATTGGTTTCATTCATGCCGGCCAGCGGGCCAACCTGTCTCTCGACACCTTTCCCGCCACCGACTATGGCCGCTTGGAAGCCACCGTGCAGCGTATTGGTTCCGATGCACTCACCCCTGAGGAGCAGCAGAAAACACTTGGCACTCAAGCCACAGGCCTATTCTTTCCAGCAGTGTTGAGCCTCAGCCGGCAGACCCTCCAGGCTGGTCGCAAACAGATCCCACTTCAGCCTGGCATGGGGCTCACGGCCGACATTCACTTGCGCCAGCGACGAATGATCAGCGTTCTCACAGGCTTTTTCGAAGATAAATTGCGCAGCTTGGAGCGGATGCGTTGACCGGTTTGCCCCTGCCATGACCCATGACTGGGCCGACTATCTGCCACCTGAGCAACGCCGCCGGCGCGAGCGTCAGCGCCGACTGCAGCGGTGGCTTACCGCGTTGAGCCAACGACGCGTGGTCGTAGGACTCTGCATCGCTGCTTATCTGCTGTGGTGCCTGGCCCTGATGGCCTTCGGGATGCTGTTTGCTTCGATCCTCTCGGTGTTGCCTCTCCTGTGTCTGCCGTCCCTGGCCTATCTGGCCTGGTGGTTGGTCTGGAAGGAGTTCAACCACTAGCCTTGGCAGGCGCCCTGGGTTGTGATCAGCCGCTGGTCACCCGTTTCCCGTTCAAGACGTTGATGTCAGCGAGAAGCCAGGGCGGGATAAACTGCTCGCCTCCACCGAATTGGATACGTCCGGGTGTAAAAAAGGGTAGAGCAGCCAGCAGAGCGTTGATTGCCTTGGACTGTGCCATGTTGCTCACATAGCGAGCCAGTTGACTGCGCAACGTCTGATCTTCAGCGAGCAGACCTTCTCGCGAAAACCCGCAGCCTAGAAAGTTGCGGTAAAGCTGTCCAAAAGAACTCTGATATAAAGCTTGCACTTGAGCTGGGTTCAGATCCAGCCAGATTTGTCCCATCTGGCGCCTCAGAATGATCAGCTCCCGTTTCACTTCTGTATCGCTTGGGTCAATTGTGTAGAGATTGATCAGGCCGTTCATGCGACCGAGATAATCCTGGTTTTGAACCAAAGCCAGCGCCTCGTTGCCGCGCCTCTTGGCCATCACAGGCAACGGCATGATCGGTTCGGAGTTGTTTGCCGGTAGTCTTTCGGCGCCGCCAGCGTTGATCGGGCCTCGAGCTTGGAGATTCTGGGGTGGCATGCTCCTCCCGGCTGCCGCAGTGCCGGCTGGGCCAAGCAAACCGGCAGGGCGGGTGAGCAGCCTGGCCAGCCCGGGGTCAAACAGTGCGCTGTAGTCGGCGATCAGCCACTGGGGTACCACGTCGGTGGCGTTCATCAGACGCATCTTGCCCCGCTCGAAATAGGGCATGGCTGCCAGGAGCAGGTTCACCCGTTCGGGCCGACTCATACTGCGGCTGAGCTTCTGGGCAAGGCCATCACGCCACTGCTGTTCCTCCGTGAGCAGCGGCATCGCCGCGAGCGATGTTTTCAGCAGCATCCGGTAGCACTGCCCCACCGGCGATCGGTAGAGCCCTTCGAGCTGATCAACCGGTGCCTGCAACCAGAATCGGCTCAGGCACTGCCGGGCTCGCCGGGCCTCACCGATCAGTTTGCCGTTGGGTTGGCTCTGAAGATCCTTGAAGATTCCGGCCAGTCGTGTAGCCGACCAGGGTGTGAGATCGATCCGTTGAGCGGGATCGTCTTTGCGCCCCTTGCGCCGCGTCTTGGGCTCGTCCACTAACGAGCGATCACCGTCTTGTTCCCAGCTCAGCTTGCTGTTTCCAAACAGTTGGCTCCAGAGCCCCACAGCTTCACCACATCTGTCGTTCCTTGAATCTAACCAGCCTCTGGAACCTGCTCCCCAGGCCTAGCCTGGAGCCATCTGTGGTTGAGCCATGCAGTGGTTGTTCATCCACCAGAACGCCCCGGGGCAGTTCCGAGGCTTGATGCCTGCTCTCTTGGCTCGGGGCCATGGAGTGGTTGCGATCGGTTCGCGCCCGCTGGCGCAACCGCCGCCAGGTCTGCGTTATCTCCAGTACGTGCACAGCACGGGTCGCGGTTCCACGGGCGCTGCTGCGATCAACCGATTGGTGGATCCTGATCTTGAGCAGAACCTGCGCCGTGCTGCGAAGGTGGCCGAGTTGGCCCGGCAGCTGCGCGACGAGGGCCTGCGCCCCGATGCCGTGGTGTTTCACAGTGGTTGGGGTGAGGGCCTTTATCTGCGTGACATCTGGCCCGATGCCGCCCTGATCGCCTACCCGGAGCTTTACGCCAGCGCCCGCCTGATGGGCTATGGCTTCGACCCTGACCTCAGCGCGCTCAGCGAGGGCATGCGCATGGCCCTGCGCCGCCAGAACTTCATGGCCCTGGCCGCCATTGCAGACAGCGACGCCGCCATCGCCCCCACGCTGTTTCAGCGCGACACATTTCCCCCTCACCTGCGCGGTCGTTTCCAGGTGATTCATGAGGGGGTCGATGTTGAGCACGTGCGCGCCAATCCCAAGCGCCACGTACAACTGAAGTCAGGTTTGATCCTGCGCCGGGGCGATCCGGTGATCACCTACGCAAGCCGCAGCCTTGAGCCTCTGCGTGGCTTCCGCAGCTTCATGCGAGCGCTCCCGGAGCTTCAGGAGCGCCACCGCACGGCTCAGGTGCTGATCGTGGGCGATCCCGCCGGTGCCAGCTACGGCCGGCCCTCTACCCATCCCGATGGCTACTGGGGCGAAATGCTGGCGCTGCTGGGGCACCGGCTCGATCTCTCGCGCATCCATCGTCTCGGCCGGCTGGCCTACAGCGAGTTGATGGCCTTGCTGCAGATCAGTGCCGCCCATGTTTATTTCAGTTATCCCTATGCCCTCAGCTGGAGCGTTCTGGAGGCGATGGCGTGCGGAGCGGTTGTGGTTGGTTCAGCCAATGGCCCGGTGGATGAAGTGATTCAGCACGGCCATAACGGCCTGATCGTGCCCTTCTCAGCCCACGATCAGCTCGCGGCCACGCTTTTGCAGGTGTTGGCCGACCCCGCTGGCCACGCTCCTCTGGGTCTTGCGGCACGCGCCACGGTGGAGCAGCGCTACAGCCTCGAGGGCTGCGTTCATGGGTATGAACAGCTCGCCGGCAGCCTCAGGCTCGCGTAGTTGCCCTGGCCACCGCCGCCACGACGGCATCAATCACTGCCAACCAGTCGCCACCGGCGGGTTGTCGCCACAGTTGAAGTGAGGGATACCAGGGGGAATCGCTGCGCTGCCGCAGCCAACGCGGGTCGGCGCTGGCCGGTAGCAACACCCAGGCCCGCTGGCCCAGGGCGCCGCAGAGATGGGCCATGGCAGTGTCCACGCTGATCACCAGATCGAGTGTGCACACCAAAACCGCTGTCGCTGCGAAATCGGCAGTGGGTTCCAGTTCGTCTGTGAAGCACCGGGCCAGCGCTCCGGCTGCTGAGCGGTCGGGGCCGACCTGCAAGTTCACCAACTCAACGCCGTTCAGATGGAGCCCTTCCAGTAGGGCTCCCAGCACCTCTGCTGGCAAACTGCGCTTGTGGTATTCCCGGGCCGCGAAGGGATCATCGAGCTTGCGGCCGGCGGCCCAAAGCACGCCGATGCGGCGCGTCTGGCCTGCACCCGTTCTTGGGCACCAACGTTGGCTGCGGAGGTAGGCCCTCTGCTCGCCCAGAGGAGCTCCGCCCAGGTGGTGGGGCAGGCTCATCAACGGTGCCTGAGCGGCGCTGATGGCGGGTGCGGTGCTGCCGTTCCGTGGTTTGGCCAGCACTTGCGGCGGATAAGGCAGCCAGTTCAGGCCTTCCTGCAGTAGCGGCACCAGCTGGTGCTCCACTTCCAGGCTGATGGCATTGGCTTGTTGGCTCAGCACGGTGAGCCAGCGCACGTATTGCAAGGTGTCGCCAAGGCCCTGCTCGCTCCAGAGATGCAGCGGTTCATCACTGGCTTCACGGCGCAGGCTGGGATGACTCGTGGGTGTGGCGTAGGGGCCCGATCGAAACGGCAGCAGCTCGGCCAGTTCCAGGCGTCGCTCCGCAGCTTCATAGGCCTCGGCGTAGCGCTCCAAACCGATCAGCAACTGACTGTGGTTCCAAGCGCTGACGGGGTCGTTGTTCAGTTCGCGCGCCAGGCCATAGGCGGCATCGGCTTGTTCAAAGGCGTTCAGATCCCTTAGCGCATTGCCCAGGCCCCGCAAGGGCAGGGCTTCTGCAGGGGCCAAGGCCGCTGCTTCTGCGAAGGCTTTCCGAGCCGCCTCGGGTTGGTCGGCAAGCCAGAGCACATTGCCGAGGTTCGTACTCAACCGATGGTCCGTTGGCCTGAGCAACAGGGCTTGCCGATAGCAGTCTGCTGCCGTGCTCCAGTGGCCATCCTGCTCGGCCGCTCGCGCCAACAACAGTAGCTCCCGCAAGGGGTTATCGAGGTTTGGCTCCATTCCATTCCGCAACGGCAGGCCCGACCGGTTTGTGCGCAGGCTTATCAATGCTGATGCAGAAGTTGCCAATTCCGCATAAACGACCGGAATTTGTCGGGTGATTGCGCTACCCCTCAGCCGTAGGTGGTAGGATTTGATGACAACCAGCGAGACAAGGACAAGTACGTTTGTGCTTGTCTCCTGCTCCCGCTAACCATAAAGCCGCAATGCCCTCCAGCTCTACCCTCTCCCTCGGTCAGGCCAGCTACGAGCTGTTGGATGCCCTGGTCACGACCAGCACAAACCGTGACCAAACCAAAACTGCCACGGTCCGCGCCGAATTCCGTGGTGGTGTTATTGATCCTGGCGAGGTAACAGTTGCCTTTGGTAATCGATCTGGCGATATTTCCACCTTAAACATTGCAGATGAGAGCTTCGGGCTCTCAATTCTTGACGGTGATCTTTCGCCAACTACTAGCTATCCCAACCAAACAAGTTACCCCAATCCTACTCTTCCCAGCGCACCTGCTGGAGGCGCCAATGCGCGCGTCAATCTCATGGCTGACGCTGAGCAAGCGCAAATCGCGCTCGGTCAAGGTGATAATAAACTCTTTGCGGCTAAAGATCTGCTGAGGTCAACAGTTTCAGCAGGTCTTGGTGACGACACAGTTAGAATCGGTGGATCCGCTTCCTATACAGAGCTGAATCTTGGTGGGGGTGATAATTCAGTCCTCGTAGCGAAGGATTCAGAAGGTCTTTCTGTCAATGTTGGTGAGGACGACATTCATGACGCCGGCAGCGACACCTTGCTGTTCTTAGGTTCGCTCACGGCTGCTGGTTATGGTTTCGAGAATACAATTAACACCCGCGGGGGTGACGACTTCATCTCCTTCACGGGCGGCTTAGAAGGTGGTGACCAAGGCGAATATCTAGTCCATGCCGGAGCAGGGGATGACACGATTCTCTTTGGCTACCAAAGCGACAGCAACAATTTCGATTTAGACACCGGAGAGGGTTCCGACTTTATTGCTCTTGGCAGGTCCACCGAGAACGCTGACATCCGGCTTGGCTACGGGGCCGGTTCAGATACGTTGGTTCTTGGCCTAGACGCTGATATCACTGCCAGTGATATCCACTCAAGCCAGACAGGTGGTGACCATCTGTATCTGTCTGGTTACGTTGCTGAATCAGATTTCTACCTTGGCAACGGCGGTGATTTCATTGGTCTGTACGGCGCTGGAGTCAACTCATCCTTTGACCTCGGTTACGACGACGTAATGGATATAGTCGAGCTGACAGATTCCTTTGGTTCTTACGATGGCATTACCATTAGCAACTTCGGCGAAGAAGATATTCTGATTATTGGCGATATGAGCGGCGACTACGAGGAGTACGGCTATGCTGATTTCAGCAATATGGACTACGACTCCAAGCTTGGCCAGTTCCTGTTGTCCAACCAAGTTATTTCAAAGAACGGATATTTCCCGATGTGATTCCTGGCTTCTGATTTAATAGTCAATAATATATTTCTAGTGCCACCAAATCTGACTCCCTTCCATCCTTGATCCAATGTCATTGATCGTCTCTATCGACGCAGGACGGCTTTGGGAGTCAGACGATAATGGATCTGAATCTTACCAAAAAACAGCCAAGTTTCGAACGCTCAACGTAAGAGACTTGTTGCTGAGAGCGTTTGCCGATACTGGCTTTCTTTCAGAGCGCTTGGGTGAATATGGTCTTGAGCTTGATGTCTCTTCTGACTTTTCTTCGATTGGCCTGGATATCGAAGGAATTGACTTTCCCCCTGGCCAATCCGGTTTTTTTGACCTAAATCTATCGGAATACACACCTTCCTGGGACATAGCACTTTCTGAAGAATCGCCGATCTTTTCTGTA
>NZ_JBIPMN010000267.1:0-8139 GCF_044369115.1 Vulcanococcus sp. | reverse complement strand
ACATTCCAAGCAATATCGAATTGGCTTAGACTCTGAAAGTAGCTCCCAGTAAAGCCACGCTGGCTGGCATAGGGATTTCCATCAGCTGGAGCACCAACGCCAGTGAGAGCGCCAGGGTAATTATAAAAGGCAGTCTCTCCATACATACCACCGTTCAACGTTGCATTGATAACGGGCCACCATGTGGCGTAAGCAGCACCAAGAGCATTCTGAGTAGCGACAAGCTCTTCATAGCTTTGGCGCACAACAGGATTACGACGATCCGAGAGCCGAACCGCTGCCTCCATATCAAGGTTGGCAAGCTGCTCAAGGGGTATGGGCTGAAAATCCTCGATCGGGAGAGGCTTCTGAGTTGGCCAACCTGCACCTAGAGACTCAACATCCGCATACCTCGGCAACGGCTTCGGCTCGGCCGAACGAGCAAATTGGGGAAAGGGGAGAAAGGCAAGCAGAAATGCGACAGGCAGTCCAAACGGCCCCAAGCGTGTAAAGGGGCGCATCATCGAGCTTGAGCAATTAAGAAAGAAAAAGGTAGATCCAGGAGCTTGCCAGCCTTGGGCACAAAAGCACGATGATTGAAAACATCGTAATTAGCCTGCTCAATCACATCAAGAATGCCTCGATACAAGCGTAGAGATGCCCACACAGGCCATCGTGCATCAGGCCCCAGCCATCGCACTCCAGCTTCAGAGCGAGCAAACCAATCACGCGCGCGTTCAACCTGAAAGCGCATCAGAGCACGCCAGTTATCATTTAGCTCCCCACGCATCAACTCATCCTCACTGTAGGAAAAGCGATCTAAGTCTTCCAGTGGCAAATAGATCCTGCCGCGACCACGATCTTCACCGACATCACGCAATATATTGGTCAGCTGGTTCGCAATTCCCAAAGCCACCGCTGCATCGGACGTATCTGGCGATTCACTCCAGGGAGCTGACGTATACGCAGGATCAAGACCCATTACCTCCTGAGTCATCAGACCAACCGTGCCCGCGACTCGATAGCAATAGAGCTTGAGATCGGCGAAAGTGGCGTAGCGATGCTGACTGAGGTCCATCCGCTGGCCCTCAATCATGTCCAGGTAAGGCTGTAGTGGCTGCGGATAACGGTCGAGTGTGTCCCGCATGGCCAGGTCTAGGCCATCTCGAATCTCACCATTGAATAGATCGCGCGTCCGTTGCTCCCACACGTCCAAGCGCCGGGCAAGCTCTTGAACAGGTTGCGACTGTGCCTCCTCACTGTCCATCAGCTCATCCGTGCGTCGGCACCACACGTAGATCGCCCAAATGGCCCGGCGCTTAGCCGGAGGCATCAGCAAGGTGCCGAGATAAAACGTCTTCGCCCACCGAGCCGTCTCCTGACGGCACTGCTCATAGGCCTCTGGCAGGGTGGGTAGCACCACGGATGCGGGAGAACGACTGCCATCGTGGCAGAGCACGATGCTCATTTTGCTCGTCCTCGCTCTTGACGACGTTGGCGCATGGCCCGAGCCCGCTCCGACAGGGCGGAGAAGGAGGGATCAGAGACGATCGAGCCGACCTGAACCTTCAGGGCCTGCCGATTGATCTGGATCTCAAGCCCCTTCATGGTGTGGCGGAGATCGCTTTCGCGCCTCTGGATCGCCCCTGTCATCGCGGTGATAGCAGTGAAGAGAGAGTCGAAACGCGGATCATCGCGCAGGGAT
The DNA here is from genome assembly GCF_044369115.1 of Vulcanococcus sp. GTDB lineage: Bacteria > Cyanobacteriota > Cyanobacteriia > PCC-6307 > Cyanobiaceae > Vulcanococcus. The sequence continues at coordinate 6,455 of NZ_JBIPMN010000267.1, read as the reverse complement.
GGATCAATGCTGGCCATAGCGACCTCAGAGCGATCAAGTTCACGCTGCAGTGTCTGCTGACTCTTGAGTAGATCTTCGTAGAGCCTGACCTCCTCATCATGCCTAGCTTTCTCTCGGAGACAAGCTCCGATTCGCGCCTTCAATAGCGTTGCATTAAACGGCTTTGGCAGGTAGTCGTGAGCACCCGTCTGGATGCAACGCACAACACTCGATAGCTCATCAAGCGCACTGATCATGATCACCGGGATGGAGCGAAGCTCTTCATCATTCTTTAGAGCCTTCAACGTTCCATATCCATCCAAGACTGGCATCATCACGTCCAGCAATATCAAGTCAAAGCTGCTTCGCCTGACCTGAGCAAGTGCATCTTCACCATCACAAGCGGTGGTCACGACGTGACCTTGCCGGCTCAAACGCTCCGCCAGTACATCGCGATTGAGCTCGTCGTCATCAACCACCAGAATTCGCCCAGACATCGAAACACCAAATGCCCTGAGATCGTCACCTGCTTCAGGGCTATCATCAGAGCCAGGCAGCACCTCAAAGGAAAACGCAGGAACCTCCCGATCTGAGGAGTGTGGTGCCGGAGCATCGGTTAGACGCTCTCGGACCATCGTCAGTAGATTGGAGGCAGCGGACTGAATTTTTTGAAGGTCCTCAACAACATCGGCTTGGCCCATGGCCTCGGCATCTTCCTCCAACATCTCGCTGTAACCAAGAATCTGGTTAATCGGCGTGCAAAGATCATGGCGAAGATCGGAAAGATCTTGATTTCCAGAAAGAGGTTCAGCAGACATCACAGCCCTTTTCCAATCCGTTGCAACTGGATGGTCATTTTCTCCAGCAATCGTGGTAGGTCAATCGGCTTGGTGTCATACTCGTCACACCCAGCCTGTAAGCACTTTTCACGATCACCATCCATGGCATGAGCGGTTAGGCCAATCACAGGAATCGCTTGAAGATCTGAATCAGCCTTGAGCCTGCGCGTTGCCTCCCAGCCATCGAGCACAGGCAAACTCATATCCATCAGAATCAGATCAGGCATTGCCTGCGATGTCATCTCGATGGCCTGCTGGCCATCAACCGCTTGTAGCACCTCAAACCCCTTTCGGGTTAGGCGACGGGTCAGCATGTCCCGGTTCATCTCATTGTCTTCAACCAACAGCACTCGGATCGTCATAGGTTTTCAGGCTCTAACCGACAGGATCGCATTGATCTGTTCCACCAAGGCCACCGCAGTGATACTGCCTTTACTCAGCACATCTGCAACCCTGCCGTGCAAACACCGATGATCTTCGGGAGTGAGATCTTTGGCTGTGAGCACGACAACAGGAATCGAAGCCGCCAAAGGATTCAGCCGCAGCCGCTCAAGGAACTGCAAGCCATCCATCTCCGGCATCATCAGATCGAGGAGAATCAAGGAAGGGCGAACATGGGCAATCTCAGCCAAGGCCTCATGTCCGTTAGCAGCATGAACCACTAGCCAACCACGGCGCTCCAATAACTTCCTCAACCATTCTGCATTGGCAGGCTCATCCTCCACCACAAGCAACCGTGGTGGCTCGGGACCACCACTCGATTGAATAGCTGTCAGTAGTTGCTGAAGCTCAGGTTTGTGGAGGGGTTTGTGAAGCCAACCACTGGCGCCAAGAGAGCGGGCCAACAAGCGATTATCTAGGACACTCATCATCACAACAGGAGTGCTGCATAGTGCAGGGTCAGACTTGATGGCTTGCAACACATCCCAACCATCCAAGCCTGGCATCATCACATCGAGAGTGATTGCATCAGGAGATAGCTGGCATGCCAGCTCGATTCCCTGTTCACCAGAATGAGCAATAACTGCTTTAAAACCTTGCGTTTGAAGATGGCGACGCACAAGATCGGCTGACGCAGGATCATCATCGATGATCAAGACAGTCCCTTTGGCTGCAACCACTGGCATCCCTTCGGGATCAGACGGTTCAGTGAGTGCACCAGGCATCACCGGAAGAGCATGACTCTCACCATTGGGAGCCGTCACCTCACTCACCTCTCGCGGCAAAGTCAGGGTGAAGGTGCTTCCGATACCAACTTCACTGGTAACGGTAATATCCCCATCCATCAAACGGGCAAAGCGGCGACTGATCGCCAGCCCAAGGCCAGTGCCTCCGTATTTACGCGTCGTGCTGCTATCAGCCTGACTGAAACTCTGGAACAGGCGAGCCATTTGCTCGTCTGTCATACCAATTCCGCTGTCTGAGACTGCAAATTGAATGCACTCACAACCAGATTCACTCTGACTATCCACCACAGAAACCTGGACTCGAATCTCACCTTTCTCCGTAAATTTCGTGGCATTACTCAGGAGATTCAACAAGCACTGACGCACTTTTGTGACATCAGCACGCATCGCGCCGAGGGACGGTGGGTAGTCGAGATGCAACCGATTCTGGTTTCGCTCGAGCAGCGCCCCAACTGTTGCGACCACTCCATCAAGCAGCTCAGGGACATCAAAACTCTCAAGATAGAGAGTCATCTTGCCCGCCTCAATCTTGGATAGATCTAGGACATCATTAATCAGACCAAGAAGGTGTCGTCCAGCAGAGAGAATTTTTTGAAGATCATCCACCATCTCCTCTGGCTGCATATCTTCAGCCTCCTCAATCAGCATCTCGCTATAACCAGTGATGGCATTCATCGGGGTCCTCAATTCATGGCTCATATTGGCGAGGAAGGCGCTCTTAGCCTGATTTGCCACTTCAGCTTCTTCACGCGCTTTCAGAGCTGCACGCTCCTCAAACTGCGCAGCACGGCGAGCGGTTTCCCCTTCGATCAGAGCCTGGGTGAGACGGCGGCTCACAAACCAGGAGAGTACAAGCACAAGCAGGATCACGAGCACGGTGATCCCCAGAATCCCGAGAGTTAACTGGCGAGCACGTCGATCAACATCAGGCAGATAAGATGCGATATAAACACGCGAGCGCCACGGGACAAAGGATCGCGTTGAGATGATGTAATCATCTTGATTCACCACCGAGGTTGGAGGCGCATTGCGCAGACCGCCAAGGACTCTCTCAACCTCTTGCTTGGTGACAAAACTCGACCACAACTCAATGTCTCCGTCAGGCTCTTGCAGGGCCACGAAGCCGCGCTGCAGGATTCGAACCTCTCGAATCGTGCGCTTGATCTCACTGAGAGAATCAATCAGATAGCCGCTATAAAAAGCTCCAATGACACGGCCAGAGCGATCGCGAATGGGAAGATACGTAGTGAAATAAAGCTGATCGAGGATATCAACAACACCACGAAACTGCCTCCCTGCCTTCAAGGCCTGATCCGCCTCGCCCCCTGGCTTCAGCAACGTCCCTACCGCCAACACACCTTTATTGTCACGAACATTCGTCACAACACGAACGAACTGTCCGCTCTGATTTAAAGCAAAAACGGTCGCAGTTCCCCCTATCTTTTCGACCACACCTTTCAGCAGATCTTGTCGGTTCGTCAGCAGCTGCCCACCGAAGCGCAGATCAGGCAGCTGCTGACCATTCAGATCGACAGATTGCTGAGTAAGATCAGGCTCTCCCAGCTCTAGATAGGCAGACTGAAGAAAACTCGCACCACCGAATGACATACGGCGGTAAATCGCATCTGAAATCTTGAGCTGACTGACAAGGTTATCACCAATCGCTTCAACCTTTTGATCGGTCAGCGTGAGGATGGTTTGCCGCAGCCGATAAAAGCTGTAGCCCCCAGAGCCAAGAAGCAGTGCAGTAATGAGACAAAACCAGGCGATTGTTCCGCGTCTGACACGACGAGCAATCGAGCGGGCCTCAACCTCTAGCGACGCAGCAGGAGCAGGCCCGGAGTGGGCCATCAGGCCACCGCCGATGCTGGAGCGGTTGCACCAGCCACAGCTTCAGCACACAGCTTGCCGCTGAGCACAGCACCTTCCATAGAAGCGAGATAGCGCTGCATGGTGTAGTCGCCAGCGAGGAAGAAGTTGGGAATCGGGGATGTTTGATCCGGGCGCAGCTGCTGGCAACCGGGCACGGTCTTGTACACCGACAAGGGCGTTTTCACCACGATCGACTTCCGGAGCTGCGCTTGGTTATCGCCAGTGAAGTGCATCGGGAACAAGCGCTTCAGCTCTTCCATCGTGGCGGCCACGATGTCTTCATCGCTCCGGCCAATCCAGTCTTTGGCGGGGGCGAACACCAGCTCAAGCATGGAGCGCTCGGGATCTTCGTATTCCTTGCAGGTGTTGCTCATGTCGGCATACACGCTGAGCAGGGGGCTACGGCTGAACAGCAGGTGATCGATCTCGGTGAGCTTGCGATCAAACCAAAGGTGAATGTTGATCACGGGCACACCGTTGAGGCCGTCGAGCTTCTTGAAGTAGGGCATCTCCTTCCAGGGCTCCGGCAGAAGCAGCTTGAAGGGATCCACCGGCAGGGCGCTCACGTAAGCATCGGCCTGCAGGGTGTAACCCTCTTTGCCCTTGATGCCACCGATTCGGAAGCCGCTAACGCTGCCATCGGCATTGAGCTCGATCTCCCGCAGGGGTGAATCGAGATGCACTTCGCCGCCACGCTCGGTGACGTAATCCACGATCGGCTGGCACAGGCGCTGAGGCGGGTTGCCATCGAGGAACGCCATTTTGGAGCCGTCGCCCTCCTGCAGGAAGCGATTCAGGGCGGTGAGCACCACGGTGCTGGAGATCTCATCGGGATCGATGAAGTTCAACGCCTTGGCCATGGCGATGAACACCTCATCGTTCACGCGCTCGGGGATGTTGTGCAGCTTCAACCACTCCGTCCAGGAGTATTGATCGCACTCTTCCACGTATTGCTGGCCGCGCAGCATTGCCGGCACTAAGCCCAGGCCGAAGGAAATTTTCTCCGGCCAGGTGAGCATGTCGTTGTTCCCCAGAATCGCCGCCACACCGTTGAACGGTGCCGGGATGTCGGGGAAGTCGAATCGGCTGTAGGTGCCCGGCGTTTCCTTCTGGTTGAAGATCATCGAATGGCTCTTCCACTGGAGCCGGTCTTCGATGTTCAGCTCCTTGAAGAGCTGCCGCATGTTGCGGTAGGCGCCGAAGAAAATGTGCAAACCGGTTTCGTACCAGTCGCCGTCTTCGTCTTGCCAGGCCGCCACCTTGCCGCCGAGCACGTCGCGGGCTTCGACCACCACCGGGGTGTGACCGGCGTCGCAGAGGTACTTGGCACAGGCCAGACCGGCCAGACCAGCACCAGCGATGGCGACGCGCATGAAAACCCCTGAATCAGCAGACAACCTTAAGGGGGCTGATGCATGGGTGCTGAGCCAACCTCCCTGAGCCAAACCCCAGCAAGCCGGCTCGCGGCCTGTGCTTGACCGGACAGCGCGAGGGCTTTCTAAAGTCAACGAAGCCGGTCCTTGGGTCTGCCGGCCTGCGCTGCCCCGCCCGCCCCATGGCCGAAACACTGCTCAAAGCCACCACCCGCCACGTGCGGATCTTCACGGCCCGCGTGGAGAACGCGCAGCTGGTGTTCGACCCGAACCAGCTCACGCTGGATCTCGACCCCGACAACGAATTCATCTGGGACCCGTCCAGCCAAGAGGCCGTGCAACAACGTTTCCGTGAGCTCGTGGAAGCCCATGCCGGCCAGGATCTCAACGACTACAACCTGCGCCGCATCGGCTCTGAACTGGAGGGCAAGATCCGCGAGCTGCTCCAGGCAGGAGCCCTTCGCTACAACCCCGATTGCCGGGTGCTGAACTACTCCATGGGCCTGCCGCAGGCCCCCCAGAGCGCATGACCCGATCCCGCAGCAGCCGCGGCTACGACGACGACCGTTACAGCTATCCGGAGGAACGTCGGGGCCGGCCCAGCCGCGGGCGCGACCCCTACGACATGCCGCGGCGAGGGGGCGGCTCCGCCGGGGGATCCAGCGGCGGTTCTGGCGGTGGCCCAGGTGGCGGCGGCTTTCAGTTCAACGTGGCCAGCGGCGCGATCCTGGCCGGCGTGTTGGTGGTGGGGATCGGCATCGGCACGGGTATTTCCAGCACCACCCAGGGCGATCAGGGCAACATCGCCAGCTCCCAGCAGCTCGACATGGCGGTGCCGGATCCCGAGTTCTGCCGCCAGTGGGGTGCCAGCGCCTTCGTGATGGACATCGAGTTGTACACCACGATGAACCCCAGCAGCAGCTTCGTGACCCAGCCCTCGCTCAAGCCTGGCTGTGTGATCCGTCGTGAGAACTGGAGTGTGCTGCAAAAAGAAGGTGCAGTGACCGCCGAGCAGATGCGCCAGTGCAAGCAGCGCATGAACACCTTTGCCTACATCGGCTCGGTGAAGGACAAACCCATCGTGCGCTGCGTCTACCAGACCGATATCAGTGAGAACAAATTCCTCACCAAAGGCGTGGCCGACGACAGCGTGGGCATCACACCCGAGGCAGATCAGTTCTGATCGTCGCCCCCTGGCTCTGAGC
>NZ_JBIPMN010000123.1:0-8144 GCF_044369115.1 Vulcanococcus sp. | reverse complement strand
CCGCGTGGTGGAGCGGGATCGAGCCCACACCCACACCGATTTGATAGAAGAAGGTGTTGCTCGAGAAGCGCAGGGCGTCCTCGTAGCCGATCGTGCCGAAGCCAGCCCCGTTGTGATCCGGGAAGCAATGGCCGCCGTAGGTGATGCAACCCCGCGTTGCCAGCTTGGTGTTGGGCGGAAACTTGCCGCTCTCCATCCCCGCCATGGCCGTCACCGCCTTCCAGGTGCTGCCAGGGTCGTAGGCACTCATCGCCCGGCTGAGCAGCGGCTTCACCGGTGAATTGAACAAGGCGTCGTACTCCTTCTGGGTGGTGACGCTCTTGGAGAAGAAGTTGGGATCGAAGGTGGGCCGACTGGCCAAGGCCAGAATCGCCCCATTGACAGGGTTCAGCGCCACGATCGCACCGCCGGGCTTGTCTTTCAGCACCTGCTCCGCAGCCCGCTGCAGATCCAGATCGAGGGTGGTCTGCAGATCCTTGCCGGCCTTGGATGGCCGATCGCCCAGGATCCGCTGGATCTCACCCATGGCATTCACCTCCACCATCTGGCCGCCCCAGGTGCCACGCAGGTGCGACTCAAAGGCCGCCTCGAGGCCAATGCGGCCGATGCGATCGCGGATCTGATAGCCCTTCTTGGCCAGGCTCTTGTATTCCTGCTCGGTGATCGGCTGGGTGTAGCCGAGGGCATGGGCGCCCAGGGAGCCGTGCGGGTAGCTGCGCAGCACATCGAGATCCACCTCAGCTCCCTTGAGGCCCGTGCTCTGCTCGCGGAAGCGCAGCACCTGCTGGGGCGTGAGCTCACTGGCCAGCTCGATCCGATAGCGCTGAGCACCAGGGCCATCCCGGCGCTTCTGATCCAGCTGGGCTTCCGGCACGCCCATCAGCTGGCTGAGCTGCGCCCGCAGCGCCGGCCAGCTCTGGTCGTTCACCAGCTTGGGCTGGAGGTAGAGGCTGTAGGTGAGCCGGCTCGATACCAGCACCTGACCATTGCGATCCAGTATGCGGCCGCGCACCGGATTGCGCGCCAGCAGCCGGATGCGGTTCTCATCCGCCCGGGCCCGGTTCTCCTCACCGTGCAGCAACTGCAGCCACCCCAGCCGCAGCACCATCGCCGAAGCGAACAGCAGCACCAGCCCGAGCAGGATCGCGGGCTGCTGCTGCATGCCGGTGTGGCGTTGCCCGCCCGAGGCCAGAGCCATCGCGCTCAGGCCTCCGGCTGCAGCCGCTGCTCCAGCTGCGTGAGGCGAGAACCGATCCTGGCCAGCGCCTGCTGCAAAGCCTCACGCTCAAGGGCCTCATCAGCCGGCGACGCAACCTCGAGCCGCTCATCAGCCGGCACATCGCGCACCTCCACCTTCATCACGGGATTACCCAGGCCTGGTTGCAGGCGATCCAGGCTGTCGCGCACCTGCCGCGCCGCCGGCTCACCCTCCTGGCGCAGCTGCTCGAGGGGATCGGCCTGAGCACTGAACGCTTCGATCACATCGCGCGGGCCGCCGCGCCGGGCCCGCTCCACCACCGCCAGCCCCACAGGCAACACGTCCTGCATCAGGGTGAGGCGCAAGGCATCGAGGGGATCAGAAGCCATCGGAGCCGCCACGGCAGCGCAGGTCGAACACTCAGTCTGACTGCTCAGCGCGGGCCCGCCTCCACAGGCGGCTGCACGATCTGCTGACGGCAGAACTGCTGCGAACCCCACCACCAACCGCCACCCACCGCCAGCACCATCAGCGCGGAGAAGGGCAGCAACGCTTGGCGGGTCACTGGCAACAGCAGCCACTCACTCCAGTCGCGCAGCAGGCGTTCGCGATCAAAGCGGCGGCGCTCACTCACCTCCTGCTGCAGGCGGCGCTTGAGCGCCTTCGACACCCAACGCTCGAAGGCCCGTTTCTTGGTGACAGCCATCTTGCGCTCCACCTCCAGCAGCTGACCGGGGGTGAGCTCGGGGTTGAAGGTGCTGATCAGCTCGAGGCTCTTGAGGAACATCTCAACAGCGCCGTCCTTGATCACCCGCTCGTCATCACTGAGCAGGTCCCAGTCGAGCTCGGGGTAGAAGCGCACGCGGTTGGCAAACACTTGATCCTCCGCCAGCTGGCCGGGCTCGCGCAGCCAGCGATCGGTATTGGCGTCGAACCGGCGCCAGTAGAGGAAGGGATTGAGGTAGATCACCTTGCCGGCCAGCTGGATGCTGTCCTGCTGGAGGCGGCGCTGCAGCTGGAGGTCCTGCTGGGGGGCGGCGGTCAAGGCTCCTGAGCCGGGGCCCCGAGGGTAACGGAGCCGTCCGGCTGCGGCCAGCGCTGGCCGCTCACTCCCACTCAATCGTGCCGGGAGGCTTGCTGGTGATATCGAGCACCACGCGGTTCACCCCCTTCACCTCATTCACGATCCGGTTGGAGATGGTTTCCAGCAGGTCGTAGGGCAGGCGCGACCAGTCGGCGGTCATGCCGTCCTCACTCGAGACGCAGCGCAGCACCACCGGGAAGGCGTAGGTGCGCTTATCGCCCATCACGCCAACACTGCGCACCGGCAGCAGCACCGCGAAGGCCTGCCAAATCTCGTGATACAGCCCTGCGTTCTTGATCTCCTCGCGCACGATCAAATCGGCATCGCGCAGGATGTCGAGCTTCTCGTCGGTCACGTCACCGAGGATCCGGATCGCCAAACCCGGGCCCGGGAAAGGGTGGCGGCCCACGATCTCCTCGGGCAGACCAAGGGTGCGGCCCACCTTGCGCACTTCGTCTTTGAAAAGTTTGCGCAGCGGCTCAACCAGCTTGAACTGCAGATCCTTAGGCAAGCCGCCCACATTGTGGTGGCTCTTGATCTTCACAGCCACCCGCTCACCCGTTTTGGGGTCCACGTTGGTGCCGGCGCTTTCAATCACATCGGGATAGAGCGTGCCCTGGGCGAGGTAATCAAAGGGACCAAGGCGCTTGCTCTCCTCTTCGAAGACGCGGATAAATTCCGCGCCAATCAGCTTGCGCTTTTCCTCCGGATCGGTCACACCGGCAAGCTTATTGATGAAGCGCTCACGGGCGTTGATGTATTCCACGTTGATGTGGAAGCGCTTATCAAAAAACTCCACCAGAAACTCAGGCTCGCCCTTACGCATGAAGCCCTGATCGATGAACATGCACGTGAGCTGATCACCAATTGCCTTGTGCAGCAGGAAGGCGAGCGTGGAGGAATCAACGCCGCCAGAGAGTGCCAGCAGCACGCGCCTATCACCCACCTGCCGGCGCACATCCGCCACGGCCTCATCAATGAAGGCCGCGGTTGTCCAGTCTGGCAGGCAACCGCAGATGTGATACACGAAATTGCGCAGCAGAGCCATGCCACACACCGAATGCACCACTTCCGGGTGGAACTGCACGCCGTAGAGACGGCGCTCGTGATGCGCCACCGCCGCCTCAGGCGTGTTGTCGGTGTGGGCAAGGCGCACAAACCCATCGGGCAAGCGCTCCACGGAATCACCATGGCTCATCCACATCGTGGAGCCTTCATCCACGTTGGTGAGCAAGTCGGTGGGGTCATCCACGTAGAGAGGTGCCTTGCCGTATTCAGCACGGCCAGCCGCCACCACGGAGCCCCCCAGCTGCTGCACCATCAGCTGCATGCCGTAGCAAACACCGAGCACCGGAATCCCCAGATTCCAGATTTCCGGATCACACAACGGAGCATGCTCTGCATACACCGAACTGGGACCGCCGCTGAGGATGATGCCCTTGGGATTAATCGCTTTCAACTCCTCCGCCGTGGTGCCGTAACTCATCACGAGGGAGTACACCTCGGTTTCGCGCACACGCCGGGCAATCAGCTCGGAATACTGCGAGCCGAAATCCAGAATCACAATCGCCGGATAGCGATCGGTTTCGCCAATGGCGGTGGGGGTCACGTTCGACATAGGGCGGCCAGCTGCTGCGGCCCGGGCAATCCCTTCACCCTAAATCTCAGGCCCTGAAGGCCTGCAGCAACTCAGCTCCACAGGGACCCTCGGCGCAGAGGCGGCGGCCGCGATCAAACAGCACCGCCCCGATGCGCATGCTGCGCTCACCATGCCGGGCGACATAGGCCGCGCTGCGCTGCTCCACAGCGCTCGCCACCCGGCGTTGCAGAGCTTGCGCAGCGTTGGCATCCCGCTCCGCCAGCTGACGCAGCGCCTCATCCACACTGGCCGCCCGGGCCAGCTGCTGCAGCTGCTCCAGAGGCAAACCCAGCAGAGCGGCCTGGGTGGTGAGCACCTCCAGGCGACCGTCGGCCAGGTGGTGGTGGGTGTGAAAGATGCCGCCGGCCAGCTTGATCAACTTGCCCTGATAACCAAACAGCAGCAGCCGCTCCACCCCCTGCTCAGCAGCTGCCACCAGCAGCGGCCCGATCCAGTTGCCGGCCTTGAGCAGCAGCGGCGCCGGCAGCCCCAAGCGCGGAGCCAGATCCAGCCCGTTTTCGCCGATCACGAGCACAAGATCACGCGCCAGGGCCGGATCGCTGGCTCGCTGGGCCAGCTCAGCGCGGGCGCGGGCCAGTTGATCGGGATCAGCGCTGCGTTGCACCGCCGCCTGGGTGCCGATCAATGCCAACCCATCCACAACGCCAAAGGCTTCGTTGCTGGTGCGCCGGGCCAGCTGCCGCCCGCCGGGCAGGGTGATGCGCAAGCACAGGCCCCGCTCAGCGGGCAGCAACGGCTGCAGGTTGCACTCCAGCAGCGCGCGGGCAAAGCCCGATACGCAGAGCTCACTGCTGCCGGCCAACACCCCCACCCCCTCGCCAGCCTCCAGCTGAAGCCAGGGCTGGCCCGCAGGCCGCTCTGTCCAATGGGCTTCCACCCACACCGCCAGCCCGCGGGTGAGATCCAGGCCATCACCGGGCTGGCAGCGGCTGATCCCCAGGGCCCGATCCGGTGCCAGCAGCGCCGCCGCCTCCACGTGAATCGGTTCCCGCGGCTGCTGGGATTGGGCCTGATCCGGCTGCAGCCAGAGGGGCACGGCGGCCGGAGCCGGCCCCTCACCGCGCAGCAGGCGCACCGCCGCCACCGCGGCTGCAGCCACCCACACCGGCAAGGTGTAGCCGGAACTGGTCATCGCAGGCACCCGGAAGGCTGTTTTTTAAAGTGGTGGATTGCGCCGCATCGGGCTGCGCAGCCGCCTCCAGATTCGCCCCACCAGCCTCTTCCATGCAGGACAAGCTCACCCTGATGATCCCCGGCCCTACCCCGGTGCCGGAAACCGTCCTGCAGGCGATGGGAAAACACCCCATCGGGCACCGCAGCGCCGACTTCCAGAAGATCGTGCGCCGCACCACCGAGCAGCTCAAGTGGCTGCATCAGACCCAGAACGACGTGCTGGTGATCACCGGCAGCGGCACCGCCGCCATGGAGGCCGGGATCATCAACGTGCTGAGCAAGGGCGACAAGGTGCTCTGCGGCGACAACGGCAAGTTTGGTGAGCGCTGGGTGAAGGTGGCCAAGGCCTACGGCCTGGATGTGGAGGTGGTGAAGGCCGAGTGGGGCCAGCCTCTCGATCCGGAAGCCTTCCGCGCCGCCCTGGAGGCCGACAGTGCCAAGGCGATCAAGGCCGTGATCCTCACCCACTCGGAAACCTCCACCGGGGTGATCAACGATCTCGAAACGATCGCCAAGCACGTGCGTGCCCATGGCACCGCCCTCACCATTGCCGACTGCGTCACCAGCCTGGGCGCCTGCAGCGTGCCGATGGATGCCTGGGGCATCGACGTGATCGGCTCTGGCTCCCAGAAGGGCTACATGATGCCGCCGGGCCTGGCCTTCGTGGCCATGAGCGATCGGGCCTGGGCCGCCGCCGAGCGCTCCGATCTGCCGAAGTTTTATCTGGATCTGGCGAAGTACCGCAAATCAGCCCACGCCGACAGCAACCCCTTCACCCCGGCGATCAACCTCTATTTCGCCCTGGAAGCGGCGCTGGAGATGATGCAGGCCGAGGGCCTGGAGGCGATTTTCGCGCGCCATGCTCGCCACCGCGCCGCCGCCCAGGCCGGCATGAAGGCGATCGGCCTGCCGCTCTATGCCGCTGAAGGCTGCGGCAGCCCGGCGATCACCGCTGTGGCGCCCGATGGCATCGACGCCGAGAGCCTGCGCAAGAAGGTGAAGGAGCGCTTCGACATCCTGCTGGCGGGCGGCCAAGACCACCTCAAGGGCCACGTGTTCCGGATCGGCCACCTGGGTTTCGTCTGCGATCGCGACGTGCTCACCGCCGTAGCCGCCATCGAGGCCACCCTGCGGGAGCTGGGCCTGCATAAGGGAACGGCAGGCGCTGGTGTTGCCGCCTGTGCTGCCGCCCTGGCCAGCTGAAACAGGGGCTCATGCCTACGGGCAAAGCATGCCGGCCTGCCTAGGGTCAGACGGCATGCTTTGCCTCCCAATGCGCCGCTCTCTCGCCGTCGCAGCCGCCTGCCTGAGCCTGGCTCTGGCGGCATGTTCTCCTGTGGACAAGAAAAACAAGGTGGTAACTGAACAGCAGGCCAGCGTGAATGTGTGCGATCAGCTGGTGAAGGTGGGCGCAGCCCTCGAGGCCAGCGCCGCCTTGACCCCCACCTCCACCGTGGGCGACGCTGAAGCCGCTGGCAAACAGCTGCGCACCGCCTTGAAAGGCCTGAAGCAGGCCGAGGTCACCCTTGAGGCCGCGCGTATTGAGGCCTTCCAGAAGCAAGCTCAGGCCTTCAATCAAGAACTGAAGAAGGTGTCGCAGGAGAAGCAACTCACCCTCGAAGAAGCCGCCAAAACCCTCAAACCCCAGGCCGACAGCGTGGTTGCCGCCCACAAGGAACTTCAGGCCGCTGTTCAGTGCACCGGCAAGGCAGCAGCCACCACCAACTGATCAAGCAGCAGGTTGCTATGGTTGGTTAGCCAAAAGTTGCGAGCAATCGCATCAAGCTGGCCAACCATTCTGAAGCCCTGTCTTCAGATTTTGCGGGTGTAATTCAGTGGTAGAATGTCAGCTTCCCAAGCTGAACGTCGCCGGTTCGAGCCCGGTCACCCGCTTCTAGTCCAGGGCTGAGAATCGCCGAAGTCAAGCGTATGGCCGCTCTCGCATCGGCTGACAGATGGCCAGTGGGAACCGGGCGATGGCAGGCAATGCCAAGGAGCGGCAGCGACCTTCTCACAGAGCTTCTCTCACGACTGCGCCATTGACGAGTCAGGTATTCACCTGCGCGGGGTGAACTCATGGGCCGTCCCGCAGTGGATCGTCCGGAATCACGGCTGGGCCGAGGTTGTCAACTGAATTCGTCCCAACATCGTGTCCGGAGGTGATCAGGGCAAGCCGCTTCAGCATCAACGCCCGGTCGCCTGACAGTGCAAGTACAGGGAAACAATTCCCCAGAACGGGCTCCAGAATTGCTGGAGACCAGCCGGGCACCACCCACTCGATCCAGACCTGTCCAGCGACCTTTCCAGCGACCTGACTGGAGACCTAGAGTGTGGTGTATTGCCTTCCTGTCCCGCTGATGGCCCACCGCGTACTCGCCGAGACAGCCGTGAGCATCTCGGAACACAAGAAAAACCCCATGGCCACCCTGGCGGCAGGAGAGGGGATGGCCGTCGCGGTGCTCAACCGCAACGAGCCGGCCTTCTACTGCGTGCCAGCCAGGGCCTACGAAGAACTGATGGATCTGGTGGACGACCTGAAGCTGGGCCGCATCGCCGATGCCCGGCTGACGGACGGCCAGGAGCCGATGCGGGTCAGCCTCGATGCCCTTTGAGCTGGCCTTTCACCCGGAAGCCCTTCGGGAGTGGAGGAAGCTGACGCCAGGAATCCGGGAGCAGTTCAAGAACAAGTTGGCCGTGCGGCTGACTGAGCCCAGGATCCCAGCGAGCAAATTGCGTGGATCCTCCAACCGCTACAAGATCAAGTTACGGGCCGCCGGGTACCGTCTGGTTTACGAGGTGCGTGACCATGAGCTCCTCGTCCTTGTCGTGGCGGTGGGCAAGCGGGAGCGCAATGTTGTCTACCAGCATGCCGATCAGCGCTGAAGCGCATGCCCCATGGCCGACTCCAAGCCCCCTGATCTAGATCGGCTGCGTCGGGAGAACGCCCGCTTGATTGGGCTTCTGGAGGCCCACGGCATCGCCTGGAGATCCGGCGAACCTGCCCCAACGGAACCCGCGCCGATTTCGAA
>NZ_JBIPMN010000122.1:0-8159 GCF_044369115.1 Vulcanococcus sp. | reverse complement strand
TGGATGCAGCGGGCCGGGTGGCGCGGGTGTGTATCAACCTGCCGGGTTGGGAGCAAATTCCTTTGGCGGAGTGGCTGGAGCCGCAGCTGCAGCGGCGCGTCACCCTCGCGAACGATGGCAATTGCGCTGTGGTGGGGGAGGCCTGGCATGGCGCAGCCAGGGGCTACAGCGACGTGTTGTTGCTCACCCTCGGCACTGGCGTGGGTGGTGGGGTGTTGCTGGGCGGCAACTTGTTTACGGGCCATGGCGGCGCGGCGGCTGAACCTGGCCTGATCTGCATCGATCCTGAGGGGCCCGCCTGCAACAGCGGCAACCGCGGTTCGCTTGAGCAGTTCTGCAGCATCGGAGCGTTGGCGCGCCAATCTCCTCTGAGCCCGCAGGAGCTCTGCCGTCTGGCCGATCAGGGCGATGCTGAAGCCCTGGCGATCTGGCAGCGCTACGGCCGCCGCCTGGGGGTGGGCTTGAGCTCATTGATCTATGTGCTTACCCCTGAATTGGTGTTGATCGGCGGTGGCCTCAGTGCGGCGAGTGCGCACTTCCTGCCAGCTGCACTGGCGGAAGTGGAGCAGCGGGTGCAGCGCGAAAGCCGTCAGGGCCTGGAGCTGCGCCGCTGCGCCCTCGGCAATGGGGCAGGCCGTTTGGGTGCTGCACGCCTGGCGCTCGATCGGCTGCTCAACGCCTAGCTGGGATGATGCGCCCAGTGCCCGCCGCGCCTGTGAGCGTTCCTGATCCCACTCCTGATCTGCTGCAACGGGCCGCTGCCGTGCGCCGCTGCGCGATGGCACTGGGTCGCCTCAGCAATCTGAAACGCCGTGAGGCGGTGGAAGCGATGGCCGCGGCACTGGAGGCGTCGGCCCCGCTGATCCTGGCTGCCAATCAGACGGATTTGGAGGCTGCTGCTGCCGATGGCCTAGCACCAGCCCTGGTGGCACGCCTGAAGTTGGATGCCGCCAAGTTGGCGGGCGGGATCGAGGGGGTGCGTCAGGTGGCTCAGCTGCCCGACCCCCTGGGGGTGCGCCAGTTGCACCGCGAGCTCGATCAGGGTCTCACGCTCGAGCGCGTCAGCGTTCCGCTCGGTGTGCTTGGCGTGATTTTTGAAGCCCGACCCGATGCGGTGATGCAGATCGCTTCGCTGGCGATTCGCTCTGGCAATGGCGCCCTGCTGAAAGGGGGCCGTGAAGCCAGCCGCAGCTGCGCGGCGATCTTCGAGGCCCTGCGCGCCGGGCTTGCCAACAGTGCTGTTGATCCCATGGCGCTGGAGCTGCTCACCTCCCGCGAGGAGAGCCTGGGGCTGCTCAAGCTCGATGGGCTGGTGGATCTGATCATTCCGCGCGGATCCAATGAGCTGGTGCAATTCATCCAAGACAACACCCGCATTCCGGTGCTGGGCCACGCCGATGGCATCTGCCATTTGGTTGTGGATCGGGAGGTGGACATCGATCAGGCCCTGCGCATTGCCATCGATGCCAAAACCCAGTACCCCGCGGCCTGCAACGCCATCGAAACGCTGTTGATCCACCGCGAGGTTGCCCCGGCGTTTCTCACCGCAGCACTCCCGGCCATGGCCTCGGCTGGTGTGAGCCTGCGCGGTGACGCTGCCGCCCAGTCGCTCGGCGTGAGCCATGCCGCCAGCGACGACGACTGGCGTAGTGAATACTCCGATCTGGTGCTTGCCGTGCGGGTGGTGGATTCCCTGGAGGATGCCTTGGATCACATCAGCCGCTATGGCTCCCGCCATACCGATGCCATCTGCACCACCAACGCCTCTACAGCGGAGATGTTCCTACGCAGTGTGGATAGCGCCGGCGTTTATGTGAACTGCTCCACCCGTTTCGCCGATGGCTTCCGCTACGGCTTTGGCGCTGAGGTGGGCATCTCCACCCAAACGCTTCCCCCAAGGGGACCGGTGGGGCTGGAAGGATTGGTGACCTATCGCTACTTCATGCGCGGCGATGGCCATATCGCTGCCGACTACGCCAGTGGTGTGCGCAGCTTCACCCACCGCGATCTGCCCCTGTGAGCGCTCCGGCCGATCGTGTGCTGGTGCGGGGCCTGCGCCTCTGGGCCCATGTGGGAGTGCTCGAGCACGAGCGGCAACTGGGTCAGTGGTTTGAGCTGGATTTCAGCTTGGGCTGCAACCTCAGTGCCGCCGCCGCAGCTGATGCGCTGGAGCACAGCCTCGACTACAGCCTCGCGATCCAAGCCCTGCAACATCAGGCGCGCCGGATCCGTTGCTTCACCCTGGAGCACTGGAGTGATCAGATCTTCAGCCTGCTGGAGGAGATCTACGGTGAGGTGCCGATCCGGTTGGAGTTGCGTAAATGCCAGGCGCCGGTGCCTGGCTTCTGCGGCATCGTGGCGGTGCAACGCTCACGGCGCTGGCCAACATGACCCGTCCGCTTGTGCTCCTGCATGGGCTGTGGGACACGCCACGCTTATTCCGGCGTCTGGAAGAGGAGCTTCTGCGGCGCAACCCGGGGCTGGAGTGGTTTGCCCCCCATCTGCCCCACCGTTTGGGGGCGGTGCCGATCCGAGAGCTTGCCGCGCAGTTGGCTGCTCTGATCGAGGCCCGTTTCGGACAGACAACGTCCCTCGATCTGTTCGGGTTTTCCATGGGTGGCGTGATCGGCCGCACCTGGCTGCAGGAGCACCGGGGCTGCCAGCGAACCCGCCGCTTCGTCTGCTTGGGGAGTCCGCAGAACGGCACGCTTGCGGCTCAGTTGGTGCCGCGCCGCCTCCTGGCGGGCATTGCCGATATGAAGGTTGGCAGTGCGCTGCTGCGGGATCTGCAGCGAGATCAGGTTTTGCTGGCGTCGCTGGAGTGCCACAGCTTGTTCACCCCCACCGACATCACCGTGTTCCCCGGTTGGCGGGCGGTGTTGCCACTGGGTACTCGCCGCGCGTTGCCGGTGTTCACCCACCGGCAGCTGATTGTTCACCCAAGAGCCGTGAGCGCTGTGGCTGATGTACTCCTGGCGCCCTAATCGGCAACGGTTCCTTACCGCCCGAGGCTGACTCGTTGCTTCCTGGGCATCTCGGAATTATCAGTAAGCGTATCAATGCACCCTCACCATGTGCTTTTCGGCTTCTGCCAGCTTCACAGCCTCCGCGGTGCTGATGCCCCTGGGTCTCTACAGCACCCACCTGGCCCGCACGAATAAGCAGCCCAACTACGTTCCGTTGGCGCTGGTTCCTTTTTTCTTCGGTGTTCAGCAGTTCGTTGAAGGCCTGGAGTGGACGGCCCTCGATAACGGCCGCACGGAGCCGCTCACCACGCTGGCTGGGTTGGGATTTCTCTTCTTTGCCTATTGCTTCTGGATGATCTGGATCCCCTGGAGTGCTTGGTCGATCAGTCGCAGCACCGATTCCCGCGGCCTGCAGAACCGCTTGCGCTGGGTTGCGATTGTGAGCACGGTGCTGGGCACGGCGTTTTATCTTCCGGTGCTGTTCAATCCTCCCGCTGTTCAGCCGGCAGTGCACAGCACGGGGCGTCTGCTCTACGACGTTTCCAACCTGCACAGCATCGTTCACAACTTTGTGAACACCGAGCCTGTGGGTGAGCTGGTGTATTGGGGTTTCATCGTTCTCCCACTCATCGCTGTTGCTGATAAGGCCGTCAAGCTGTTTGGGGTGCTGATCTTTGTCTCGATCTTCCTCACCTGGCTCACCTACAGCGCCACCTTTAATTCGGTGTGGTGCTTCTACTGCGCGGTGCTCTCGATCTTTGTGATCTGGATTGTCAACCGCCCTCAGTTGCGCAGCGCGCCTCAGGCTTGAATAGACGCCTGAGGGGCCGCCTTCATGCTGGTTGATCTGGAGCGTGTTCTGAACGGCCTGGGTGGCTGGTTGATCCGAGCCGATCTGGGGCTCGGCTTGCTGCTGGTGGTGGGGATCTCGGTGTCGCTCTCCCACGTGTTTGGCCTTTTGGCCAACCGCCTGGGCGCCCGTCAGATCCTCTGGCGGCTGTTGATTGATGCGCTGGTGCTGGCCTCCGCCTTCCTGTTGACCAGCTCCATCGACATGGTGCTGCTCAATCTCTATGGATCCAACCCGGTTCACCCCAGTGCCTTTGTGGATGGGATCGCCAGCTGTTTGCTGCCAGCCTGTTTTTATGTGTGTGTGGCTGCTCCCTACATCGGTGAAACCATTGGCCTGGTGCTCTGGGTGTTGATCCACCTGAATGTGGTCACCTTCGTGCATGTGCGCTTCGATCTGCCCTGGGATCAGGCGCTTGTGCTCACCACGCCCGGTTATCTGTTGGCTCTTGTGCTCGTGGCCTTGTTATTTCGCCAGAGCTGGCAACGGGGCTACGCGATGCTTGCCTCGGAGCTGGCTGAGCCATGAACGCCGCTGCTCGCCTGCATCCCTGGAGCCAGCGCTTCAACCTCAAGCTGCTGCTGCTCGTTCTGGCGATCGGCCTTGGTATCAACCTTGTGGGCCTGGGCCATCTGGCACTGTTTGTGCGCTCCACCCTCTCGCCTGCGGATCTGCTGCTGTTGTTGCAGTTGATTGGCTTGCTGCTGGTGGTGGTCATCGCAGCGGCTGGCATCTACTCGCTGGTGAGTGAATTTGCTTTTTGGGAGGGCTGGCTGCAGGGCTTACCAGTCCCAGCCACATTGTTTGATCATGGCCCTGCGGCGCTAGGTCCGCATCGCTGCTATGTGGTGTATCTCGATGGCATCCACCAGCTGGAGCGCGATCATCCGCCGCGGGTTTCCTCGTTTCTCGAATTGCTGGAGCAGCAGTTGGCTGCTGAAACCCTGCTGGTGCGTGGCCTGGAAACCTACACCGTGATGCCTGTGGCTCTGGCTGAGGATGCCGGCAGTGAGTGGTTCTGGCGGCGGCTGTTTGCGCTGCAGGAACAGCATCCCAACGGGTTGGTTCAGCTGTTGGCCGCGGTGCTGGTACAGGCCAACAATGTCATCAAGGTAGGGATTTCTTCCGATCGGCGCTACGGCCCCATCCTCAATTACGAGCTTGCGTTGAAGATCAGCCTGCGCCTGGCCGAGGTTGGATTCCGACCAGATAACGGTTGCCGCATCGTGCTCACCGGCTACAGCGGCGGAGCAGAAATGGCCATGGGTGTGGCTGATTACTTGCGCCGCATCACGCGAGCGCCGGTGAGCATCATCAGTTTTTGCGGGGTCTTCAGTGGCAACCAGGAGCTGCATCAGCTCGCCGGAATTACCACCATCGTGGGCAGCAAGGATCCCGTAGCCGCCTTTGGCCGCATCGCCTATCCAGGCCGATCGCCGCTGCTACCCCTCTCGAACTGGAACAAGGCCGTTTCTGCGGGCCAGATCCAGCGTTCTCTGATTGAGGGGATGAATCACAACGGCAGCAAGGGCCCGTTTTCTGAAGCCTTCCGCCTGCCTGTGATCAAGGCGATTCTGGCTGCGCTGGCTGCGCCAACTCCTGCACCAGAACAAACGGGCTGCTGAGCGGCTGGCAGGCCAACAGCCGTTCCTTAGCGCTGGCCGCAGCACTTCCGTGCAGGCTGCCGTCATGGGGGAGAACTTGTAGCGCTTGCCTGTAGGGCTCCAGCCAATCAGCTGCCGCTGCTCCGAGCTGGTCGACGCGGCGCAGGAGGCGTTCGCGCCAGATCCCTCCCATCAGCACCGGGAACAACTGGCAGCGGCCCTCCATCACCTGCTGGATCAGCGCTGAGCTGTCGATGCAGAACCCCAACGAGCCGTAGCCGCCATGGAGCAGCTGGCGGTCACTGGCCTCATGGTTGTGCACCAGGGCGATCACCTCGAGAAGATCAAACAGCTGCTGGAGCCGTTCACCTTCGTAGGGCTCTCCGAGGTAGTGAACAGTGCCGTTATGGCGATCGTTTTGCCACGGGCGCTGCAGATCGTTCAGGGCTTCCCAGCCGCAGAGCCCTTCGGTGCCCTGGTAGTACTGCAAGCGCAGCAGTTGGTTGGGGCCGCACAGCTCCAGCTCCAGGCAGCTGTGGGGCAGCAGCGATTGCACTTCCTCGCCATCGGCGCCAAGCAGGCCAGTGCGAATCGGTAGAGCCAGCGGCACCTGGCTCCAGCCATCTGCCTCATGGGGCAGGCTGGCCCCAAGGCCGAAACTGGCCACGCTGCAGCGCAGTTGCGCCCGGGCCTGCCAACCGCTGGCCTGGAGCTTGGCCAACCAACTGCTGCTGGTTGTGCAGCCTTCGAACCACCAGGGATCCTCGCTGAGGCGATTGGCTGCCAACCGGTTCAGCACCCGGGCCACCAGGCTGTTGAGCCGCCGCTCCTGCGGTGATTGCTCATAGCTCAGCCCAACATTGCGCCACACCAGGCCGCCACTGAGGGCTGCTCCAGCGGGGGCTGCGTTTTCATGGGGATCAGATTCCGCCTCCGAGGAAACTGCCTGCTGCAGCGTTGCAAAATCCCGCGGAAGCGGCGGCCGGTGCTCACTCCTCCACAGGCTCAGGGCATTCGGTTGATCGGGGTTCGCTGCCGGCAGCAGATGGGGCAGATCGTCGGCCATGGCAGCCAGCAGCCCTGGGGTGAGCAGACCCCGTTCGAGCACGCCTCCCAGCGCCTGAAGCTTGGGCGGCAGTTGCGCTGGCGACAGCGTCCAGCGCCGCGGTAGCAACCAGAGCAGGGCCAGCAGTTGCGGCTTGTGCAGATCGTTCGCCAGGCGCTTGAGCCAGTCGGAGCGGCTCAGACCCGAGCGGAACACACTGCGCTCGAGAGCTGCTTCGAAGCCGATCAGCGGAACCGGACAGCTCCACTGTTCCGCCAGGGCGAGGGGATCGCTGTTCACCACACGCAGAGCCATCTCGCCCCAACGCTCTCACCATGCTGCGCCGATTCAGTTCAAACGGCTACCAGGCCGGAGTGGCGAATCAGCGCTTCGCTACTGGGTTGGCGGCCGCGGAAGGCTTCGAACACCTGCTTGGGATCGAGGCTGCCACCAAGGCTGAGCACCGTGTCGCGGAAGCGACGGCCGGTGTCGCGGATGCGCTCTTCGTTTTCAAGGCCCACCTCCTCGAAGGCGCTGAAGGCATCGGCGCTGAGCACTTCAGCCCACTTGTAGGAGTAGTAGCCCGCGGCATAACCGCCGGCGAAGATGTGGCCGAACGAGCAGAGGAACGCGTCTTCATCGATCGGTGCCAGCACGGTGGTGCTTTCGGCGATTTGGCGGCGCAGCGCTTCGGGGCTCTGGCCGCTGCCGGGCTGCCACTGGCTGTGCAGCTTCAGATCCACCAGGGCGAAATGCACCTGGCGCAGGGTGGCGGAACCACCCATGAAGGTGCGAGCTGCCAGCAGCTTGCGGTACTCCGCCTCGGGCAGTGCCTCGCCGCTTTGCCAGTGGCGGGCCATGCCCATCAAGGTGGCGCGGTCGTAGCACCAGTTCTCCATGAACTGGCTGGGCAGCTCCACCGCATCCCATTCCACGCCGTTGATCCCCGCCGCCTGGGGACGCTCCACCGTGGTGAGCATGTGCTGCAGGCCATGGCCGAACTCATGGAAGAGGGTTTCCACCTCCTCGAAGGTCATCAGGCTGGGGGTCTCGCCCACCGGCGGGCTCTGGTTGCAGATCAGATAGGCCACCGGCAGCACGGCCGTGCCATCAGGCCGGCGCGAGCGCACCAGGCATTCATCCATCCAGGCTCCCCCTCGCTTGCTGCCGGGGCGGCTGTAGGGATCCAGGTAGAAGGCGGCCAAGGGTGATCCGGCGCTGGATCCCGCCTGGGATCCTTCCAGGATGCGGAAGTAGCGCACATCGCTGTGCCAGATCGGCGCCTCGCCGTCGGCCGCTTTGATCGTGATCCCGAACAGACGGTTGCACAGGGCAAATAGCCCCTCCAACACCTGGGGGAGGGGGAAATAGGGGCGCAGAGCTTCACTGTCGAGCTCGAAGCTTTCCTGGCGCAGCTTCTCAGCCCAGAAGCTCACATCCCAGGGCTGAAGATCCGCCGCTTCAGCGGCGCCATGGCGGCTGGCGCAGGCGGCCAGGGCCTCCAGCTCCTGCCGAGCCACGGGGTAAGCCGCTGCCCGCAGCTCCTCCAGCAGGGCCTCCACGGCGGCTTCCGACTCGGCCATTTTCGCCGCGAGGCTCACGTCGGCCCAGTTGGCATAGCCCAGGCGCCTGGCCTGTTCGCCCCGCAGCGTGAGGATGCGCTCGATCAAGGGCCAGTTGTTGAGCTCACTGCC